>JBOFGW010000122.1:0-6457 GCA_051649325.1 Burkholderiaceae bacterium | reverse complement strand
AGCGCAGCGAAGCAATCTCTAAGCATGTATGTCAACCCATAAGATTGCTTCGCTGCGCTCGCAATGACGCGCGCTTGTTTGATTAACTTTTTGCTAAGCAATCTTCAGCGGCAGCGCACGTAACCGCTTACCTGTGAGTGCAAACACCGCGTTGGCCACCGCAGGCGCAATTGGCGGCGTGCCGGGTTCACCCACGCCGCCGGGTGGCTCGCTGCTGGCGATGATGGTGGTTTCTACCCACGGCGTTTCTGGCATGCGCAGCACCGGGTAGTCGCCAAAATTGCCTTGCACGACCGCGCCGTTTTTCAGTGTGATCTCGCCATACAGCGCGGCCGTGAGGCCATAGACCACGCTGCTCTCCATCTGCTGCGCGATGATGTTGGGGTTGACGGCAAAGCCGCAGTCAATCGCACACCACACTTTATGCACGGTGATCTTGTTAGCTTCCACCGACACTTCTGCGACTTGTCCAACAATCGAACCAAAGCTGTGATGCAGGGCAATGCCGCGTGCGCGGCCGGCCTGCGGCTTCTCGCTCCAGTTGCTGCGCTGCGCGACAGTCTCCAATACCTTGAGGTGGCGCGGATGGCGCTGCAGCAGCGCGCGGCGAAACTCAAACGGGTCTTTGCCGGCGGCGTGCGCGCACTCGTCCATGAAGCTTTCAGAGAAAAATGCGTTCATTGAGTGGCCCACGCTGCGCCAAAAGCCAAGCGGCACCGGGCTGTCATACGCCACTTGGCGGTGGCTTTGATGCGGCACGGCGTATGGCCGGTCAAAAATGCCTTCGTTAGTCGTTTTGTCGGGCGAGGGCGCGGCAAACGCGGGAATCGCGCGGCGCATCCAGTCATATGTAATTGAGCCGCTGACCTGGCGCGTCGCAAGCGTTTGCAGATTGTTCTGCGCATCCAGGCCGCCGCGCAATTGCGCAATGGCGGCGGGGCGGTAGTGGTCGTGGCGCGTATCGTCTTCGCGGCTCCACAGCAGCTGCACCGGCGCGCCTTGCGTCACGGCGGAAATTTGCACGGCTTGTGCGATGAAATCCATATCCAGCCGGCGGCCAAAACCGCCCCCCAGCATGGTGACGTTCACCGTGACCGCATCGCTCTCGATATCAAGTAAGCGGCCGATAAACAGTTTCACCGGCCCCGGTACCTGCGTAGGTGCCCAGATGGTGAGCTTGCCGTCTTTGAACTGCGCGGTGCAGTTCATCGGCTCCATGGTGGCGTGTGCGAGATAGGGCGCGGTGTACTCAGCCTGCACTTTTTTTGCGGCGGCGTTAAAGGCCGCCTCGCCGTCGCCACGGTCGTGATAGCTCCAGCCTTTTTCTGCCTCCAGTTGCTTGCGCATGTCGGCCAGGATGGTTTCGTGCGTCATGTCTGCATTGCGGCCCGCGTCCCACACGACCGGCAGCTTGGCGATGGCCTGCTTGGCTTGCCAGGTGGAGCGCGCAATCACCGCCACCGCATCGGCCGCGCCAAACGCGCCCGGCACGGGTGTGACGCGTACCACGCCCGGCATTTGCAGCACCGCGTTGGCATCAAAGCGCTGCAGCCGGCCGCCGAAAGTCGGGCACATGGCAACTGCGGCAAACAGCAGCCCTTCAGGCCGCACGTCAATCCCAAACTGCGCGGTTCCGTCAGACTTAGCCTGCGCATCCAGCCGCAGCGTGGGTTGACCCAGCAGCGTGAACTGGCGCGGGTTCTTCAGCTCCACATCCGGAATCGGCCGCGAGGCAGCGTCTTTGGCCAGCTCGCCATAGCGCACGCTTTTGCCGCTTTTATGGGTGACCACACCGGCTTTGACGCTGCATTCGGTCGCCGGCACGCCCAGCTTGCCTGCGGCGGCCGACAGCAACATCGCGCGCGCAGTCGCACCCGCCATGCGCATCGGCTGCCAAGCATCCTTCACGCTGGAGGAGCCGCCGGTGATATGCAGGCCCAGCTCACGCGCCACTTTGCCGACGATCCATTCGGTCGCTTTAACCGTGCTTGAGCCATGCTCGTCGGGGTGAAACGGCAGCGCATCGATCAGCATGGCAACGTTGCCGTGAATCGCATCGTGCGGTGCTTGCACGAGCTTGATTTGCGACAGCTCGCAGTCCAGCTCTTCCGCCACCAGCATCGGCAGCGCGGTGGTCACGCCCTGCCCCATCTCACTGCGCGGCATGGCAACGCGCACCGTGCCATCTGGCGCGATCGCCACCCAGCCGTTCAGCGCTACCGCGCCGTCTTGCAGCGCAAGCGTTTGCCCGGTGCCCAGGCGGCTGCGCGCAGGCAACACGCCCCAGCCAATCACCAGCGCGCCCGCCGCGCCCACAACGCCTGCACCGGCCAACAAAAAAGTACGTCGCTTCATGAATCTGTCTCCTGCGCTTTGGCGCTAAGAATACGACGTTGCGCTTACTGACCGGGCGTACCGACAGTGCCCGGCTTGAAGCGGTACATAAAGTAGGGGGCGCGCGCCTGCATGTGTGCTTTGCTTTGCAGCATCTGGTCTGGAATCGCGCTGTCGGTAATGTATAGGTAGCCGTCCGGCCCGAATGACAGTGAATCGGCCCAGCGGATGCGCTTGTCGTCGCGGATCATGGTCTGCAACTTGCCGTCTTTGGAATAGCGCATCACACCGCCATGCTCCACATCGGTCAGAAACACGTTGCCTTCGTTGTCGATCGACAGGCCGTCGTTCAAAGGTTTCGGGCCAAGCGCCTGCACGGCGTCCGCGGCATTTGCGGCTGCTTCGGGGGTTTTGAGCGCGGCGGTGCTGATGCGAAACAGCGTTGAATGCGCCATGGCTGCGTAGTACAGCGTTTGATCGTCTTTTGAAAGCGCTACGCCGTCGATGCCGGGCTTGAGTGCGAGCAGCCCGCCAAAGAACTCCATGTTCTTGGTTGCGGTGCGGATCAGCCAGCTTTGCGGCATGACCGAAGGGTGCTTGTCCAGCGCGCGCCATGCGCGTTTGTTCTTCACATCCACCACCACAATGCCGGGGGATTTGCGCCAAAAGCTCACATCGGCGATGTAGACAAATTCGCCCTTGCTATCGACTTGCATGGCCTGCAGCATCGAGCCCAACGGTGCGATTGATTTATCAAACGGCAGAGCAAAAATTTTCTCACCCTTGTTGATATCAAATGCCATCAGCCGCGCAGTACGCAGGCCGTGTTCACCGTGGTCGATCGTCCACAGCGTGCCTTGCGCGTCGATATTTACGCCCAAAATAGCATCAAAGTCTTTTTGTGCTGCGTCATTCGGGAAAGGTTTGAAAGTGCCCTTATCCCAGACCAGTAGTTTGTGGCCAGTCGGTTTGGATTCAGGATGGATGGTGAAGAACACGCGGCCATCTGCGGCCACCGCACCGTTACCCAGCGGCTCGGGATACTCAAATACTTTTTCCAGCGCACTGGCTTCAATGAGTGGTGTGGTGGAAACGTCTGGATACGGCTGCGTGCCGCCATAGCGCAGGTACAGCGTGGCGGCGAGCGCGGCGGCAAGCAGCGCGATAAAAAGAAATAGACGAATCAAAAATCTCATTGCAATGCACCCTGTATTGCGAACACGCCGCCGCGCCGCTCAACTACACGCCTGCTCAGCCTGCTCGATCAAAAGTTTGAGTTGCCCGATGGGTTCTTCCCACATCAGGCTGTAAAAATTCTCGCGCGATTCACGTTCCATTTGAATCAGCCCCGCCTCTTTCAGCACTCGCAGATGATGCGAGACTGCCGGGCGCGACAGCGTCATGTTGTCCGCAATTTGCGTGACGTTCAGCCGCTCGTGCTGCGCGAGCAGCAGCAAAATCGTTTGCCGCTGCACGTCACCCAGCGCATGAAACAGCTTTTCGTTGCGGCTAAAGGTGTCGCGCACATCTTCCAGCGTCCACTTTTTTTTCATACCTTTGGTCTTGTTATCTCAATGAGTTGATATGTTTAAGTCAATGAACGTATTGTAGCGTTTGAGAAGGCACGTACGGCACACGCACTGTTCTGCTTGTGGGTTACACCGGCACAGACATTTTGCGCACGATTTCCGCGGCAAGATACCGCGGCGTAAAGCGCACGCTTTGCGCCATCAACCAGTTCATCATGCCGGGGATATACACGCGCTTGCCGCGCATCATGGCCTTATACCCCGCAACACCTACGGATTGCGCGTCCGGCAGTTTTTTGCCTTTCACCAGCGCAGAATCCTGCATGGCGGCTTTGTCTTGAAAGCCTGAGCGCGTAGGGCCGGGGCACAGCGCGGTTACCGTCACGCCGGTGGCGGCAAGCTCGCTGGCAATCGCTTCGGAGAACGACAGCACATAACTTTTGGTCGCGTAATACACCGCCATGTAAGGCCCGGGTTGAAACGCCGCGGTCGACGCCACGTTCATGATGCGGCCCTTGCGCGCGATGATGCTCGGCAAAAAGCGTTTGGTCAGCACGGTCAAGCTTTCCATATTGATGCGGGCCATTGCCAGCTCCTGTTCCAGGGAAGACTGCGCAAATAAGCCATACAGACCATAGCCCGCGTTGTTCACCAGGTAATCGACCGGCGTGCCGGTGGCCAGCACTTGGTCGGCCAGCGTCTGCGCCGCGCCGCTTACGCTTAAGTCCGCTGCAATTGGAGTGACGCTGATGCCATAACGCGCACTCCAATCGGCAGCAAGCTGCTGCAGTTGCGGCAGGTTGCGCGCAGCGATGATCAAATTCACACCGTCTTTGGCAAATTGTTCAGCGATTGATTTGCCAATGCCGCCGGAAGCGCCGGTGACCAAAGCAGTTTTGGTAGTTGCGGATTTCATCTGTGATTGCTCCTTAATATTATGCGTTTAGACATATAAACGCATTTGGGTTAAAAATTGGCCTAGGTGGCCGGCGTTTCAACTGCCTGCTTAAGCGCAGGCGATTTCGGTCAGTTCTATAAGCAGCTTGAGCAGGCCGATGGGTTCAATCCAAATAAGTTCATGCGTTTACACGATTAAACGCATCATAGCGTGTGCGAGCGCCGGCGCAAGCGTTTGCTCTAGAGTGCGTCCTCAAACGAGCGGTTGAACGCGTCTACAAATGCCTGCCGGAGTGACCGATAAGCCTTTACAATTCAACAAGTTACGTTTCTTGTCTGCTCTGCCATGCCGATTTATGCCTACCGCTGCGACGACTGCGGTTTTGAAAAAGATGTACTGCAAAAACTCTCTGATGCGCCGCTGACCGAATGCCCGTCCTGCGGCAAACCTGCGTTCAAAAAGCAAGTGACGGCGGCGGGGTTTCAGCTCAAAGGCTCCGGCTGGTACGTAACTGATTTTCGCGGCGGCAATAAAACAAAAGAAGCTCCCGCCAAAGACGCGGCCACAAAAGACGCAAGCAAAGACGCCGGCAGCGCCGCAAAACCAGATAGCGCAAGCGCGCCCGCCAGCACGCCCGCGCCGGCAGCGTCAACTCCTGCAGCAAGCGACAAATGAAAACTGGCGCGATGGCGAGAATTCGCCGCTGGCTGGTGACCGGCCTGATTGTGCTGGTGCCGCTGGCCATCACCATCTGGGTGCTGGATTTGGTGCTCTCCACCATGGACAAAGCGCTGCAGCTGCTGCCGCCCAGCGCGCATCCGGACAAGCTGCTCGGTTTTCACATTCCGTATCTTGGCGCGGTGCTCGTGGTGATTGTGGTATTGGTGGTAGGCGGGCTCGCGAGCAACCTGATCGGCGCCAAGCTCGTGCAGTGGTGGGAAGAGCTGCTGGGTCGCATTCCCATCGTGCGCAGCGTGTACAACAGCGTCAAGCAGGTCAGCGACACGATTCTTTCGCCCAACGGGCAGGCGTTTCGCCAGGCCGTGCTGGTGGAGTTTCCGCGCTCCGGCGCGTGGAGCGTAGGCTTTGTGGTGGGCACGCCGGGTGACGAGATCAGCCAGGTATTGAAAACCGCGCCGCTGTCTGTGTTTGTACCTACGGCGCCCAACCCAACGTCTGGCTACATCATCATCGTGTCACCCGACCAGATTACCGACTTGAACATGAGCGTGGACGAAGCGCTCAAATTCATCGTCAGCCTGGGCGTGGTCGTGCCGGGCAAAAACGGCGTTGCAACGCTGGAAAACAGCGCTCAGGTGCAAAAGCCGCAATAACCGCAATGCGACCGCCCAGCCATTGAGCAGACCGTGCGCAGCGGCTAAACTAGCGTTATGCGTTCAACAGTTTCACTCTGCGCAAAGCGCAGAGATACCAATCGCCAGGGTTAAGCAGACAGCCGCTGCTTAACCCGTTGAACCCTTCTTTGGCAAAACATAGAGACGACCGTCGGTGCTATGCGCCGGCCCTGTCGGTGATGTAGAACTATTCCAGTAGGAGTAACAAAAATGCGCACGCAATATTGCGGCAAAGTCGATGCGTCTTACATCGGCCAGGAAGTCACGTTGTTTGGCTGGGCCCACCGCCGGCGCGATCATGGCGGGGTGATTTTTATTGATCTGCGCGACCGTGAAGGTCT
>JBOFGW010000121.1:0-1951 GCA_051649325.1 Burkholderiaceae bacterium | reverse complement strand
CGAACTGCCACACGATGGGCGACCCAACGTATTGGCCCAGGTACAGGCTACGCTCTTTGTAAGCTACAGCATAGCCACCAAGCATAGCGGCGGCTGTAATCCCGCCAGGAGACCCGACAAGTCGCCCTGACGTGGCCTGGGTGGCTAAGCTCGGCGTCCATGACGTATGATTTTGGAAAGCGCTGCACCACCAGCGGTCAGGCTGATCGCCAAAAGTACCCTCGTTGGTGGCAAAAGCAATCACGAAGTCTTTGGCCGACACCAGGATTTTCGCGGCAGGTGCTCCCGCAATATCCGCAAATGCGCCCGCTGTAGACGCCTGAATTACGTCTGCGTCATTTGCAGCCAATGCCGCATTGCCGAACTGGGTGAATGACCAGCGCGCCTCGGGCGATCCGGTGTAAGCGACAACGCGGCCAACGTTGGTCCACGTTGAGCCGGTCAGCTCATACAGGGCTGTCTGCGTGCCTGCAAAGTTGCGACGCGAGCCCAAGGTGTTTACAAGCACCGCAGCGCCACGGCACACGCCGGGAAGCGCAGCCAAGCCAGGTACGGCGACGATAGGCGTAGGGCCGCCAGCCATGCCCTTTTCAGTGGGAATCAGGTTCACGCAATCGGCGATAGCCCCCGGCACTGTCCAATCAGCGTCGGGGATAAAGCCTGCAAAGGGGATCATCAAACCACCGTCACCCGTGGCGCCACAAGCGCTTGCTTGCTTGAATGGGCGTTCTGTGCGTTTGCCTGCGCAATGCTAGCCTTTAACTTTTCGGCGTATCGCATCACTTTTTCAGTGTCTTGCAGGTAGTCGAACGCTTCCAACAGTGTTGCATTGAGGTAGACGCTTGGATACCAAGTCAGCACTTGGTTCGTAGCGTTTGAAACCGAAAGCGCGGGCTCGCGCGCAAGATACCGGCCTTCGAGCGCCCCGGGCGTTGATGGCGGGATTGCAAAAACAAGCTCGCGGCCAGTCACAATGACTTGCGTTTTGTCTGGCTTGAAGAATGCGTTTTGTGCTTGCGCGTATTGGTCTTCGTTGATGAAGTCAACATCACCAGAGCGCCCCGTAGCCACATCGCGCACTGACAGCACCGTGATGCAGTCAGCAGGTAGCGCAACGCTTTCGGCGGCGGCCGCGTACGACACAGAAAAGCTAAGTCGCAGAGCCTTGGCCCGCAGCATGGCCCAAATACGTTCTTCGGCAAGCATCACAAAGTCAGGGATGTGCGCAGCCAAATCGGTTCGGTTTGTCCACCGCGTCACCGCGTTTTGCAACTCTGTGTAGTTGGAAATCATCAGTTTCCAGCCAGTCGGCTGTACTCTCGTTTCAACTGTTCAAGTTTGCGCGGTTCAATAGCGATGCCGCCGTTACCGGCCTCAAACCATTCGTCCGGGCTGATCTTGCCGGATTGAATCCACTGCATGAACATGGTGTGCGGAATCGACATCTCAAAGCGCAATTCTTTGTCGTCGCCGTGAAGCTCTTTTAGCAGCTTCGCGCGCTCAATGATCGGGTCGCGGTCAAACGTCTTTTCAATGACGTACTCGCCGGGCTTGTCAGGGTTTTCGTGGAAAGTGCTGTAGCCGTAGAAGGTGCGTTCTGTCTTTTTGAATGCCATGGGTTCCTCACAAAAAGACGGGCTGAGTCAACCTTGACCCAGCCCGCGCAACTGCTTTTACGTCAGGTCGGCGATCTTCAGCATGCCGCGACGGTTCGTGACTTTGAGGGTCACGTCCGTAACAAGCATGTCTTTCGAGCTATCGCCTGTCTTGCCCATGCGCTCTTTCTTGATCGGACGGATGAACATGCGTTTAGCAGATTCGCCGTCAGACAAGAACATCGTGCGCGCCCGGATTTGCGTGTTGTAGATCGGCACAAACGCAATCGGGCCGGTTTCCCAAGAGTAGATGTCCACTGCGCCGATGATGTTTGCCAAGCCGGTGCGTGGAGTAT
>JBOFGW010000120.1:0-6823 GCA_051649325.1 Burkholderiaceae bacterium | reverse complement strand
CGCGCCATCGCCGGCAACTTCTTGTATTCCACCGGCGCCAACGAAGTGGCGGGCCGCTTCACTGAAGGGCACTTTGATTTGCCGATGCGCCGCTGCACAATCATGCTGGACGACACGGTTGTGGTGAAAGAAGGTGCGTCAGTTTGAGAACCCCCGCATTTCGCATGCTCGGCTCGGGGCCGACGATCTTGATGTTGCACGGCATCGGCGGCGGATCATCGGCCTTTGCACCGCAGCTTGAAAGCTATTCTTCGAACGGTTTTCGTGCCGTTGCCTGGGATATGCCGGGCTATGGCAATTCTTCACCCATCGAGCCTTACACCTTCAAAGGGCTGGCAGAAAGCGCGGCCGCTCTCATCGAAACGCTGGACCCGAGCGGCGGCAACGCGCCGGTGATTCTGCTGGGGCACAGCATGGGCGGTATGGTGGCGCAGGAGTTGATTGCGCGTCGGCCCGGCCTCGTGCGCGCGCTGGTGCTCTCCGGCACGTCTGCGGCCTTTGGCAATGCTGATGGCGCGTGGCAGCAGAACTTTATCAATGAGCGCACGGCGCCGCTGGATGCCGGCAAACAGATGACCGATGTTGCCGCGCAGCTCGTGCCGGGCATGGTGGGGCCGGTGGCAATTCCTGAAGGCGTGCGCCTCGCGCGCGAGGTCATGGGCGCGGTACCGGCAGCCACGTATCGCGCTGCGCTGTCTGCGCTGGTCACTTTTGACCGCAAGCGCAACTTGGAACATATTCGCGTGCCCACGCTCTTGATTGCCGGTGAGCAAGACAAAAACGCACCGCCTGCGGTGATGCAGCGGATGGGGCAGCGCATTGCTGGCTCTGAGTATTTGGAACTTGCGGGCGTGGGCCATCTGGCCAATCTCGAAGCGCCTGAGCTGTTTGATGCCGCGGTGCTGAATTTTCTCGCGCGCCGCAAGGCGATGCATCCTGCAAGCGCAACCAAGCACTGAAGGAATTTGTCATGACCGCCACGCAGACTCCAAGCCTGCCTTTTGTTCCTAGCGTCGGTGATGCGGCGTTCACACCCGCGCAGCGCGACCTGCTCGCGCTTGCGCACACGCTGGGTGAAAGCAAGTTTGCCGCGCGCGCGCAGCAGTGGGACGAGGCAGCGAGCTTTCCGTTTGAAAACTACCAGGATCTGCGCGCCGCGGGACTGTTGGCGCTGTGCGTGCCGCAACCGCAGGGCGGTCTGGGCGCAGATTTTGCCACCTACATGATGGTGGCGGCGGAGATCGGCCGCTTCTGCGGCGCGACTGCACTCACGTACAACATGCATATCTGCAGCACGATGTGGACGGGCATGCTGGCCGACGGCATTGCGATGGACGCAGCGCAGCGGCAAGAACATCGGCACCGTCGCACCATCCACTTTGACCGCGTGGTGAAAGAAGGCGCGCTGTACGCGCAACCGTTTTCAGAAGGCACCGCTGCCGCAGCCGGTCGCGCACCGTTTGGCACCACCGCCAAGAAAACCGTGGTGGATGGCAAAAGCGGCTGGCTGATCAACGGCAAGAAAATCTGGGCATCACTTTCCGGCGCGGCCAACTACTACGGCATTTTGTGCACCGAAGACAAAGGCGATGATGCGCTGCTCGACGCCAAAGACACGCTCTACATCGCGGTGCCCGCCACCGCGCCGGGCCTTGCCATCAGCGGTGATTGGAACCCAATGGGTATGCGCGGCACCGTCAGCCGCAACCTCACGTTCAAAGACGTGTTTGTTAGCGACGATGAACAGCTCATGCCGCGCGGCGTGTACTACAAGGCCGCGCAGACCTGGCCGTATATGTTTCTCACGCTCTCGCCCACGTACCTGGGCATTGCCAATGCGGCCTACGATTTTGTGGTGCAGTATTTGCGCGGTGAAGTAGCTGGCGAGCCGCCGGTCAAGCGCCGCATGTATCCCACCAAGCAGCTCGCGGTGGCGCAGATGCGCATTCAATTGGAAAACATGCGCAGCATTTTCTGGCGCGTGATTCATGAGGCAAAACCCAATCCATCCAATGATGAACGCATGCGCCTGTACGCAGCGCACTACACCGTGATGGAAGGCGCCAACGACATCTGCCGCCTGGCGCTGC
Source organism: Burkholderiaceae bacterium (assembly GCA_051649325.1). Classification (GTDB taxonomy): domain Bacteria; phylum Pseudomonadota; class Gammaproteobacteria; order Burkholderiales; family Burkholderiaceae_C; genus JBJOQV01. The sequence continues at coordinate 4,733 of JBOFGW010000120.1, read as the reverse complement.
GTACCTGTGGCGGCCAAAGCATGATGAAACATCTGCCGCTGGAGCGGCTGTATCGTGATAGCCGCTGCGGCTCGCTGATGCTGCCGTGGACGGCCGAGCTGGTGATGGATCGCATGGGCCGCGAGACGCTGTACAACCCCGGTGAGAAAGATTGATTGAGTGAAGTTTGAGTATGTTCTACGCAATATCCATGCGCCTTTTGAGCCGTTTTTGCCTCAAGATCCGTATGGATATTGCGTACATTGCCTAAAAATTCATAAATGAATGCCATGCGGCTGCATGAATACTTCGAGCAGCATTTGCGCACGCAGCCGGAAAAAATCGCGGTGCGTTTTGCCGGCAAAGACTATGCGTATCGCAAACTAGCCGGCCGCAGCACGCGCATTGCCGCGCGGCTCGCCGGTGAGTGGGGCGTTGCTGCAGGCGACCGCGTTGCATATCTGGGCAGCAATCATCTGGATTGCATCACCTTGCTGGCGGGTTGCGGCATGGCCGGCGCGCTATATCTGCCACTGAACTATCGGCTCGCTGCGGCAGAGCTTGCGACAATTTTGCAAGATGCGCAGCCGCGCGTAATGGTGGCGGACACTGAACACTTGGCTTTGGCCCGCCAGTTGGCGCAGCAATTCCACTGCACCGTGCATGATGTGGATGAACTCGTCGCGCAGCCCTGCGCACATGATGCGCCGCGCGCGCCCAGCCAAGACCGCGATGTGCTGCTGGTCTACACCAGCGGTACTACCGGCGCTCCCAAAGGTGTGGTGCATACGCTGGATGCAATGGCGGCCAATATCCGCGCGTCGATGCAAGGGCAGGGGATTGGTGCGGACGATGTGGTGCTGTCATCTCTGCCGCTGTTTCATGTCGGCGGGCTGTGCATTCAAACGTTACCGACGCTCGCTGCGGGCGCGACCGTGCTGCTGCATGCGCGCTTTGATGCCGGCGCATGGCTGGCAGATGTGCAGGCGCACCGCCCCACGCAGGCGCTGATGGTGCCGGCCACCTTACGCGCTGTGATTTCGCATGCGGCGTGGCAAGTAACAGATTTGTCCAGTCTCAAGGCCATCTGCGCCGGCTCCAGCACCATTCCTGCCGCGTTGATTGATGCGGTGCATGCGCGCGGTGTGCCGCTTACGCAGGTGTATGGCAGTACGGAGACCGGGCCAACCTCCACCGTGCTGCCTGCGCGCGATGCAATGATCAAAACTGGCAGCGCCGGCCCTGCCGCGCCGGACGTTGAGCTGCGCATTTGCGCGCCGGACGCGCAGGGCATTGGTGAGGTGCTGGTGCGCGGCCCCAATCTGATGCGCGGCTACTTCAAGCACGAATTCAATGACAGCCCAAGCGGTCTAGATGCAGACGGTTGGTTTGCCACCGGCGACTTAGGCCGCATCGATGCCGATGGTGTGCTGTGGATCGCCGGCCGCGCCAAAGACATGCTGATCTCCGGCGGTGAAAACATTTATCCAGCCGAGCTGGAAAACGTGCTCACCGGCATGCCGCAAATTGCAGAAGCCGCGGTGATTGGCCTGCCGGATGCGCAGTGGGGTGAAGTGCCGGTGGCCTGCATTGTTGCGCGCAGCGGTACACAGGTAGACGAAGCAACCGTACTGGCTGCATTTGACGGCAAGCTGGCGCGCTTCAAACACCCCAAGCGCGTGGTGTTTTTGCATGAGCTGCCCAAGAACGCGATGGGTAAGGTGGAGAAAGCACGGTTGCTGACTATTGTTACGCAAAGATTGGTTTCGCAAGCTTCGTCCTGAACAGCCATTTCATCGGCGCAGCAAGGCGTTCGCGGTACATTTGCACTCTGCCGTCGCGCAGGCTATTGCAAATATGGCGCAGAGCATCAAATATCCACGCTATCGCACACCCAAACTTTTCGGGAGAACAATATGAAACGACTACTGATTGGCCTGCTCGCACTGGCGTCGCTGGCCTTGTCGGGCTGCGGCTACAACACGATTCAAACCCAAGACCAGAACGTGAAAGCCGCTTGGGCGGAAGTGCTGAACCAATATCAGCGCCGGGCGGACTTGATTCCCAACATCGTCAACACCGTCAAAGGTGAAGCGGGCTTTGAGCAGGAAACGCTTAACCAGGTGATCAACGCACGCGCCAAGGCCACAGCCATCCAAGCCACGCCGGAGCTGGTGAACGACCCTGAGGCGTTCAAAAAATTCACCGCCGCGCAAGGCGAGGTGACGAGTGCCTTGTCACGCCTGCTCGTCACGGTAGAAAACTATCCAAACCTCAAGGCCAACGCGGGCTTTCAAGAGCTACGCACGCAGCTTGAGGGTACAGAGAATCGCATCGGCATCGCCCGTAATAAATACATCACTGCGGTGAAGGAGTACAACACTACCATCGCGCTGCTTCAAAACATGCTGGGCAAACTGCTGACCGGTGCCAAAGAAAAGCCGCAGTTCACGGTGGAAAATGAAGCGGCTGTGAGCAAGCCGCCGGCAGTGGATTTCAATAAAAAATAACCCTGTGAACTCGCGCCAACAAACCCTCTCCCTCCCAGGGAGAGGGCAGGGTGAGGGTGAAACGCAGGTGCGTTCTCAGCATTCAAAACAGCAACTCCAAAAGGCATGTACGCAATATCCATGCGCATCTTGAAGCAAAACTGGCTCAGAACCCGCATGGGTATTGCGTGGTGTGTTCTTGGATTGCTGTTTGCTGGCAACTTATTTGCTCAGCAGTTACAACCCGTGCCGCCGCTCACCAGCCGCGTTACGGATCTCACACTCACGCTTGGCACTCAAGGTAAAGCGCAGCTTGAAGCCAAGCTTGCAGATATTGAAGCGCGCCGCGGTTCGCAGATTGCGGTGCTGCTGGTGAACACCACCAGTGGTGAGCCGATTGAAGATTTTGCCAATCGCGTAGGCACCACATGGAAGATCGGCCGGAAGGGCGTAGGCGACGGCGTGCTGATTGTTCTCGCGGTGCAAGACCGCAAGGTGCGCATTGATGTTGCGCGCACGCTGGAAGGTGCAATTCCCGACGTCACGGCCAAGCGCATCATCAGCGAGACCATGGCACCTGCGTTCAAGCAAGGTGACTACGCCGGCGGCCTGATACGCGCGGTGGAGCGGATAGACGAGCGCCTGGCGAAAGAGGCAGCCAGCGGCGCGCTGCCTGCGCCTTCTGCCCAGGGCATTCCCAATCCCATGGATGGCGGCGGTGAAGAAGGGCTGCTTGCTATTGTGATCTTTGGCATTTTTGCTGGCATCATCCTCAAAAAAATCCTGGGCGGCTTTGGCCCGATGCTGGCCGCTGGCGGCGCAGGCACGTTTGCGGCATTTGCCGGCAACCCGCTGCTGTTTGCGATCCCGGTGGGCTTGATTGTGATGATCGGTGCGTTTGTATTTGGCTCCAGTGCATCGCGCGTGGGCCGCCGCAGCTATGGCCGGCGCGATTCTCCGGCCATTTTCTTTCCAAGCTCCGGCAGCGGCGGATGGAGTGGTGGCAGCAGCGGTGGTGGCGGCTGGTCCTCCGGCGGCGGTGGCGATTTTTCCGGCGGCGGCGCGTCGGGGGATTGGTGAGCACATGAACATCAGTCGCACCCTCAAACACTTGTTTGTCTGGCCGGCGAGTTTTTCAGCCACGTTTTCGCCAGCCATGCTGCGCGCCGTGCAAGACGCCATCAAGGCCTCTGAAGGCACACATACCGCCGAGCTGCGCTTTGTGGCCGAAGAAAGCCTGCCGATGAGCTATTTGTGGCACGACGCGGCGCCGCGTACGCGCGCGCTGAATCTGTTTTCCAAGCTGCGCATTTGGGACACCGAGCAGAACAACGGCGTGCTGATCTATGCGCTGTTTGCTGAGCACAAGATTGAACTGGTCGCAGACCGCGCCGCCGCGCGCGCCATCCCGCAGCAACGGTGGGACGCGTGGGTGATCGTGCTACAAAAAGCGTTTCGTTCCAACGATGTAGCCGCTAACACTTGCGCAGTGATTCAAGAGATTGGCGTCGAGCTGGCCGTACACTTTCCGCTGGGCAAGAACGGCGACAGCGCGGGCAACGAGCTTTCAGACGCTCCCGTGGTGATTCGGCGCTAAACGCTGTGCGGGTGTAAGTTTGCAGTACTGCACCTGACAGAACCGGGTGAGTGCAAGCAAAGGAAACTGCAAATGACTATCGAAATTGCAACGCTTGGCGGTGGCTGCTTCTGGTGCCTGGAAGCGGTGTATCAGCGCGTGCGTGGCGTGAAGTATGTGGAAAGCGGCTACGCCGGCGGCCACACGGCTAGTCCCACCTACGAGCAAGTGTGCAGCGAAACCACCGGCCACGCCGAAGTGGTGCGGCTTGAGTTTGATGCGAGCGAAATCAGCTACCGCGAGATTCTGGCGAGTTTCTACGGCATTCACGATCCCACCACGCTGAACCGGCAGGGTAACGATGTGGGTGAAAGCTATCGCAGCGTGATCTTCACACACTCCGATACGCAGATGGCGACCGCCAAAGAGGTGATTCGCGAAGCGCAAGCGCACTTGCAAGACCCGATCGTCACGCAGCTCGCTCCGATCGGCCAGCCACCCAACTATTTCAAGGCCGAGGCGTATCACCAGGATTACTTCAACCAGCATCCCAATCAGGGTTACTGCATGTTTGTGGTCGGCCCCAAGGTGGAGAAGTTTCAGAAGACGTTTAAGAAGTATCTTGTCGGCTGAATGCAGTAGTTTCTAAGTGCTCTACGCAATATCCATAAGCCTTTTGGAGCATTTTT
>JBOFGW010000119.1:0-2185 GCA_051649325.1 Burkholderiaceae bacterium | reverse complement strand
CGGTTTTTGCGCAGACGCCGGTGCACTCGCTACGTTCGGCGCAAGCACCGGCAATGTGATCTGTAGATCGGCGCCTTCTGGAATACAGCTTTCCTTGCACACCAGCCAATCCGCACGGGCCTTGAGCGTGACCTGCTTGCCCGCGAGTTGGCGCGGCACAAACAGCAGCAGCGGCAAGAGCAGCTGATCGCTATAGCCGTAGCTGGCGAGTTGCTTGACGGGAATGCGCTGCGGATGCGGCCACTCAATCTCACCGGCCTGAAAGCCGGGCGGCAACGTCCACGCAATCGTGGTGGGCAGCCCCGCATCGCCCGGGTTTTTCCAGTACGTGTGCCACAGCGGATCGTGCTTCATCGATAGGCCGATCCAGATGGGTTTGCCGGGCACCACAGCCGCTTGCTCGGCCACCAGCTCTACTTGCACAAAGCCTGGTTTTTGCGGCGCGGCGGCCAGCGCGGCCGCGTACAGCGCAAGACCAAACGCTGCGAGTGTTTTACCCGCCGCCACGACGCGTCACATCCTCAAACTGCTTGATGAATATTTTGCGATGTGAATCGGCCACGCCTTTGAACGAGATATTCACGTGCGTCACCGGCATGCTGACCATGCCGATCACGCGCGGCGGCTTTTTCTGCCACTCCAGCACTGCGGCGCCGCCGGCCATGGGCACTACTGCGCCGTAGGTGCCAAAGCGCACGGTATCCTTAGCCATGTAGGTCAGCCAATGCTTGAGGTCGTCCGGGGTACAGCCCATGTCATTGGTCCAAACCACGCCGTCACTCATGCAATGCCTCTTTTTGTTTTGATGACCACGCGTCAGCCTCCCGCAACCGGCGGCCAGATCGCAAGGGCGTCGCCTTCCGCAAGCGCATGCGTGGCGCGCGCGGCCGGCGCGATGAATACGCCGTTGACCAGCACCAGATGCACGAGCTTGGGCGGCATGGAAAAGCGGTCGATCACCTGTTGCACGGTGGTGCCCACAGTCAGATCCATCGGCAGCTCATTGCCGCTGCGCGTATGGCCGTCCAGGGCTTGTGGCAAATAGTCGGTGAGGCTGGCGAACAGCTTGAATGTGATGCGCATGGCGCTATTGTGGCAAAAAAGCCTGCCCTGTGTTGCCAATAGATCTGGCAGGCTTTTCCCTATCAAGGTTGGATAAATTCGGCGTGAAGCTTCAAGCCGCCTTGCGGCCGTAGCCTCCAGCAAAGTCTTGCTGCGCCTGCGCGGTGGCCAAATACGCTTCTGAAAGACGCAGCGGATCGGCCATCAGCTTATCTTTCCACTCGCCCAGCTTGACGCGCCCTTCCACCAGGCCACGCAGCACACCCACGTGGTTGGTCAAGCCCAGGCTGTTGGCGCCCACCAGCACATCGTCTTTGAACTGCAGGCTAATGTGTTTGAAGTCTTCGCGGTCGGTCAACTCCACGTGCTGGCCGCCGGGCACACCTTCCCACACGCCAAAGCTGGTGGAGATCAAACCCAGTGTGTCCAGCACGTTGATGGTGGTCACGCCTTTGAGCACCGCTTTTTTGCCGGCCATGTTCATGCCAGCCACGTAGGCCTGATCGGCCGCGTTGGGCTGAATTGCCGACACGAGCGTTTTACCGGAGATTTTGTCGAAGGCTTCTGCGCAGTCGCCTGCCGCATAGATGCCCGGCACATTGGTCTGCAGATGTTCGTCTGTCAGCACACCTTGCAGGCAGGTGATGCCGGAGTTTTCCAAAAATCCAATGGCGGGCCGCACGCCGGTGGCGCTGATCACCAAGTCCACCTGCATGTGCTGGCCGTTGGAAAGTTTGACATCCAGCCCCTTGCTTGCAGCGGCGATGGATTCCACCTTGGTGCCGGTAAACACCTTCACCCCTTTTTTCTCGCACCACTGTTTGATCATGCCGCCCGCGGTTGGCCCCATCATGCGCGGTACCATGCGGTCACCCATCTCCACCACGGTCAATTCAACTCCGCGCAGCGCGAGCGATTCCATGATGATGCAGCCGATGAAGCCCGCGCCCATCTGCAGCACGCGCGCGCCTTTGGTCGCCAGCGCGGCGATCTTGTGCGCATCAGCCAGCGTCCAGCAGGGATGCACGCCGGGCAAATGCATGCCGGGAATCGGTGGACGCATCGGCGTCGAACCAGTGGCAATCAGCAGCTTGTCGAACTTGGCGGTGCTGCCGTCTACAAA
>JBOFGW010000118.1:0-7613 GCA_051649325.1 Burkholderiaceae bacterium | reverse complement strand
GCCATGTTGCTGTAGCTTCGGGTTGAGTTTTGCAGAAACTGTGATCCCGGTCTCTATCGAAGGCACCGCCGTTCTAGTCTGTTGCTGAAGCTGTCCGCCTTCAAAGCGCAGCTGCAGCGTTTCATTCTGCTTGCGCACGGTAAGCGTAAGTTCACTGCACAACGCATTGATCACCGACATGCCAAGGCCTTGAAGCTGGATTGGCGCAGCGCGGCCGGACTCAAACGGATAATCAAAGTGCGTGTAAATGAATTTGAGGTACGAAATTCCCTCAACCGTCTTGTCAATCGGGTGGCCTCTGCCGTCGTCGGAAATGCTGAAGCTAGTTCCATCCGCAGTGACCCGGATGGTGGTGGCATTGCCAGACTGAAACTCAGTCAATGAATAGAGCATCAGCGCGCGGACAGCGGTAGCTGTGATGTCTAACTGAGGAGCGGTGTTTGCGGTGTTCAAAAAAATGTTCTCCAGAAGTTGCGGGCACTTGGATTGGAGGCTGTTGCCCACTATAACGGCCTGAACGCGCTCGCGATAACATCCGCGTGTTGATGAGCGTTTGCTCAAAAAACATAGTTCACGGAGCCACAATGAAAATATGGCGTCACTCAATGTTGCTGCTTGCGGCTGCGTTTCTGCCGCTTGTTGTCGCTGCTGGTGCACCCACAGTCAAAGCGCCGCAAGTGGATACGCCTGCGCGCCTACTCTTTGTAGGCAATAGCTACTTTTACTATGGCAACAGCCTGCACAACCATGTGCGGCGTCTCGCGACGGCTGCGGACCCTAGCCTGCAAAGCAGGCTGAATTACAAGTCAGCGACCATTGGCGGTGCGGACTTGGCGCATCACAGCATTGATCACCTCACGCAGCCCGGCCGCATCGGCGTGAAGGAGCCGTTTCAGCTTGTGATTTTGCAAGGCGGTAGCGCCGAGCCACTGTCGCCAGTGCGTGGCGCAAAGTTGCGCGAGACGATCATTGAGTTTGACAAAGTCATTCGTGAGCGCGGCGGCAAAACCGCGCTCTACATGCCGCATGCGTACGTTAAGCCACACAAAGAAACCAAGCCCGAGAACATTGCGCTGACCGCGGATCTCTACCTGAGCGTGGGCAATGAGATTGGCGCGCTGGTGATTCCCGTCGGCCTGGCGTTTGAAGAGGCGTACCGGCGGCGGCCCGGCATACAGCTGCACCAGGATTACGACGGATCACACCCCAATCTGATCGGCTCCTACCTGGCCGCGTGTACGGTGTATGCCAGCGTGTACGGCAAATCGCCCGTAGGCAACAAGTACGACTACTACGGCAAGATAGACGCTGAGACGGCCGCGTTCTTGCAGCAAGTGGCGGAGGATACGGTGAAGAAGTTTTTCGGGCGGTAGGGTGGGGATGAGTACGCAATATCCATGAGCTTTTTCGGGCAGAAATGCCTGAAAAGGCGCATAGATGTTGCGTAGACGGTTTCAGAAAATCGTGTGTGACGCTGTTTTCCCTGCTTTCCATTCCCGGTTTTCCAATGCTTTGCTCACCTTATTTTTGTTGCCTCGCTTTGAGGGCAGCAGCTTCCGCCTTTGTTTTCTCGATGGCCTCTCGCTTGAAGTTCTCGAGCTTGAGACGCTCAAAAGCTTCCGGGTTGCGTTCGCAGTGGTATGCATAGTGACGCATCTTCGACTCTTCGGCCTCTTTTTCAAGTTCGCGTTTTGACCGAGGAAGACGCCCGGTTAAGCGGAGAGCTTGAATCGCAGCTTTGACGAAAGCAAAAATCAAGACCGCTAAACCCAAGAGGTCGATCCACCACTCTAGAACCGCCACTGACAACGGAACAACGACAGCCCACAGGAACACAATCCACCACCCTAGCCGCAAGGAGGCACGATGCTTTTGCGCAGCAGCACGAATTTCCTGACCGGTCTTGTAGGGTACATCGGCGAAAATCTGCTTTAGGTAGTTCAGATCCAACGCTACAGCCGGTAGATCTTCGTCCTTCAGCCTTTCCCAACAGAGAATAGTTTTAGCCGTTGATGTTTCTGCCCATGCCAAGAGATGATTAGTAGGGCGGGCGTTGGTGTTTGATAGGTAAATAAGGCTTCCGTCGAGAGTAAATGCCATCGACATTAGCGGGATGGGATATCGACCTATCCATGCCTCGGCTTCACGCTCCATTGCTGCTGCTATTTCTTTAGCCTCGCGCGGCTCAAGTATTGATAACTGAAGATTCGAAAACCTTTCACCAGACAAGGGTGGCTGGTACTCAACAAAGTACCAGTCTCGGTCTTCCTTTATCGATTCAAAGCGTATGTCTTCCGGCTTCACAGATAAAGTTTTGATAGCTAGGGCAGCAACGCAATGAAGTCGGATTCGATCAATTCAAAACACGCTACGCAATATCCATGAGCTTTCCCAGCCAGAAACGCCCCAAAACCCGCATGAATACTGCGTAGTTTGCCTTAAAATCTATTCTTCCATCTCACTCTTAGCCAGTTCCACATCCAGCCGCTCCATCGCATCTGCCGGCTCGTGCTCCGTGGCTTCGCCGTAGAGTTCTTCTGCTTTGGCCATGCCTTTTTTGCCTTCCAGGATCACGATGGCGTTGGCGTATTCAATCTTGCCGATGGCGGTGTCTGGGTTGAGCTCCAGCGACTTCTTGAACATTTTCAGGCCGGTGTCTTTGCTGGCGCCGTAGGTCATGCCGCCGACAAGTGAGCCGAGTTTGTCGATGATCTCTGCGTGGTAGGTGCCTAGCGCAATGTGCGCGTCTGCGTGCTTGGGAGCGAGTTTGATGGCGGTGTCCAGCGCGGTTTTGACTTTGCTGGCGATGCCGCTGGTGGCGGCTTTTACTACGCCAATGCCTTGGCCGTAGCGGCCCATGGCGTAGGCGTAGAGGTAAAACGCGTTGGCGTTTTTCTTGTCGTCGGACTGGGCTTGCTCGCAGCGCTCGGCCGCTTCTGAATACAGATCGAGTTTTTTCTTGTCGCTGCTCTCAATGTAGTTGGCGTAGATGCACTGCGCTTTGTTGGCGGCGTTCATGCCGCTGGCGGTGCCGGCGGCCAAGCCTAGATCGACGGCCTTGGAAAAATCGCCGGCGTGATAGGCGATCCATGCGTCCAAGCTTTCTGCGTCTTTGGGCATCGGCTCTGCATCGCCCGCGTGCAGGCGCGGCCAGGCTTTTTTGATGGATGCGGCGGTGTAGTTGTAGGCGGCGTCTGCGTATTCAAACTTTTTCCAACCTTTGGGCATGGCGGTCTCCTTGAGTCGTTTTCGGTTTAGAGGTATTCGGCGGCGAGTTTCTCAAACAAGGTGCGTGAGTTTCCGTTGAGATACGGCGCCACCAGTGCAAAGGTGTGATACACGCCGCGGGCAAGTGCGCTGCTCATCTTGTCTTTATCGTTGAACTGGCGCGGGTTCATCACGTACTCGTAGCTCAGCCAATACGTTGCCACCACGACCATGTTGGTGGCGAGTGCATCCATTTCACGGTCACTGGCCTTGAGCTCACCGTTGGTGCGCAGCCCTTCAGCCAAGCGGCGCGCAACCTGCACGGAATGCGCAATGATGCGTTTGAAATGCGTTTCCACCGTGCGGTTATTGGCGAGCAGATTATTCAGATCGCGGTAAAAAAAGCGGTAGCGCCAGATCAATTCATACAGCGTGTGCAGGAACATCCACGCGTCTTCTACCGTGGCGGCACTGGGCGGCGCGTCCAGCATCTGGCCCATCTCTTTTTCAAAATCAGAGAACAGGCAGTTGATGATGTCGTCTTTATTGCGGAAGTGGTAATACAAATTGCCGGGGGAGATATTCATCTCCTCGGCAATATTGCTGGTCGTGACGTTGGGCTCGCCGAAATCGTTGAACAGTTGCAGCGACAGCGCCAGAATTCGCTCGCGCGTGCGGCGCGGCGGCTTGCGTTCCATGCCTTCTCCTTGGTTTTCGAGGATGGTACACGCAAGCCGCGTCTGGGTGAAAGCGCGGTGTTTAGGCTGCCGGTTTGGCCGCGACTTTCAAAAAACGGTCCAGATCGTCCAGTGCATCTTGCAGCCGGGCGGCGGCAAAGCCGGACATCGGCAGGCCGGCCAGCGGCGCCTTGGCGCCGGCCACCAGCGTGCGGGAGGCATCGGTCAGCACATCCAGATCAATACGCACGCCGTGTTTGGCGAGTGTTGGGCCAATTTCGTGCCGCCGCTCCCACAGCTCGCGGCGCGTGCGCTGGTAGGCGTGCTCGCACAGGCGGCGGCGCTGCGAGTAGCTGAACATATTGGTGAAGAAAAACTCGGGGTCAGCATGGTCCGGCTCAAACAACACGATGTCGGACTGCGGAAACTGATGCGCGTAGCGTTCCATGCCCACTTCCATCCGCGAATGGATGATGGAGCGGAATGTCTGCGAAAGAATCGTGGGCAGGCCGCCTTCATGCAGCGCGCTTTGCGCCTGCGGTGTTTTGTCGGGCACGGGTTTTTGCCCTGCAACAAAAGGCACCAGCGGGTTCAGGCATAGCAACAGGTCTACACCGTGCTTCAGCGCGATCGAGGCATGCAGCGTGCGTTTGAGCGCGCCGTCCAGGTAGTAGCGGCCCTTGATCTGCACCGGCGGAAACAGGCCGGGCAGGGCGGTACTGGCCTGCACCGCTTTGGAAATAGGCACGTCATCCATGCCCGGCAGGCCAAAGGTCACCGGCTCGCCAGAATCCAGATCAGTGGCCACCACGACCAGGCGTTTTTTCAGGTGCTTGAACTGGTTGGTGCGGCCGGAGCGGGAAAACAGCGTCGCAAGGTATTTGTGCAGCCCTTCGCCGGAGAACAGCCCAGCAGGAATAGCGTTGCCCAGCCGCTCAAACGAGGCCATGAGCGATTGCGGCCGTAGCAGGTAGTTGAACGTAGCGCTGGCAATCAGCGGCGGCAGCGACATGATCCGTGCCCAATACTCGCCAAAGGCGGGCTGCAGCAGGATGGCGGGGTCAAACACATCAGCGCGCGACGGGCTTTCTTCGTTCTCAATAAAGGCCATTGACATGTCGCGCGCGGTAATGCCGTTGGCCAGCGCGGCCGTGATTACGCCGCCTGCAGACACGCCGACGTAAATTTCCAGATCGTTGAAGTCAACGCCTTGCAAGGACTCTTCAAGCGCCGCGAGCGCGCCGATTTCGTAGATCGCGCCCAGGGGTCCGCCGCCGGCGAGAGCGAGGCCAATACGCGCAGATTTGTGCTTTGCAGCACCGCTTCTGGCGCCGGCAAGCCCGGTCCTCGGTTTGCGCGCCGGTGGTGCGCTGCGTTTTACGGCAGGGGCCTTGCGCGCGGTTTTTGCGGTGGCAGGACGCTTTTTGACTGATCGAGTTGACATATGTGGCTGCAAAAGTGAAAAAGCCGCCAAGGGTTGCCCCCGGCGGCTCGCAGTCTATCAGTGCAAATTACTTGGCTGCGGCTTTAACAGCCTTGACCGCTTTTTTAACGGTTTTCTTCACAGTTTTTTTGGCAACCGCAACCTGCTTCTTGGCGGCAGCCATGGGCCGTGAAGCGGCAGGCTTGGTGCCGTTCAGCTTATGCACGCTTTTGTTCAGCTCTTCTACTTTAGCGAGCAGCGCTTCGATTTCGCGCTTGGTGGGCACGCCCAGGCGGTTCAGGGCGCGGGCAACACGGTCTTCAAACACGGTTTCCAGCTTGTCCCAGGTGCCGTTGGCTTGCTTGGAAATGTCGTTAGCGGCTTTGTTCACTTTGGTCGTCACATCCGTCATTTTGTCTTCTGCAAAGCGCTGCGTTTTCTTTTGCAAGCCCATGCCTTCTTTTACCAGTACATCAAACACTTTTTGGCCTTCTTCTTGGGTTTTGGCAAACGCGCCCATGCCGGCCAGCCAAATTTGCTGCGCAGACTCTTTCACTGCCGCAGCCAGTTGGCTATCAGTCAGGGTGCCGAGTTTGTCGGCAATGCCACCCAGACCGGTGGTTTTCTTCTCTGCCATCTTCTTGAATTTCTTGACCATGTGACTCTCCTTGAATGCCCACCGGGGCCTGATCTATGTTTGCAGGCAGCATTGTGGGCATCATTTACCGAGAGCGCACACTAAAGCGCTAGAGTTTTGTCTCAGTATGCGGCGGCAGGGCAGCCTCGCGGCCGGTGCTTTGGCAGGCGGCAGGGACGCGCTGGGGGTTGCCATTACCCTCGACACCAAGGATGATTGCGGCCAGCAAGAACAAAATCGATATTCAAATTTGGAGGCTCCCCATGAAATACTTCGTCACAGGCGCAACCGGCTTTATTGGCAAGCGTCTGGTCAAAAAACTGCTCGCACGTAAAGGCACGACCGTTCACTTTTTAATCCGCGAGGCGAGCGAAGACAAAATCCCCGCGCTGCTGGAGTATTGGGGCACGAACCGCACCCGCGCCGTGCCGGTGTTTGGCGATCTGACCGCTAAAAACCTGGGCGTTTCCAAAGAAGACCAAAAGCTGCTCACCGGCGAGATTGACGGCTTCTACCATCTGGCTGCGATTTACGATTTGTCTGCCGACGCAGAAAGCCAGATTGCGGTGAACAACGAAGGCACGCGCCACGCCGTGCAACTGGCCAACACCATCAAGGCCAAGTGCTTCCACCACACCAGCTCAATTGCCGCCGCCGGCCTGTTTGAAGGCATTTTCCGCGAAGATATGTTTGAAGAAGCGGAAAACCTCGATCACCCGTACTTCATGACTAAGCACGAGAGCGAAGGCATCGTGCGCAAAGAGTGCAAGGTGCCGTGGCGCGTGTACCGGCCGGGGTTGGTGGTGGGTGATTCCAAGACCGGCGAGATGGACAAGATCGACGGGCCGTACTACTTCTTCAAGCTGATCCAGACTATCCGCAAAATGCTGCCGCCGTGGATGCCGACCATCGGCATCGAAGGTGGGCGCGTGAATATTGTTCCGGTGGATTACGTGGTGGACGCGATGGATCACATCAGCCACCTGAAGGGTCACGACGGCAAATGCTTCCACTTAGTGGACCCGGTGGGCTACCGCGTGGGCGACGTGCTGATTACCTTTGCCAAGGCCGCGCACGCGCCATCGCCCGCCATGCGCGTGAATGCTGCGCTGCTGGGCTTTATTCCGCGCGGTGTGAAAAAGAGTTTGATGTCGCTTACACCGGTGCGGCGCGTGAAGAATGCGATCTTCAAAGATCTGGGTTTGCCGGAAGATATTCTCACCTTCGTCAACTACCCCACGCGCTTTGACTGCCGCGAGACCACCGCCGCGCTCAAAGGCAGTGGCATCGAATGCCCCAAGCTGGACGACTACGCCTTTCGCCTGTGGGATTACTGGGAGCGCAATCTCGACCCCGATCTGTTTATCGACCGCACGCTCAAAGGCAAAGTGGGCGGCAAAGTGGTGTTGGTCACCGGTGGTTCTTCCGGCATTGGCCTGGCAAGCGCCAAAAAGTTTGCCGAGGCGGGCGCGATTACCGTGATCGCTGCGCGCGACATGGAAAAGCTGATTGAGGCAAAGAAAGAAATACTCGAGTTCGCCGGAAAAGACGCGCGGGTAGAAGTAATTTCCGCCGACCTGACGAACAACGAGAGCATTGATGAACTCGCCGCCAATTGCATCAAGGATTTTGGCGGGGTAGACGTGCTGATCAACAACGCCGGCCGCAG
>JBOFGW010000117.1:0-2483 GCA_051649325.1 Burkholderiaceae bacterium | reverse complement strand
GCCTTCGATCCCAGCCGGAAGCGTTACCAGATCGCTGGGCGGGAAATGGAATTCAACAGCATTGATGATTTGCTCAAAAAAATTCATCAGCTTGAGCGCGAAGTCGAGCGCGAAAAAGCCGCCGATCGATTGGCGCAAGGGCTCAAACCCCGCAACAAAATCCTGACGCGCTTCGTGCGCGCACGCTAAGGCTCGCTGCCGCATGGGAATCCTTGACCAATTGGCTGCGATGATCGGGCGCCGGGAACCTGCGCCGCCAGCGATCGATCCAGCGCGCGCGTACTTTGGTGTCGATTGGCGGCGTGAGCCAAGCTTGAGCGGTTTTCGCGCGCCTCGTACGGGCGCCCTGCGCAATTTCATGGCGGCAAGCAACGACCGCTTGGTGGCCGACTTGATGGAAGTGGCCGGCATGACCTCCGGCAACAGCGAAGTGCGCATGAGCCTGCGGGCTATGCGCATCCGCTCGCGTCGCTTGGCGAACGACAATGAATACGTGAAACGTTTCCTGCAGCTCATCCGCAACAACGTCGCCGGCCCGCGTGGGTTCGAACTGCAGATGAAAATCTACAAATCGCGCAAAACCGGTGGCCAACCGCAGCTCGATACTGGCGCGAACGACACGATTGAAGACGCTTACAAGGCGTTCAGCCGCAAAGGTGTTTTTAGTGCCGACGGCAAGTACAGCCGCGCCGCGTTCGAGCGCGCTGCTCTCACCAACATGGCGCGCGATGGCGAGGTCATCATCGAGTTATTGATCGGCGCACGCTTCGGCCGGTTCGGTATGGCGTGGCGTTTCCTGGACCCCGACCTGCTCGACGAGGCGCTGAATGTCGGCACAAACGGTGCCATTGCCGGCGTCGGGCGTTTAGATGCAGGAAACAGTGTGCGCATGGGCGTGGAAATTGACGCCTACGAAAAGCCGGTCGCGTACTGGTTCCACAGCGCGCACCCAGCCGACGATGTGGTGAACGTGCCGATCATCCGGCACCGCCGCGTTCCGGCCGATCGCATCATTCATTTGTTTGCAGTGGATGAGATGCGGCCGGGTGTGACGCGCGGTGTGCCGTGGATGTTTGCGGCGCTTCGCCGGATGGCGATGCTGGGCGGTTATGAAGAGGCCGCGTTGGTGGCCTCCCGCCAAGGCGCGAGCAAGATGGGCTGGTTCAAGCCGCCGGCACCGGAGCCAGGGACGCCAGCAGCCAGCATTGCGTCGCCCGATGGCTCAGACTTGGCAGACAGCGAAGATGAGCAAGGCAATTTGATCACCGAAGCCGAGCCTGGCACGTTTGGTGTTTTGCCGGCCGGCTGGGACTTCCAGACGTATGACCCGGCCTATCCAAACGACAAGATGGAAGGCTTTGTGAAGGCAATGTTGCGCGCCTATGCCAGCGGGGTCGGGTTGACCTACAACACGCCCCCCGGAGATTTGGAGAACGTGGACCTTTCGTCAATGCGCCACGGCGCATTGAACGATCGAGATACCTACGAAGCAATTCAGCAAATTTGCATCGACGGCATGAGCGTGCCGATGTTTGAGGCGTCACTACGAATGATGCTGGACCTCGGCCAGCTTGGCACGTTGCCAATGGACGGTTTTGAACGCTTCAACAAACCCAAATTCATCGCCCGCACATTCCGCAGCCCGGATCCGCAAAAAGACATTGCGGCCAACGCGCAAGCCGTCTCTCTCGGCGTGCGCAGCCGTACGAAGATCTGCGCCGAAAACGGCGAAGATTTTGAAGACGTGCTTAACGAACTCGCCGCCGAAGAGCAGCTCGCGCGCGAAAAAGGCGTGACGCTGAACACCGCAGCCGCGTTGGCGCACAAGACGCCGGCAGTCGACGATGCCGGCAAGCCCGTAAAGCCCGGCGCTGAAGCCCAAACAAAACCAGAGGAAGAAGACGATGACGCCGTTGCAAAGCAATAGGTTTTGGGCAACGCCCGACACCCCAGAACGCGAGCAAGTGCGCGCTGCGCTGCAAGCGCTAAAGCCCGGACAGCGTCTGCGCTTGGCGGATGCAGTGCGTTTGCCTGAGCTTGCGCAAGGCGAAGATTCGGAAAAACGTGAGTCAGCGCCTGAATTTGTCGAGTACATCAGCGTCGCTTTGCGCGCGGCTGATCTTGACGAAGAAACGCGCGAGATCGATTTAAGTTTCAGCAGTGAAGAGCCTTACGAACGTTGGTGGGGCGTAGAAGTATTGGGCCATGAGGTCGACGAAATCGACATGTCGTGGCTTGCCAGCGGCCGTGCGCCGATGCTGGCTGACCATGACATGTGGGTGCAGATTGGCGTTGTCCGCAGCGCCCTGGTGGGGGTCGACCGGAAAGGTCGAGCACGCGTGAAGTTCGGCAAGAGCGAGCGCGCCCGCCAGGAGATGCAAGACGTCAAGGACGGTGTGCGCGTCAATGTCAGTGTGGGGTATGAAATCATTGAACTTGAACTGGTGAAGGTCGAGGGCGATGTGCGTATCTACCGCGTGACA
>JBOFGW010000116.1:0-2370 GCA_051649325.1 Burkholderiaceae bacterium | reverse complement strand
CGCAACCAGGCAAATACTTGTCGCTGAGTTTTTGGCGTGATGAAGAGGCCGTGCGCGCGTGGCGCAATCACGCACTACATCGCGGCAGCCAGCAAGAAGGCAGGAGCAACGTGTTTTCCGATTACCGTCTG
The DNA here is from genome assembly GCA_051649325.1 of Burkholderiaceae bacterium. Lineage (GTDB taxonomy): Bacteria > Pseudomonadota > Gammaproteobacteria > Burkholderiales > Burkholderiaceae_C > JBJOQV01. The sequence continues at coordinate 2,239 of JBOFGW010000116.1, read as the reverse complement.
CGCGTGGCGGCAGTGGTGCGCGATTACGGCATGTTTGACCGCGCGCAAGCGCCCACCGACTCACTGGCGTATTTACTTTGAGCCTATGCCCGCCGCACACGAACCTCGATTAGCCCGCGTGGCTGCAATGATCGCCGATCCCGCGCGCTCGCGCATGCTCGCTTACCTGCTCGATGGCAGTTACGCCAGCGCCAGCGAGCTGGCGCGCGCCGCATCGGTGAGCGCGTCAACTGCCAGCGGTCACTTGGCCAAGCTGGAAGAAAACGGTTTTGTGCTGTGCGAAGCGCGCGGACGGCACAGGTACTTTCGCATTGCGGATTCAGACATCGCCCACGCGCTGGAAGCGCTCGCGATGGTGGCCGAGCGCAACACGCACGACCAAAGCTGGGCTGCGCCGGAGCGGCAACGCCTTCGCTACGCGCGCTGCTGCTACGGCCACATGGCCGGCACGCTGGGCGTGGCGCTGTTTGAAAGCTTGATCGCGCACGAGCGCCTGAGCGCTACGACTGATGGCTATGAACTGACCGCGCAAGGCAGTGCATGGCTCGCGCAGATCGGTTTGACTTTGCCCAAAAGCACAAACGCAGGCCGCAACCGCTTCGCGTACGGCTGCATCGACTGGTCTGAACGGCGCGATCATATGGCGGGCAGCCTGGCGCGCGCGCTGCTGGAACACTTTCTTGCGCAAGGCTGGCTGCGCCGCGCATCAAACAAAAGCGCAGCCTCAAACGGTGGCAACCGCGTACTCACACTGACAGAGACAGGGCGGCGCGCGTTGTTGCCATTGCTGGCACGTTGAGCGCGCCGTATCGCACATCAATACCTGTTAACTATGGCCAATCATCGCTTTTTCTCCCGCGGCAGCGCCGGCTTGCCCGGCCCCAGTTTGCCGTCTGCGCGCGCCAGCAGGTAGGCGTACAGGTCAAGTACGTGCGGCTTGATGTCGGCATCGGCTTCCCACGCCGGCATGATGATCTGCACCGGCGCGCTGCGCTGCTGCCGCAGCACCTCTTCAATCATCGCGTCGCGCGCGGCGGCGGGGTCTTCAGAGGCCGCTTCTTTTTCCGGCTGCGCGATGCGGTAGCTCGTCAGCACCTTGGTCGCAAACGCGCGCGGGGTCATCGTCTTCACGCGCTCCACCAGATTGGGCGCGATGTCTGTCCCCACCGCGCCCACGCCATGGCAACCGTAGCAGTTGGTGTGAAACAGCCGCCAGCCAATGTAGGTGCCGCGGTCAACCCGTCCGTTGACGATGCGGTATTCACCGGGCGGCTGTGCGGCCAGCGGCGGCGCGGTGCAAAGCAAGGCCGCCGCGAGTAGCGGCGCAATGCGAAGGCTTGAACGGAAGTTTTTGGTCATGACAGCGCGGCCCACCAACGTTGCGTGGCCTTTGATCTTGCATGCATGTGTGCACGACGCATTGCGCAAGATCAATGCGCAGCGATTGAAAGCGGCTCTACGCAATATCCATGCGCGTTCTCAGCCATTTTTGCTTGGAAAAGCGCATGGATATTGCGTAGTGCTTCTAAGAACGCAGCATCACGCTGACCAATGCTGTGCAAACACCGGTGCCACTGCGGCATGCTGTTCGATTTTTTCAAGCGTCTGCAAAAATGCCGGCCGCGCTTTGGCCAGATGCGGCCGCGTGCCCGACCACTTGGATACCACAGCAGCAAGAAAATCCAGCGCGCCGGGGCTGCGGCCGGCCAGATACGGCGCTGCGGGAAAAGTATCGGCAAAGATCTCCCAGTGGCGGTGCAGTTGTTTGCGCGCGGCCTGACGCACGCTTTCATGCACGGCGCTGTCTTTGCTGGTGCTCCAGCGCTCTGGATAGTCGCTGATGCTAATGGCGCTGTAGCAATTGGCGGCAATGAAAACCAAGCCGCGAATCTGCTGCGCGCGCTTGGCCGGGTTTGCCGGCAGCAGCTTGGCGGCCGGGTAAGTCAAGCCCAAATGAATCAGAATCGCCGCGCTTTCTGTCAGCACACTACCGCCCGGCAGCACCAGCGTTGGCACTTGCTTGAGCGGATTGTGCTTAGCGAGCTGCGCAATCGCAGAATCCGCCTCCCACGACGATGCGCGCACGATCTTGTAGAGAACGCCGGCACGGTGAAGCGCCACTTCAATCACAGCAGAGCCGGAACCTTGGGTGCCGTAGAGGGTGTAGGTACGCGTCATCATCAGCCCATTCCACAAAAAGTATTAATGTTTTAGCGCAAGAACGCCCTGATGCGGTGAC
>JBOFGW010000115.1:0-5637 GCA_051649325.1 Burkholderiaceae bacterium | reverse complement strand
ACTATTACAAAACCGCTGCGCTGTAAGCAGCGAACGTTATTTCCTTGCAGGAGCATTCTATGGTGCAACGGCGAATCAATTCGTCTGCAGGACAAGCTTCGCCCGCGCTGATCAATAGCCTGGCGCGCGGGCTCTCTACCGCACTGGGCACGATGGATCGCCGCACGTTTTTGAAGCGCTCGGGCGTGACCGCGGGCGTTGGCGCGCTGGCAGCCGGCATTCCGCTCACCACCATGCGCAAGGCGCAAGCGGCCGGCGATGTAGGCATGGGCACTGGCAAACTTGAGACCAAGCGCACGATTTGCTCGCACTGTTCGGTGGGCTGCGCTTCAGACGCTATTGTTGAAAACGGTGTGTGGGTGCGGCAAGAACCGGTGTTTGAATCGCCTATCAATCTGGGTGCGCACTGTGCCAAGGGCGCTGCGCTACGCGAACACGGCCATGGCGAATACCGCCTAAAAACACCCATGAAATTGGTGAATGGCAAGTACGTGCGCATTAGCTGGGATCAGGCACTGGAAGAGGTTTCTGCAAAGCTGATCGAGCTGAAGAAAAGCGCCGGCCCGGATTCTGTGTTTTGGGTGGGTTCGTCCAAGCACAACAACGAGCAAGCGTATCTGCTGCGCAAGTTTGTGAGCTTTTACGGCTCGAATAACTGCGACCATCAGGCGCGCATCTGCCACTCCACCACGGTTGCCGGCGTTGCCAACACCTGGGGCTACGGCGCGATGACCAACAGCTACAACGATATGCAGAACACCAAGTGTGCGATGTATATCGGCTCGAATGCGGCAGAGGCGCATCCGGTATCGATGCTGCACATGCTGCACGCCAAAGAAATTGGCGCCAAGATGATTGTGGTGGATCCGCGCTTTACCCGCACGGCCGCGAGGGCTGATGAATTTATCCGTATCCGTTCAGGATCGGATATTCCGTTTCTGTTTGGCATGTTGCATCACATATTCAAGAACGGCTGGGAAGACAAGAAGTACATCAACGACCGCGTCTATGGCATGGAAAAGGTCAAAGAAGAAATCATGACCAAGTGGACGCCGGCCGCAGTGGAAGAGGCCTGCGGTGTGCCGGAAGCGCAAGTGCTCAAGGCGGCCGAGATGATGGCCAAGAACCGGCCTTCCACGATTGTGTGGTGCATGGGTCAGACGCAGCACACGATTGGAAACGCGATCGTGCGTGCTTCGTGCATTTTGCAGCTCGCACTAGGCAATATTGGTATCTCCGGTGGTGGTGCGAATATCTTCCGCGGCCATGACAATGTGCAAGGCGCGACGGACGTAGGCCCGAATCCTGACTCTCTGCCCGGCTATTACGGTTTGGCTACGGGTTCTTGGAAGCACTGGGCCGCTGTGTGGGGCGTGGATTACGAGTGGGTGAAGAAGCAGTTCGCCAATCAGGGCATGATGGAAAAGGGCGGTACAACAGTATCGCGCTGGGTTGACGGCATCCTTGAGAAAAACGAGCTGATCGATCAGGACAGCAACATCAAAGGCATGGTGTTCTGGGGCCACGCGCCAAACTCGCAAACCCGCGGGCTGGACATGAAGCGTGCGCTGGACAAACTTGATCTGCTGGTGGTGATTGACCCTTATCCGTCCGCCACCGCCGCCATGGCCGCGATGCCGGGTGATGCGAAATATGTGAGCGAAGTCAACGCAAACCGTGCCGTGTATTTGCTGCCGGCTTCAACGCAGTTTGAAACCTCTGGTTCCTGCACAGCGTCTAACCGCTCGATCCAGTGGCGTGAGCGTGTAATCAGCCCGCTGTATGACTCGCAGACCGACCACGCCATCATGCTGGCGCTGGCCAAGAAACTCGGCTTTGCTGCTGAGCTTGCCAAGAACTACAAGATCATCAAGCCGGACGCCAACAAGATGGAAGAGCCGGAAGTTGAGTCGATCCTGCGCGAGATCAATCGCGGCACGTTCACCATTGGCTACTCCGGCCAGTCGCCTGAGCGCCTCAAGCTGCACATGAAGAACATGGGTACGTTTGACGTGAAAACGCTCAAGGCCAATGGCGGCCCGTGCGATGGCGAATACTTTGGTCTGCCGTGGCCATGCTGGGGTACGCCGGAGCTCAAGCATCCCGGTTCACCAAACCTGTACGACACATCCAAGCATGTGATGGAAGGCGGCGGCAATTTCCGCGCTAATTTCGGTGTGGAGCGTGAAGGCGTCAATCTGCTCGCAGAAGATGGTTCACACTCCAAAGGGGCGGACATCACTACTGGCTACCCTGAGTTTGACCATGTGCTGCTCAAAAAACTGGGCTGGTGGGATGAACTGACAGAAGCCGAGAAGAAAGCTGCGGAAGGCAAAAACTGGAAGACGGATCTTTCCGGCGGCATTATTCGCGTGACGATGAAGAACCACGGCTGCCATCCATTTGGCAATGCGAAGGCGCGCGCGATTGTGTGGAACTTCCCGGATGGGATTCCGCAGCATCGTGAGGCGCTGTACAGCACGCGCGCAGATCTCGTTGCCAAGTATCCAACCCATGACGACCGCAAAGCGTTCTGGCGTTTGCCCACGTTGTACAAGACGGTTCAGCAAAAGAATATCGCGGACAAAGTGCACGAGAAATTCCCGATTGTGCTGACGTCCGGGCGCTTGGTGGAGTATGAAGGTGGTGGCGAAGAGACGCGTTCCAATCCGTGGCTGGCTGAGCTGCAGCAAGAAAACTTTGTGGAAATCAACCCCAAAGCAGCCAATGACCGCGGCATCAAGAATGGTGAATACGTGTGGGTAGTTTCGCCCACCGGTGCGCGTATCAAGGTCAAAGCCATGGTGACGAATCGCGTGGCTGCCGATCACGCATTCGTACCGTTCCATTTCTCCGGCTGGTGGCAAGGCAAAGATATGAAGGCCTACTACCCGGACGGTTCTGCGCCAATCGTGCGCGCCGAAGCAGTGAACACTGCGACGACATACGGCTATGACTCGGTCACAATGATGCAAGAGACCAAGACCACCGTGTGCCAAATTGAGAAGATCGCTTAACGCGGCCTGACGAGGAGAATTGACATGGCAAGAATGAAATTTCTCTGTGATGCGGAACGCTGCATCGAGTGCAACGGCTGCGTGACGGCCTGCAAGCAAGAGCATGAAGTTCCGTGGGGTGTGAACCGCCGGCGTGTGGTGACCGTGAATGACGGCGTGCCCGGCGAGCGGTCCATCTCAGTCGCGTGCATGCACTGCTCAGACGCACCATGCATGGCCGTATGCCCGGTGGACTGCTTCTACCGTACTGAAGAAGGCGTGGTGCTGCACGATAAAGATCTGTGCATTGGCTGCGGTTACTGCTTTTACGCCTGCCCGTTTGGCGCGCCACAGTTTCCGCAAGCAGGCGCTTTTGGTATGCGCGGAAAAATGGATAAGTGCACGTTCTGTGCTGGTGGGCCTGAAAAAGACGGTGCTGCGAGCGAGTTCACAAAGTACGGACGCAACCGTTTGGCCGAAGGCAAATTGCCGGCCTGCGCAGAAATGTGCTCGACCAAAGCTTTGCTGGGTGGCGATGGCGACGTGATTGCCGATATCTACCGCAACCGTGTGCTTAAGCGCGGCAAAGGCGCAGATGTATGGGGCTGGGGCACGGCTTATGGCCAGCCCGCAAAACCACAAGCTGCACCGGCGCAAAAGAGCTAAGGAGATGTCATGAATCGAGCAGGTTCAATCGCACTTGCGATGCTTTTGGGTGCGGCTTTGGTCGGTTGCACTAAGAACGATCTCAAGAAAGAGGTTGCCGCAGAGACCAACAAGAACGGCAAGTACGCTGGTAAGCCAGATACGCGGCCGTGGGAAAGCGAAAAGACCGCTTTCACCGACACAAAATTGACCAAAGGCGATAAAACGGCGTGGGAGAACGCGATCAAGGCGCGCAATCAAGCGCAAAACGAGTATGCAAAGACGCAATAGAGCGTAGTGAAGGACTATAAGAGCGCGAAATTCACGCTCTTATATTTGCACTCTGGTCGGAGGGGCAGTATGCGCAGGTTTGGAAGTTGTATTGTGTTTTTGGCAGCGCTGGCGACATGCGGTATTGCCGCCGCACAAGGTGGTCCGCAGTCCGCCAATATTTTTGAAGTGCCCAAAGATAGTCAGGCCCAGCGGCAGCAGACCCAGCCTGGAAATAATGCGCCGGTGTGGCGTGAAGTGCAGGCAGGCACACCGCAATACACCACAGACCGCGGCGTTGACGCGGGTGTGTTGATTCAACCACCAGCCAAGTTTGTGACGCAGCAAACAGCCACCACCGCTGGTGAAGCGTGGCGCCAGTTCCGTAACGGCCCCGTCAAGCAGTGGGGTGGGGCAGCGTTTTTGTTGGCACTACTGGCTGCGGCACTGTTTTATTGGCGCAAAGGCACGATCAAGTTGCATGGTGCGCCAACAGGTAAGGTTATCGAGCGCTTCACCGGTTGGGAGCGCGTGGTCCACTGGACGGTAGCGATATCGTTCACCATTCTTGCCATATCTGGCCTTGTGCTTTTGTTTGGTAAGCATGTGCTGCTTCCCGTGATCGGTTACTCGTTGTTTGCATCGCTCACGCAAGTTTTGAAGTGGATGCATAACTTCGTCGGCCCGGTGTTCGTGGTGGGTTTGCTGTTTATTTTCTTCACATTTGTACGCGACAACTTTCCGTCGCCTAAAGACTGGTTATGGATCCGCAAAGCTGGTGGCTTGTTTAGTGGAGAGCATGTACCCAGCGACCGTTTCAACGCCGGAGAGAAAGTCTGGTTCTGGCTCGGCGCGCTCGTGCTTGGCGGCGTTGTGGGCGTGAGCGGACTGGTGCTGGACTTTCCTAACTTCCTGCAAAGCCGCAGCACCATGCAGTTCTATCACGGTGTGCATGTTGTGGGTTCACTGATTTTCATGTGCTTGGCGCTTGGGCACATCTACATGGGTACGATTGGCATGCAAGGCGCATTTCGGGCAATGCGCTATGGCTATGTGGATGAAACCTGGGCACGTGAACATCACGAGTATTGGTACAACGATGTCAAAGCCGGCAAGATCGGAGCTGTCAGAAGTCCGAGTGGCCGTGCAGAGATTGAACAAGGTGTAGCAGCAGCGCGTGTTGCTGCGTCTGGAGAGTGATGATGAAGCGTTTGATAATGCTGAGCGTTTTGCTGTTTGCTGGGTTTTCTGCGATAGCCAAATTGCCACCTTTGAGCGATGAGGCTAAAGCTAAAGCAGATGAAGCCAGAGCTAAAACAGCGCACGGCAACAAAGTAGCTGATCACAAGTTGTGCCTGTCGCAAGACAAAGTAGCAGCGCAATATGCGCGCGATATGAAGGCAAAAGGCAAGAGCGTCACACTGGCGCAAACGCCGCCCTGCGCTGACCCAGGAGCGTTTGTGTGGCCGCCCGCGCCGGCACCAGTCGCCGCCGCAGCGCCTGCTGCTGCGCCCACGGCAAAAAAATGAAATAGACGCCGAAGTCGCAGAATGCAGCACCAGAAAAAAGGCCGCCAAATTGGCGGCCTTTTTCACATCAAAACCCAATCATTTTCGAGTTTCTACTTGCACTAGCGCTTCCGTGCTCACAGGCGGGAGCGGCTTGCGTTCGCGCGGCATCCGTGGAGCGCGCGGCACTGCCTGGATGGAGGCTTGCACCTTCGCAT
>JBOFGW010000114.1:0-2037 GCA_051649325.1 Burkholderiaceae bacterium | reverse complement strand
GCGCTGATCGCCTCTGAATGACAAGCTTGGTGACGTGCCCCTGTTTCTCGTGTCTCCGCTTGTATTCGATCGGTTGAAACCTACCGCAGTTTTAGGGACGATGAAATACGCTGCGAGTTCATATGCGATGGTTAGACCACGATAGACTCCCCGCTGCAGCGTCTGGGATTTTCAGAGATGAACGCGCCGCGATGCTTCAGAGTTCATGTTCTCTGCACCGCCGCCCGATACGTGTGCCAAGACGCATGCCCCAGCACCGGCCCCACGATCAGTAACTCAAACCACGGCAGCATGGCGAGCACGACGAGCAGCGTGATGAGCGCGCCATACAGAAACATCATCAGCGGATACACAAGCACACGCGCAGGCTGGTGGTGCCGTGGATGGCGGGCGATACGGTGCGTTAGGCGAGTCTAAGAGAGTTTCTAGCTGAACCCGAAACGCATCTACGCAATATCCATGAGGGTTTTCAAGCATTTTTGGCTGAAAACCCTCATGGATATTGCGTAGAGTATGTTTTCATGTAAGCTTTTAACATTCCTTGCTGCAACTGGCAATGCCCAGGCAAGCAGACATGCGCAATCCAACTGCCGAGAAATGCACACCATGCGGAAAGAACATCGGGTTGGAATTGGCTACTTGGAAGCAGCCGCTGCGCTGCTGCAGCGCGTACGCAACACGCACCCCACCGCGGGGCTGTTAGAAGCCGCCGACCTGCAGTGGTGGTGGCGCACCCCGCGCTCTACAGACTCGCTCCCTCAGCTTTTCTGGTTCGATGATCGTGGCCGCCCAGAAGCGGCAGTAATCGCAACCGACTGGGGCGACGGGATTGCGCTCGATCCGATCTTGATGCCTGGCGCAGCGCCTGATTGGGTTGCGCACGTGATTGAGCGCGGGCTTGCACACGCCAGTGCGTCTGGGCTTGAAGCGGTTGAATTTGTCATCGACCGCGCTGATGATGTGATGCGGCAAGTACTGGTTAGCCATGGATTTGCGGCCGAGGTAGATGTGGCTCCCGGTGCTTCGGCCAACTTGTCCGTGGTCGATGCATGGCTAGCTGCAGACGCGCGACCGCAGATTAGCCCGCTGCACGCGGACTACCGGTTGTGCAGCCGGCTCGACACTGTTTCGCGACCGCACCACTTGATCAACCGTAGCAGACCTGAAGTGGAAACGCGCCTTCAGCAAACCTCGCTCTATCGCCCCGACCTCGACCTGCTCGTACTCGATAGCCACGATGCTGTCGCGGCGTACGCGTTGTTTTGGTTCGATCCGCACACCGCCGTGGGCCTTGTCGAACCCATGCGCACTGAAGACGCTCACCAGCAGCGAGGGCTTGCCCGCCACCTGCTCACCACCGGCATTCATCTTCTCGCTCAGGCCGGCGCAGCGCGCATCAAGCTCTGTTTCAAACCGGACAACGCAGCAGCGAAAAGTCTGTACCTCAGCACGGGCTTCAAACCTGGCAAGCAGACGGTCTTGTTATCTCGCCGCGCCGCTGCGCAAGCTTCTTAGGTCAAGCACCGGCGTGTTGAACACGCCTTTTACCTTTCATGCAGCCAGCTTAAACGGCAGTGATCGCAGCCGCCGGCCGGTTACGGCAAAGATCGCGTTGCCCAGCGCCGCTGCAACGGGATGCGATATCTGCTCGCCGGTGCCGGTGGGTGATTCGGCGCTTTGAATGAGCACGGTTTTGATGACAGGCATCTCTTCGATGGTCAGCAGCGGGTAGTCATGAAAGTTGCTCTGCTGCACCCGGCCTTTCTCCACTGTGACAGCACCTTTGAGCGCTGCGGTCAGGCCAAAGACCACGGTGCCTTCCACCTGCGCGCGCACAAGCTGCGGATTAATGACTACGCCGCAGTCCACCGCGGTCGGTACCTGTTGCACTTTGACCGTGGTGCCCGCTACCGCCACCTCTACGACCATGGCCACATGCGTGTCGGTCACTGTGGAGGCAATGCCGCGGCCTGTTCCGCGTGGCAACGGCGTGCCCCAGCCAGCCGCTTCTGCGGCGGCGCGCAGCACGCGCGCCAA
>JBOFGW010000113.1:0-4636 GCA_051649325.1 Burkholderiaceae bacterium | reverse complement strand
CTTCTACGGCAATGCTCATCCAGGCTTTGATGTCGGTCTTTTGCACGTCCGGCCGCACCCGCACGGTGTAGCCGACGATGATGCCTTCGTCTTCCAGCTTGGTGATGCGGTTGGTCACGGTGCCGCGCGAGACGCCCAGCTTGGTAGCTAGGGTGGCAATGCTGGCGCGCGCGTCACGCCGCAGCAGGGCGAGTAATTGACGGTCTGTTTCATCCATCTGTGCATTTTGCCATTTTTGACTGCCGAAATGGCAGAAAACTATCAATTATCTGGCAAAAATGACGATTTCAATTGCCATCGCCGCCCGGCAAACTGCTCTTAGACAGATAAGAGATCAGCAGGAGCAGATCATGACCCAAGTTCACACCCGTTTTTTGAGCGCGCAAGACGTCGCCCAGCTCATCAAAACCGAAGGCATGGCAAAAAGCCTGCAGGGCATGGCCGCCTACATCCGTCAGGATTTTCTGCGCTGGAAGAGCTTTGACAAAACCGCGCGCGTCGCCAGCCACAGCGCAGACGGCGTGATTGAGCTAATGCCCACCGCAGACGCGCAACTCTTCAGCTTCAAATACGTCAACGGCCACCCCAAGAACACTGCCAAGGGTTTGTCCACCGTGATGGCGTTTGGCGTGCTGGCAGATGTTGCCACCGGCGTACCGCTCCTCATCAGCGAGCTCACGCTTACCACGGCGATTCGCACCGCCGCTACATCTGCTGTCGCGGCCCGCGCGCTCGCACGCCCGAACAGCCGCGTGATGGCACTGATTGGCAACGGCGCGCAAAGTGAATTTCAGGCGCTGGCGTTTCATCATTTGCTGGGCATTGAAGAACTGCGGCTGTTTGATACGGACCCGCAAGCCACCGCAAAACTCATCCGCAACCTGCAGCACAACCCAGACGCGAAAGGCTTGCGCGTACACGTGTGCGCCAGCGTGAAAGACGCCGTGCGCGGTGCAGATATTGTGACCACCATCACCGCAGACAAGCTGCTGGCCACCATCATTACGCCAGACATGATCGAGCCTGGTATGCACCTGAACGCCGTGGGCGGCGATTGCCCCGGCAAGACCGAAATCCATGCCGACGTGCTGCGCCGCGCCGCCGTGTTTGTGGAGTACGAGCCGCAAACGCGTATCGAGGGCGACTTGCAGCAAATGCCGGCTGATTTTGCCGTGACCGAGCTTTGGCAAGTGCTGGCTGGCAAGCTGCGTGGCCGTGTTGATGACAAACAAGTGACCATGTTCGATTCCGTCGGCTTTGCGATGGAAGATTTTTCTGCGCTGCGCTTTGTGCGTGACTTGGCGCTGCAGCAGCAACGCGGGCAGGGCATTGATCTGATTCCTACGCTGGCCGATCCCAAAGACTTGTACGCACTCATCAAGCCGCAGGCTGCGCGCGCGGCTTCAAACAGCGCTCAGCACGCTGCACCCGCTGCCGTGTAAATGCGGCGGCATCACGCCGTATAGTGGTTGTCTCGCAGGCGCGGAGGGCGCTTGCTCAAGTAGTGTACGCAATATCCATGAGGTTTTTGGGGCAAAATCGCCCGAAAAAGTGCATGAATATTGCGTGTACGCGTTTTTGTTCACGTCAACGCGATGACAACACACGGTGCAGCGGCCATTGCTGCGATTGATGCGATTTACCGCAAAGACGCGCGGCGTGTGTTTGCAACCTTGGTTCGCCTGCTGGGTAATTTCGATCTGGCTGAAGAAGCGCTGCATGAAGCGTTTCGCGCCGCTGTAGAGCAATGGCCACGCGATGGCCTGCCGGCCAACCCAGCCGCGTGGTTGGTTTCTGCAGGCCGCTTTAAAGCGATTGACCAGATTCGCCGCGACGCGCGCTTTGACGCGCTGGAAGAGCGCGCAGAAGAAATAGAAGCGATCGCCGACGAATCCGCAGCGTTTGACGAGCAAGAGCTGCTCGAAGACGACCGCCTGCGGCTGATCTTCACCTGCTGCCACCCCGCCCTGGCTGGGGATGCGCAAGTGGCGCTGACGCTGCGCGAGGTCTGCGGCCTCACGACCGAAGAGATTGCGCGCGCCTTCATCACCCCCGCGCCCACGCTGGCGCAGCGCATCGTGCGTGCCAAAGCCAAAATTCGCGACGCTGGTATTCCGTATGAAGTGCCGCAGCGCGATGCGTTGCCGCAGCGTTTGGCCAGCGTGCTGCGGGTGATTTACCTGGTGTTCAACGAAGGCTACTCCGCCTCGTCGGGCGAATCGCTCACGCGTCACGATTTATCGGCCGAGGCGATCCGTCTCGCGCGCTTGCTGGTGGAACTGCTGCCCGAGCCGGAGGCGTTCGGCCTGCTTGCACTCATGCTGCTGACAGAATCGCGCCGTTTGGCGCGCACGTCTGCGCAGGGCGATTTGATTTTGCTCGAAGAGCAAGACCGCAGCGCGTGGGACCAGGACATGATCGCGCAGGGCAACGCCATGCTTGAGCGTGCACTTGCCGGGCGCCCCACGGGGCCGTACACCGTACAGGCGGCGATTGCAGCCGTGCACGCCAACGCAGCGACGGTGACGCAAACCGATTGGCATGAAATTGTGGGGCTCTATGACGTGCTCTTCACGCTTGAAACCTCGCCCGTGGTGGCGCTCAACCGCGCGGTGGCGGTGGCCATGCGCGACGGGCCGCAGGCGGGTCTGGCGCTGATCGATGCGCTGATGGCCCAAGGCGGCCTGGACTCTTATCATTTGGCGCATGCTGCGCGTGCCGATCTGCATCGCCGCTTGAACAACCGCGAGCAAGCACGCGCGGCGTATCTGCAGGCGCTGCACACGGTGCGGCAAGAGCCAGAGCGCCGTTTTATCGAGCGGCGGTTGCGCGAGTTGAGCTAAAGGTGCAACGCAAAATTTTTTTCGATGTGCTGTCGAAATGCAGGTGAGCCGTTCGATTAAGGCATAAGAGCGCGCAAATTATTGCGTGGCTTGACAAGCCCAACCCATTGAAAGGACAAAGCCATGCAGCAGTTCATTCCTTATCTGAGCTTTGGCGGCAATTGCCGGCAGGCCATGCAGTTTTATGCAGACGCACTGGGCGGCGAACTCATTGCCATGATGAGTTTTGCCGACATGCCGGCCAACGATGATATGCCGCCCAGCACCTCGCAAGACATCATGCACGCCTGCCTGAAGTTGCCCGACGGCAGCGCTTTGTATGCGGGCGACGCGCCGGAAGGTATGCCGTTTGAAGGGCAAAAGGGCGTGATGCTCACCATGTCCTACACCACTGAAGCGCAAGGCCAGCGTATCTTCAAAGCTCTAAGCCAAGGCGGCACCGTCACCATGCCGTGGAGCCCCACATTCTGGGCCAAAGGTTTTGGCATGGTGACGGACCGTTTTGGTACGTCGTGGGGCATCAACGGCGAAGAGATTGCCCCGCAAATGTCATAACTGGCTTGCACACATCAAGGAGAACATCATGAATTATGTAGATGGCTATGTGGTCCCGGTGCCCAATGGCAAGCGGCAGGCTTATATCGACCTTGCGCAATCCGCCGCCAAGGTATTCAAAGAATGCGGTGCGCTCCAGGTGACAGAATGCTGGGGCGAGGATGTGCCGGAAGGCAAGGTCACCTCGTTTCCCATGGCGGTGAAGCGAGAGGCCGGTGAGTCGGTGGTGTTTTCATGGGTGCTCTGGCCCTCACGCGCCGCCCGTGACGACGGCATGAAAAAGTTTATGGCTCACCCCAGCATGGGGCCTGAGGCGATGAAAGACATGCCTTTTGACGGCAAGCGCATGATCTTCGGCGGCTTTGACGTGATTGTGGAAACCTAAAAGAGAGACTTGCGCCATGAAATACCTCTGCCTCGTGTACCTCGATCAAGAAAACTGGAACGCGTGCCCAGACCCCACCTGCTTTGCGTATGTGCAAACCCTACAGCAAAGCGGGCACTTGGTCGCGGGTGATCCGCTGCACCCCGTGCATACCGCCACCACCGTGCGGATGCGCAACGGTCAAGTGTCTGTGACCGACGGGCCGTTTGCGGAGACTAAAGAGGCCTTGGCGGGCTACTACTTGATTGATGCGAAAGATTTAAATGAAGCCATTCAAATTGCCGCAAAAATTCCGCCGGCCAAATACGGCAGCATCGAGGTGCGGCCGGTGCGTACATTGCAGGTTGATGCGGCAACCGAATAGTTTGAAACTGAAAGGACAAACCATGCGATTCATGGTGATTGTGAAAGCCACTCAAACATCCGAAGCGGGCGTGATGCCGGCGGAAAAAATGCTCGCCGACATGGGCAAATTCAATGAAGAGCTTGTTAACGCCGGCATCATGCTCTCCGGTGAAGGTTTGCAGCCCAGCGCCAAGGGTGCGCGCGTGAAGTTTTCCGGCGCCAAGCGCACCGTATTTGATGGGCCATTTGCCGAGACAAAAGAGCTGGCGGCCGGGTTTTGGATTTGGCAGTGCAAATCCTTGCAAGAGGCGATCGAATGGGTAAAGCGTTGCCCCAACCCGCATGAAGAAGACTGCGAGATTGAGATCCGGCAGATTTTCGAAGCGGACGATTTTGGTGACGCATTTACACCAGAATTGCGTGACCAAGAAGAGCGGCTGCGCAAGCAACTTGAGCAGCGCTGAACAGCTCTTCAATGGCTTGCAGCAACAAACAACAAAGGAAAACC
>JBOFGW010000112.1:0-10202 GCA_051649325.1 Burkholderiaceae bacterium | reverse complement strand
TCAGCCGGCCGGCAAAACGCTCCACAAATGGCGTAGTGAGCACGCGCATGAAACCCGCCAGCACAATCCACTGCGCTCCCAGCGCATCCAGCGTTTTGGCCAGCATCACATCAAATGCATCGCGGCTATCAAACTGCGTGTGGTCCAGCACATGCGTGGCGATGCCGTGCGAAGCTGCGATCGACAAACCTTTGGCATGCGGCCGGTTGGACAGCACCGCGACGATCTTGCCCGGCCAGCGCTGCGCGGCGTGGGCCTTAATAATCGCTTCCATATTGGAGCCGCGGCCGGAAATGAGTATGGCGACATCGTTGTTCATTGCGCGATTGTAAGCGACGATCGGGCAATTCACTTCAAATTAGAAGCATAATACGCAATATCCATGCGCCTTTTCAAGCATTTTTGGCTCAAAAGGCGCATGGATATTGCGTAGAGCAGCTCAGCACTCCACAATATTCACCGCCAAGCCGCCCCGCGCAGTTTCTTTGTACTTGGTATTCATGTCCGCACCGGTTTCACGCATGGTTTTGATGACTTTATCCAGGCTCACGTAATGCGAACCGTCGCCGTGCAGTGCCATGCGTGCGGCGTTAATCGCTTTCACGCTCGCAATCGCGTTGCGTTCGATGCAGGGGATTTGCACCAGGCCGCCGACCGGATCGCACGTCAGGCCCAAGTGATGCTCCATGCCAATCTCCGCTGCATTCTCCACCTGCGCCGGCGTGCCGCCCATCACCGCGCACAGCGCGCCGGCGGCCATGCTGCAAGCGACGCCCACCTCGCCTTGGCAACCGACTTCTGCGCCGCTGATCGATGCATTCTCTTTGTACAAAATGCCAATCGCTGCGGCGGTGAGTAAAAAATCGATCACGCCCTGCTCGCTGGGGTTTGCCGTGTGCCGCGTGTAGTAATGCAGCACGGCGGGAATGATGCCGGCCGCGCCGTTGGTGGGTGCCGTAACTACGCGTCCGCCGGCGGCGTTTTCTTCATTGACAGCAAGCGCGTACAAATTCACCCAATCCATCACGGACAACGGGTCTTGCACCGCATTGGTCGCGCTGAGTTTGGCATGCAAATCCGCGGCACGGCGTTTGACTTTGAACCCGCCGGGCAGCACACCTTGCGTAGCGCAGCCGCGCGTGACGCAGCCTTGCATCACGTTCCAGATGTTCAGCAGGCCGGCGTCGATCTCAGCATCTTTGCGCCAATGCCGCTCATTCATGCGCATGATCTGCGCGATACTCATTTGATGTTTGCCGCAGAGCGCGAGCAGCTCGGCCCCACTCTTAAAGCCCATCGGCAGCGCAGTCGCATCCGGCGCGATACGCGCAGCGCGTGTGCGATCGGCAGACAGCTCACCACTCACGACAAACCCGCCGCCCACCGAGTAATACGTCTTCTCAAAAAACGCTTTGCCGTCTTGATTGAACGCAGTGCAGACCATGCCGTTGGCATGAAACGGCAGTGTCTCGCGGCGATAAAAGATGAGATCTTTTGCTTCGTCAAACGAAACACCATGGCGACCGATGAGTTGCACTGAACCAGTGGCGCGAATAGCTTTCAGCGCGGCAGGAATCCGCTCGACATCCACGCTCTCCGGCGCGTGCCCTGCAAGCCCCAGCAGCACCGCTTTATCACTGCCGTGGCCTTTGCCGGTTGCACCGAGCGATCCATAGAGCTGCACCTGCACACGCCGCACATCAAACAGCAAACCTTCGCGCAGCAGCCGCTGGCCAAACATGCGCGCCGCGCGCATCGGCCCCACCGTGTGCGATGACGACGGCCCGATGCCGATCTTGAATAAGTCAAATGCGGAAACTGCCATGATGTTGGCCTTAGCTAAACACAAAATGCGCTGGGTTCAATTTGCGCGTACGGCGCCTGAATTCCAGCGTTGAACCAGGCCACAGCGTAGTGATGCGCCCGCTCTTGGATTGATACCAGCTATTGCAACCGCCCGTGGCCCACACCGTGCGCGCCAAGCGCCGCTGAATTTCAGCGTTGTACGCATCATGAGCCTGCGCACTCACCTCCGCGCAAAGTGCGCCGCGGCCATCCAAGGTGCGCAGCGCATCCATGACAAACTGGATATGCGATTCGATCATGAACACCATGGAGTTGTGGCCCAAGCCACTGTTTGGGCCGGCGAGCAAGAAAAGATTGGGGAAATTGGGCATCGCCGTTCCCAGATAGGCGACCGGCCCTTCATTCCAAGCACTGGCCAAGGAAACCCCGTGGCGGCCTGTTATGGGAAACGGCGCGGTCAAGTTAGCAGCTTCAAAACCCGTACACAAAACCAGTACATCAAGTGCATGCAAGGTGCCGTCTTGCGTGCGCACACCCGCAGGCTCAACCCGTGCGATGGGTTCTGTCACCACCTGCGCATGATCACGTTGCAGCGCCGGGTAGAAGCCGTTTTCCAACAAGATACGTTTGCAGCCCATGGTATAGCGCGGCGTGAGTTTCTCGCGCAACGCGGGGTCACGTACTTGACGCAGCACGCGCTGGATGGACCAGCGCCCTACTGCACCCAATAACCATGGCTGTTTGACAAACCCGCCCACACGCAGCTCGTGAGCAAGATAAATCAGCGACCGCGCCACACGTTGCAGCCAGGGCCATTGTCCATATAAGCGACGCCGCCAAAGCGCAATTGCACGATCAGGTTTAGGCAGCACATAGGCCGGCGTGCGCTGAAACAAACTCAATCGCACCACCTGATCGATGATGGCAGGCACAATTTGCACAGCGCTTGCACCCGTACCCACAACGCCCACCCGCTTGCCGCGCAAGTTGAGCTGCTGCGGCCATTGCGCAGAATGCGCTGCTATACCGGCAAAGCTCTCCAACCCTTCAATCGCTGGCAGCTTGGGGGTACTCAATCCACCGGTAGCGCCAATCAACACGCGCGCAGTTAGTTGACGTGTTTGCCCATGAGAATCGCGAAGTTCCAACACCCAGTGTTTATCGGCTTCGTCATAGCGCGCTGCTGTAACCGCGGTGTTCAGCTGCACATGGTCCATCACATCGAACCGCTGCGCGCAATCTTGCAGATAAGCCTGAATTTCTTTTTGCTGTGGATAGTGGCGCGACCAGCGTGGATTTAACGCAAACGAAAATGAATACAGGTGCGAAGGAATATCGCAGGCGGCACCGGGATAGCGGTTAGCCCACCACGTGCCGCCCACGCCCGCATCGCGCTCCAACACCACAAAATCATTACGCCCGGACTGTTTAAGGGCAATGGCCATCCCTAGGCCGGCGAACCCGGCACCGATGATGGCAATGTCATGATTTGCAGATTGGTTCATTGCTGCACGCCAAATGCATCAAAAATGCGGGCGCTACTCTTAATTAAAGAAATTCAGAAACGGCAGCGCTTGCAGCACCACATTGACGCCAAGCGTAAAGATCACAGCAAAGTAAATGATGGACAGCACAATAAATCCCAGACCGATCAGCAAGCAAAGCCCATCGCCTTCAACCGCACCGACGGCTAAAAACATAATGGCTAGCGCAGGTAGCGTATTGGAAAACGGAATCAATGCCAGCGGCAACATGAGCAGCGCCGCAGCAAGCGCCAGCCAGCCGCCCGTGAGCCGGCCCATCAAACCTTGCGTCAGCCAGCCCATGCGCGGACGCGTCAAATTTTCCAAACGCGTGACCCAATGTTCGCTGCGCACCAGAATGTCGCGCAAACGCTCTTTAGCCAAGCGGTAGCGCGCGACTTTGCCGGGCAGCCATGGCTGCATGTTGAAGAGTACGGCCACACCGATGAGCAAAATCGCCGCGCCAAACACCGTGCTCACGCCGGGAATTTGCACCGGCAGCAAAAACGGTAGGCACAGCAGCACAGAAAAAAGCAGCAGCCCTTCCTGCCCTAAGCGCCGCACAAGCTCAGCCACATCCATGCCTTCAGGCGGCAGATGCTGCGTGAGGTCGTGCAGCTTGGCTGACAAGCTGCCGCTGAGTTTTGCGTCGCTCATTCGCCCGCTGCCGTGGCAGCCTCGGCCAAGTAGCTTTCCATCGGCGGGCACGCGCACACCAGATTGCGGTCGCCAAACACATTGTCTACGCGTGCCACAGGCACCCAGTACTTGCGCAGCTTCAAGCTTGGAACCGGATACGCGGCTTGTTCGCGGGTGTAGTCGTGCGCCCACTGCTCGGCCGTGACCATGCGCGCGGTGTGCGGCGCGTTCTTCAGCATGTTGTCTTCAGCGTCGATCTTGCCGCTCTCCACCAACTCAATCTCTTTACGGATTGCGATCATGGCGTCGATGAAACGATCCAGCTCGACCTTGGGTTCGCTCTCCGTCGGCTCGATCATCAGCGTGCCGGCGACCGGGAAGCTCATCGTTGGCGCGTGAAAGCCGTAGTCGATCAGGCGCTTGGCGATGTCTTCATTGCTGATGCCGCACTTTTCCTTGATCGGGCGGATGTCGATGATGCACTCGTGCGCCACCAAACCTTCGTGGCCGCTGTACAGCACAGGGTAATACGGCGCGAGTTTTTTGGCGATGTAGTTGGCCGACAAAATCGCGTTTTGCGTGGCAGCGCGCAGACCATCGGCACCCATCATCATGATGTACATGAAGCTGATCGGCAGAATACCGGCGGAACCATAAGGCGCAGCCGACACCGGACCCACTTTGTTGTGGCCGGTATGGGGATTGCCTGGCAGGAACGGCGCGAGATGCGCCTTCACGCCAATCGGCCCCACGCCTGGGCCGCCGCCGCCATGCGGAATGCAGAAGGTCTTGTGCAGGTTGAGGTGGCTCACATCGCTGCCGAACTTGCCGGGCTGCGCGGTGCCCACCAGCGCGTTCATGTTGGCACCGTCCATATACACCTGGCCGCCATGCGAGTGGATGATCTCGCAGATTTCTTTGATCGCGTCTTCAAACACGCCGTGCGTGGAAGGGTAGGTGACCATCAGCGCGGCAAGTCGGCTGGAGTACTGCTCGGCCTTGGCCTTGAGATCCGCCACGTCCACATTGCCTTGCGCGTCGCAAGCGGTGACAACAACTTCCATGCCGCACATTTGCGCAGACGCGGGGTTCGTGCCATGCGCCGACGAAGGGATCAGGCAGATATCGCGATGCCCTTCACCGCGGCTGATGTGATACGCGCGGATCGCCAAGAGGCCGGCGTACTCGCCTTGTGCGCCAGAGTTGGGCTGCAGGCTCATCGCGTCGTAGCCGGTCACTTCCACGAGCCACTTTTCAAGCGTGTCAGTCATCTCGCGATAGCCGGCTGCTTGGTCCGCGGGAACGAACGGGTGAATCTGCGCAAACTCCGGCCACGTGACCGGAATCATCTCGCTGGTGGCATTGAGCTTCATGGTGCAAGAGCCGAGCGGGATCATCGCGCGGTCTAGCGCGAGGTCTTTGTCCGATAGGCTGCGGATGTAGCGCAGCATCTCGGTTTCCGAATGATGACTGTCGAAGACCGGGTGCGTGAGGAAGGGGCTGGTGCGCTTCAAGTTCGCAGGGATGACCTCTTTAGCTTGTGCGTCGAGCGCGTCAATCGTTATCCCCTCACCCCGCCCCTCTCCCGCACTCGGGCGAGGGAGGAACGCGTCCCATACCAGCTCTACATCTGCTCGTGTCGTCGTCTCATCGAAGGACAAGCCGATCACATCGGCGGCCACTTTGCGGAAGTTCGCGCCCAAACTCATGGCGCGAGCCATGATTGCATCAGCGTCTTTCGTCTTGACGATGAAGGTGTCAAAGAAATGTGGCACCGGGCATTCAAAGCCTAGCTTCACCAGGCCATCACGCGCGATGGTGGCAAAGCGGTGCGTGCGCTGGGCAATGCGCTTTAGACCCGCTGGGCCGTGATACACCGCATACATGCTGGCCATCACCGCCAGCAGCACTTGCGCTGTGCAGATGTTGCTGGTGGCCTTCTCACGGCGAATATGTTGTTCGCGCGTTTGCAGCGCCAGCCGCAGCGCCGGGTTGCCCTGCGCGTCTTGCGATAGGCCCACGAGGCGGCCGGGCATGTTGCGCTTGAACGCGTCCTGACAGGCCAAGAAGGCCGCGTGCGGGCCGCCATAGCCAAACGGCACGCCAAAACGCTGGGACGAGCCGATCACGATGTCGGCACCCCACTCGCCCGGCGGCGTGAGCAGCGTGAGCGCGAGCAGATCGGCCGCAGCGATGAACAGCGCGCCCTTGGCATGCGCTGCTTCGGCGTAGGGCTTCATGTCGTGAATTTGGCCCACTGTGCTGGGGTATTGCACCAGCACCGCGAAGTAATCTTGCTCTTCCATCAGCTTCGGTGCAAAGCCAACCACGACCTTTAAGCCTAGCGGTTCGGCGCGGGTCTTCACCAGCTCAATCGTTTGCGGGTGGCAGTCGCCAGCCACGATGATGGTGTCGCTCTTGCTCTTGGCGCTGCGTTTGGCCAGCGTCATGGCTTCGGCCGCGGCGGTGGCTTCATCTAGCAAACTAGAGTTACTGATCGCCATGCCGGTCAAGTCGCACACCATGGTTTGGAAATTCAGCAGCGCTTCCAGCCGGCCCTGCGAAATCTCTGGCTGATAGGGCGTGTAGGCCGTGTACCAAGCCGGGTTTTCAAGAATATTGCGCAGAATCACGCCCGGCGTGTGCGTACCGTAATAGCCCTGGCCGATGAAGCTCTTGAGCACTTTGTTTTTGCGCGCGATGCGCTTCATCTCCGCAAGCGCCTGGGCTTCGCTCATGGGCGCAGGTAACTTAAGCAGATCTTTCTTGTGAATGCCGGCGGGGATGATCTTGCCCATCAGCTCATCCAGGCTCTTGCTGCCCACGGTCTTGAGCATCAGATCTTTGTCGTCCGGCCCGGGGCCGATGTGGCGAGCGTGGAATTCTGCGGCGTTTTCGAGTTCGGAGAGTTTCATAGAGGCAAATTCAAGTAAGAAAAACTGTGTTTTCAATAACATCTACGCAATATCCATGCGGGTTTTGAGCCATTTTTGCTTCAAAAGGCGCATGGATATTGCGTAAGTCAAATCGCGTACTACCAAAATCCGTTCGCGTTGAGCCTGTCGAAACGCATTTGCAACGGCATGCATTTGGATTACCTCAAATGGCCTTCGACAGGCTCAGGCCGAACGGAAATCGGAGTCACACGTCACATATAAAAAGTCACGCCCTACTGCGCCGCATCCACCGCAGCCTTGTATCCCGCCGCATCCAGCAACGCGCCCATGTTCGCACCCGCCGCCGGCTTGATTTTCAGAATCCAGCTGCCATACGGATCACCGTTCAAACTTTCGGGCGCGGCTTCAAGCGCATCATTGAATGCGATCACTTCGCCATCTACGGGGATGTACACATCGCTCGCGGCCTTGACGCTTTCCACCACGCACGCAGCATCGCCGGCTTTGAGTTTTTCACCCACTTTGGCGTCGCCCACAAACACCAGGTCGCCGAGCATGTCTTGCGCCACATCAGTGATGCCAAGCGTGAGCGTGCCGTCGGCTTCCACGCGCACCCATTCATGCGACTTGGTGTATTTGAGATCGGCTGGAATATTCATTCTTTCTTTCTCCGCGAAAAGAGTTGTTCGTTAAACCAAAACCTTGCCATTGCGCACAAACGGCGGCTTGACTACCAGCGCGTTCACGAGCTTGCCGCGCAAATCCACCTGCACCGTATCACCGGCCTTCACACCCACGGGCACGCGGCCAATCGCAATCGAACAGGCCATCGTTGGCGAGAAGGTGCCGCTCGTAATCTCGCCCTCGCCCAGCGCAGTCACAATTTTCATGTGGCCGCGCAGCACGCCTTTATCGAGCAGCTTCAGACCTACAAAGGCATGCTTCTGGCCATCACGCGCAAGCGCGGCGCGGCCAATAAAGTCGCGCGGGGTTTTCATGTCCACCGTCCAGCCCATGCCGGCAGAAAGTGGGCTGACGGTTTCATCCCTATCGTTGCCGTACAGGTTCATGCCGGCCTCAAGCCGCAGCGTGTCACGCGCGCCCAGGCCGCAGGGCGCAACGCCGGCAGCTGCAAGATCGCCCCAGAGTTTTGCGGCATCGGCAGCGGGCAGCATGATTTCAAAACCGTCTTCGCCGGTGTAGCCGGTGCGGCCGACAAACACATCACCTATTTCGCCGGCAAAAAAAGTGCCTAGATTTTCTGTCGCGGCTTTCCACTGCGGCCGCACGCTCCACACCTTCTCGCGTGCTTGCGGGCCTTGCACTGCGATCATGGCAAGCGTGTCGCGCAGCGGCTTGATGCTGGCATCAAAGCCCTTGGCCACGGCGCGCATGTGCGTCAAATCTTTTTCTGCAGTGGAGGCGTTGACCACAACGCGGTACTTGTCGCCGCCGCGCCAATAAACGATCAAGTCGTCAATCACACCGCCCGCATCATTGAGCATGCCGGAATACAGGGCTTTGCCTGGCGCGGTGAGTTTTTCAACGTTGTTGGCAATCAGCTTGAGCAAAAACGCTTTGGCACCGGCGCCCTCCACATCCACCGGGCACATATGGCTCACGTCAAACATGCCGGCGGCGCGGCGCACGGCGTGGTGCTCTTCAATCTGGCTGCCGTAGTTCAGCGGCATTTCCCAGCCGCCAAAATCCACCATCTTGGCAGCGGCGGCGACATGCGTTTCAAACAGGGGTGTTCGTTGCAAGGACATTGGACGCAGCGTTCTCAAGTGCAGGCAATCGCAGCCTGCGCGCGTCCCCTCTGTCCTTGGTGCCTGAGGCTGTGAGCCCTTCGGCGGCGCGGCAACAATGCGCTCTCTCCAGAGTGCCGATCTCTTTCACAGCGGTTCGGGGACCTGAGCGATTTCGGGTATTACGCCTTCGGTGGCTGCGCAAAAACTCACAGCACTCTCCCGCCGGAACTCGGCAAGCCGAAACTTTACCTGTTCTTGATTTGAAGCAGAATCAAACGGCATGTACGCAATATCCATGCGCATTTTGAGCCATTTTTGCTCCAAAACGCGCACGGATATTGCGTACAGTGCTTTTTGACCTGACCCGAGTCGCTGCACGCAGCGCGTTCATCACCGTACGCTGCCTTTCCCGCACAGTTTGCGGCAATTCATCGCAAGGCTAGGTGCGCGCGTGGCGCGAGCCCCTACACTTGCTGGCAATTCTTCCAACCTCAAAAAGACATGAACAAACTCGTCAAACGCGGCCTGATTGCAGTGGTGATTCTGGGCGTTCTGGGTGCTGGCGCAGTGGCGATTTCGCATCAAAAGAAAAAAGCGCAGGACGCGCCAAAGTTCCGCACGCAAGAGATTGACCGTGGCCCGATCACGCAGGCGGTGCAAGCCAGCGGCACGCTGCAGCCGGTCACCAGTGTGAGCGTGGGCACGCAGATCTCCGGCACGGTGAGCGAGCGGCTGGTGGACTTTAACGACCGTGTGAAAAAAGGCCAGGTGCTGCTCAAGCTCGACCCCGCGCTGATTCAGGCACGCATCCGCCAAGCGCAGGCACAGCTGGAATCTGCGCAAGCATCGCTGGCGCTGGCGCGCAGCAATGAAGAGCGCAACCAGCGCCTGCAATCGCAGGGCTTTATCGCCGGCGCGGCGCTGGAGCAAACCAAGCGCGAAGTGCAGGCTGCACTCGCCAATGTCGAGGTCGCCAAAGCACAGCTGGACACTGCGCGCACCGATTTGAACAACAGCGTGGTGCGCTCGCCCATTGATGGTGTGGTGATCAAGCGCAATGCTGATGTAGGCCAAACTGTGGCTGCAAGCTTTCAAACGCCCGAGTTGTTCCAGATCGCGCAAGACTTAACGCGCATGCAGATCTACACCAGCGTCTCAGAGGCCGATGTGGGTCTGATTCGTGAAGATCAAGTGGTGCGTTTTTTGGTGGATGCTTATCCAGAAAAAGAATTTGAAGGCCGGGTGCGGCAGTTTCGCTTAAGCCCCAACAGCACCTCGGGCGTGGTGACATACAACATCGTGATTGATGTAGCCAACCCGGACGAACTGCTCAAGCCCGGCATGACCGCACAAACGCGGATTGTCGTTTCCAGCAAGCCGGATGTGGTGCGCATCCCCACCGCCGCGCTGCGGTTTCGGCCGGATGAAGATGCTGCTAGCAAGAAAAAGACTGACAAGTCCGAGAAAGACAGCGATAAGGCCACACCCACGCCTACCCCAACACCCAAAGCGGCTACCACCGATGACGGTGTGCTTTCCAGCGTGCGCGGCGGCTCGCGCGTATTTCGCGTCTACACCATCGGGCC
>JBOFGW010000111.1:0-10137 GCA_051649325.1 Burkholderiaceae bacterium | reverse complement strand
GCGTGGTGAAAGTGCGCCCGGTGGTGCACTACAAGCTGAATTTGGCAGAGACGGTGCCCTATGTGGGCGGCGCCGCTCTGCAGGCCAGCGGGTTTGACGGCGCGGGCACGCTGATCGCCGTGATTGATTCCGGCATTGACTACACGCACCGCAATCTGGGCGGGCCGGGTACCACCGCCGCCTATGCTGAAGCAGCCGGGGTGGATGCCAACGATCCAAAAAGTGGCTTGCCCAATGCGCTGTTTCCAAACGCAAAGGTGGTTGGCGGTTTTGACTTTGTCGGCGACAAATGGAGCGGCGGCGCAGACAGCCCACCACGCACCGAAGACCCCAATCCGATTGACTACTGGTTCCATGGCACGCATGTAGCCGATATTGCCGCCGGTGCGAGCCTGGACGGCACGCACAAAGGCATGGCGCCCGGCGCAAAACTGCTGGCCATCAAGGCATGCGCATCAGTGAGCGGCTCGTGCAACGGCGTTGCGCTGCTCAAAGCCATGGACTATGCCATCGACCCGCAGGGTAACGGTGATTGTGGATACGCAGCTGACGTGATCAACCTTTCGCTTGGCTCCGATTTTGGCCAGCCTGAAGACGATCTGTCTTTTGCGGTGGCCAACGCGGTTGAACTTGGCATTGTGGTCGTAGCCTCGGCCGGCAACGGCGGCAATGTCGCTACCGTTTTAGGCTCGCCCTCGAGCGAGCCAGGCGCAATCAGCGTGGCACAGACGCAAGTGCCCAGCGCGAAATCGGTGTTTATCGACGTTGTGGCGCCTGCCTCAATCGCACGCCGCATTACGCAAATTAGCGAATCAGATTTTGGGCCGGTGACTGCACCGCTCTCCGGTGATGTGGTGTATTTGGGCCGCGGCTGCCCTGCCGGCAGCGTCGCCGGCCAGGCGGGTGAAGATCCGTATCTGGGCAACCCGTCCGGCAAGATCGCACTCATCGATCGTGGTGCGTGCGGCTTCTCGCAAAAAACAGACCGCGCAGCGCGCGCCGGTGCCAAGGCAGTCATCGTCGGCCTGGTCGCGCCCGGCGCGCCCTTCCCGATGGGAACCACGCCCGGCTCCAGTGTGTATGTGCCTACGCTGATGATCACGCAGGCTGATTCCAATGCGATCAAAGGCCGGTTGACCGCCGGCGAGGTCGTCAAAGTGAACTTTGATCTGGCGGCCACCGCAGGCGGCGTGGTCAACACTTCTGCGCGCGGCCCAAGCAACCAGTACAACCAGATCAAGCCCGAAATCGGCGCGCCCGGTGGATCGGTCTCTGCCAGTTTCGGCACCGGCAATGGCGAGGCACCCTTTGGCGGCACCTCCGGCGCAGCGCCGATGGTCTCGGGCGCTGCGGCGCAGCTGCTGCAGGCATTCCCCAACCGCACACCACTGCAAATCAAGGCGATGCTGATGAACACCGCGAGCACGCAGATCTTCAGCGATCCAGTGGGCGAACCCGGCGTGCTCGCGCCGATCGCGCGCATCGGCGCGGGTGAGCTGCGGGTTGACCGTGCAGCGCAAACCGATTTTGTAGCCTTTAACCCCAGCCAGAAATCGGCGGCGTTGTCTTACGGCTTCCAGGCAGTGCCGACCTTTGGCGCGTTTACGCAAAACCTGCGGCTGCGCAACTTCAGCAAAGAGCCCAAGACGGTGCAGATCACATCAAACTTCCGCTATGCGGATGATGCTGCCAGCGGCGCGGTGCGCATCGTGGCGCCCGGCTCGGTAGTGATTCCGCCGCGTGGCAGCGTGACTGTGCCGGTGGTGCTGACGGTGGATGCGAGCAAACTGCCCGCTTGGGCGCAGGACGCGCGCGACATCGGCGCGGCTGGCACCACGTTCTCGCGCAACGAGTTCGACGGCTACATCACGCTCAATGACGGCACGCGCAACCTGTCGGTGCCTTGGCACATCATGCCGCGCAAAGCGGCAGACCTGAAGGTATCGGGCGGCGGCTCAACCAAGGCGCCGATCACGCTCTTTAACGCGGGCGTTGCACCGGCCGTGACGGAAGTGTTTGCACTCACTGGCACGAGCAAGCGTGCGGACAACGATGCACTGCCGCAGCCGGGCAGCAACCTGAGCTTTACCGATCTGCGCGCGGTGGGTGCGCGGCTGGCGGCGCCGGATGTGGTGCAATTTGGCATTGCCACGTTTGGGCGGCGGTCTAATCCGGTTTTCCCATCGGGCTATGAAGTGCAAGTTGACGCCAATCGCGACGGCACGGCTGACTTTGCCGTGTTCAACCAGTTGTTGAATGACGAGTCCACGCTTTCGGTCGTGAAGATTCTGAATCTTGCCAACGGCACATTGCAGGCATTTTTCTTTATCGATGCCGACTTCTACTCCGGCAACATGATCCTCACCGCGCCGCTGTCCGCGATGGGCCTGACGGATAGCTCCACCTTTGACTACACGGTGCTCAGCTATGACAACTACTTCACCGGCGTGGTGAGCGAGGCGATCGGCCCGATGACCTTCACCCCGGCCAAGCCCAAGTTCGCGCTGCAAGGCGGCGGCATTACGCTGACGGTGCCCACCGGCGTGGCCGGCCAAGTGAACAGCACGGCAGTGGCGGGCGGCGATGTCGCTTCGCCTTCGCAGACCGGCCTGCTGCTGCTGCATCGTGGCAACGCGGGTAACAGCGAATCTGCTACGGTCAAGATCAACCGCTGATCAAAAAGCGCTATACGTTTAAGCGGGCCTCGCGGCCCGCTTTTTTTGCGCTTTGAAAGCGTTTCAGAGGTACTTAAAAGGCATGTACGCAATATCCATGCGCCTTTTCAGCCATTTTTGTCTGAAAAGGCGCATGGATATTGCGTAGTCTCATTTTTAAGGCAATTTGCACCGCTGCCTGCGCATTTTGCGAAAATCGCGCCTCGCAGTCCAATCTTTGCATTCCAACTAAAAAGCCATCCTATGTCCCTGCCCCTTCCGCTCGCCAGCGCGGCAGTCATCGCTTTTCATGACGCGCAGCTATCCCGTTCCACTTGGCCGCACGATGCGCCGCAGTTTGCCGCCGGGCAGGATTCCGCGCTGTGGCAGGCGATTGCCGACAATCACCGCAACAATTGCCTGCTGTGGGAACAGGAAGATCTGGCGCGCCGCACCAAGGTCAGCGATGCAGAGATCACCGCCAACAAGCGCGCCATCGACAAATACAACCAAGCCCGCAACGATGCGACGGAGCGCGTGGATGAATTTCTGCTGATCGCGCTCGGTTTGGTGGACGCAGCCAGCGCCGGCACCGACGCGCCCGTGGCTAAAGTCGCAGCAGGCGCGCGCCTGAACAGCGAAACCGCCGGCAGCATTTCTGATCGCATGTCGATCATGGCGCTAAAAATCAAGGCCATGCGCGCGCAAACCCAGCGCAGTGATGTAGACGACGCACACCGCAGCAGCAGTTCGGCCAAGCTCGCGCGCCTTACGGAGCAGCGCAGCGATCTGGCTGCGTGCCTAGATCAACTCCTCACCGACACCGCCGCCGGCCACGCATACTTCAAGGTCTACCGCCAGTTCAAGATGTACAACGATCCGCGCTTTAATCCTGCATTGGTCGCCGAAGCCAAACGTTGATGCGCATCCTCGTGGTCAAAATGACCTCCATGGGCGATGTGGTGCATACCCTGCCCGCGGTTACGGACATCGCGCGGCAGTTCCCAGGCGCGCAAATTGATTGGCTGGTGGAAGCGCCGTTTGCCGGCATCGCGAGCCTGCATCCGGCGGTGTCGCGGGTGATTCCTGTGGCGCTACGCAAGTGGCGCAAGCGCTGGTGGGCCGCGGATACACGCGCGGCGGTGGCCGCAGCCAAGCAAGCGTTGCGCGCGCAGACGTACGATCTGATCATCGACTTTCAAGGCCTGCTCAAAAGCGCGTGGTGGGCGCGCAAAGCCATTGGCCCGGTGGCTGGCTACGACCGCGCCAGCATCCGCGAGCCGCTGGCTGCCCTGCTCTATCAACGCCGCACCACCGTTTCGCGCGCGCTCAATGCCGTGACGCGCAACCGCCAGCTCGCCGCGCAGCATTTGGGCTATACCGTGCAAGGCGCACCCGACTTTGGCATCCGCGCACCCGCTGGCACCTGGAGCGCGCCCACGCAAAACGCCGTGCTCATGCCCGCCGCCAGCCGGCCTGAAAAACTCTGGCCGCAAGAGGATTGGCTCGCCGTCATCGCACAGCTCAAAGAGCGCGGCCTGACCCCGGTGTTTTTGTGGGGCAGCCAAGAAGAACATGCCCGCGCGCAGCAATTGGCTAGTGCTACGGGCGGCGTGGTGCCACCGTTTCTAAGCGTGGCCGATGCCGCCGCTGTGCTCGCCGGCGCGCAAATTGTCGTGGGACTGGATACTGGCTTTACGCATCTGGCCGCCGCGCTCGGCGTGCCCACCATCGGCATTTATTGCGACCATGATCCCGGCCTAGCCGCGGTGACCGGTGGCGCATTTACCGCCAGCCTGGGCGGCAAGGGCACGCCACCGCCGCGTAGCGATGTGCTCGCCGCCATTGACAAGGCGCTTGGCTCGCATGCTTGAAGTCTCTCTTCCCTTGTCTTTTTGGCAGCGTGTGGTGCTGCGCGTCTATGGCCTACTGAGTTATGTGGCCGTGCCGCTCGCGCTCGTAGGCATGCGCCGCCGCAGCCGCACGCTGCCGGAATACCGCCACCACATTGCCGAGCGGCTGGGCCGCTACGACGTGCAAGCGCAAGCTGTGGTGTGGGTGCACGCGGTGTCGGTGGGTGAAGTGCGCGCTGCGCAGCCGCTGGTGCAGGGCTTGCTCGCACAAGTTGGCGGGCCGATCTTGGTGACCACCATGACACCCACCGGCCGCGCCACCGCGCGCGAGCTGTTTGGCGATTCGGTCTTGCACGCCACGCTGTGTTGGGACACGCCGGCCGCGACGCGGCGCTTTTTCGCGCACTTTGCGCCGCGCCTGGGTGTGATCATGGACACCGAAGTGTGGCCCAACCTGATGGCCTCCGCGCGCGCGGCGCAAGTGCCGATGGTGCTGGCCAACGCGCGCCTGAGCGAAAAATCGCTTGGCAAAGCGCTGCGCATCGACGCACTGGCGCGGCCCGCATATGCAACGTTTGCGCAAGTGCTGGCGCAAAGCGATGCCGATGCACAGCGTTTAAAATTGATCGGCGTGCGCCACGTGCAGGTCACCGGCAGCATCAAGTTCGATGTACAGCTAGATGCCGCGCAGCTTGCGCAAGGCCAGCAAGAGCGCGGCAACCGGGCTGGTATCACGCTGCTGCTCGCCAGCACGCGCGATGGTGAAGAAGCGATATTGCTGCAAGCCGTCGCGCCGCTGATCGCCGCCGATGCCGCCTTGAGCCTGATGGTCGTGCCGCGCCGGCCGCAGCGCTTTGATGAAGTGGCAGCGCTGCTTACAAGCCACGGCCTTCAGTTCGTTCGCCGCAGCGCGGGCGGCGCGCTCTCCGCGCAGCATCGCGTGCTGCTGGGCGATACCATGGGCGAGATGGCCTACTACTTTGGCAGCGCGGACATTGCGGTGGTGGGCGGCGGCTGGCTGCCGCACGGAGGCAGTAACCATATCGAGGCCTGCGCGGCTGGCTGCGCCACCATTGTCGGCCCGCACACCTTCAACTTTGCCGACGCGACTGAAAAAGCGCTCGCCGCCGGCGCAGTACTGCAACTAGAAGGCGCCACGCAGCTGCCGCAAACGCTCGAAAATCTGATTGGCGGCGCACAAGAGCGCACTACGCTGGCGATGTCAGGGCGCGCTTTTGCAAAGCAAAACCGCGGCGCCGCGCAGCGCATGCTGGAGAATATTGCGCAGCTTGTGCAAGCAAATACGCAATGAATATGCGGGTTTTGGAGCATTTCTGCCCCAAAACCCGCATGGATATTGCGTAGTCTATGTTGAAACTGCCCAAATACGCGGCAGAAAAATCAGCCAACAGACGTGCAGGTCATCTCGGTGGGCGCATAGCCTTTGAGCAGTGCCTGCTTTTGCTTGACGTTGTAAACCACTTGGCGGCTGTAGTCGGGCGCTTTCATTTTGACTTGCCCGTCGCGAAAGCCCTTGATCATCAGCGGCGTTTCTTCCTTGAACTTACCATCCGCATACACGCGCACGGTTACCAGGCCCGCGTCGCTCCAGGCGACCGATACTTTTTGATTGGCCGCGCAGTCGTAGGTGCCTTTACCGGTAGGCATCTCCATGGCCAAGCTGGTAGCACCGGCCACCGGAATAGAAAGCGTCAGCAAGCATGCGGCAAATAGTTGTTTCATGGTTGTTCTCACTTGGTAGGTTGGGTTGAGGATTAGGATTTGCGCGAAGGGTTTGGAGCAACCCGGTTGCTGGCCAGTTGCCGCACCAACTCTTGCTCGTACATCGCGGTCAGGCCACTCATGGTGCGTAGCACGTTGTCAGAGGCAATCACCATGTCGCGCTGCGCCTGTGCGCCAGAGGTCACGCGCTCAATCGCTTTTTCCATGAAGATCCACTGCGTGCGGGCGAGCGCAACCTCGGCTTTGATGCGGTCGTTGGCCAGCGTGGAGTTGCCCAGGTAGTTCAGGTTTTGCGCAAACGCGTTTTGCAGTTGCGCCACTTCGGCCGCCGGTATCGGCAGCCCCAAACCGTGCATCAATTCAATTTTGGCCAAGCGCAATGAAATCGTGCGCTGCAGGCCGGAGCTGGTCACCGCGCGGGGCGCTTCGCCGCCCAGGCGCGCCAGCGCCAGGTCAACCACTTTGCTTGCGATATTGGTCGCGCGATCGGCACGCTCGCTAATGTCACGGACGCGCTGCTTTTCGGCCGGCTGCGCCGCAAGCACCAGCAATGCTTCGGTCTCGCGCTGATAAGCCTCCAGGTTGGCCAGCCCCTCGCGATCCGTGCCGATGATCTGGCGCGCCATGCCGGTACCTTCGCGGAAACCCTTATTCGCCAGTGCAATCGCCTCGCTGGCGCGCTTGGGTTCCACATTCAGCGCCAACTGCAGGTAAGCGCGCGCCGCCAGTTGCGGTGCCGAGCGCAAAAAGCCGATTTCATTGATAGAAGTAGCGAGCTGATCAGCTGAACGCTGCTGAGCCACAGCGGGGCTCGCAGCACACCCTAACCACATTGCGACAAGCGCGGCATAAACAAACTTTGACATCTTTAATCTCCCCTTTCTTGAAGTTGCACACAAAGCACGATCGGAAATTTAAGGGGAAATGCTCGTTTGTCCAAGACAAAATCTGACAGTTGCGTGCAAGAAAGCAACACTCTTCGGCCGCATGTCTTGGTACTTAAGCGCTGAGCGGCGATGTCGTCGCAACACCACTGACTCATGATTTGAGCCATATAAAGCAATGGTCGAGAAAAATTCACCCAATATTCATGGGCATTTCCAGGCATAAATGCTTGAAAAAGCTTATGGATATTGCGTAGTCACTTTTTTTGCTTGCCCTGCGAGCCGTCGCAGCCGGACCGCATGGCACACCTGCAACCCGTCACTTGACAGGCTGTTCATGTGTATTAATATACTAATACACAAATAGTTATTGTCGGCTGTTGTCCATCACGCCCTAGCCGCTGCCGTCTGGAGTTTGAACCATGCTTTTACTGTTCATTGCTTCCCTTAGCCGCACCGGCAGTGTGGTCTTACTCGGCGCGGCCAGTCTTGGCGCCGCGGTCAGCGGCGGACACGCGGCGTTGATTGCAAGCCTGGCCATCGCCTGCGTTGCGCTGTGGGTCGCCAAACCCCGCCAAGACCGGCACTGATTCTCGCCACTCCATGCCCCCAAAACACGAACCCTCGGCCGCGGCACTGTTTAGCGTCAACGCCGGCGCAACCGAGCCGATTTACCGCCAGTTGGTAGAACAGGTGCGCCGCTTGATTGCCGCAGGCCAGCTCGCGCCGGGCGATGGCCTGCCCTCGGTACGCGACGTGGCCAGCACCTTTGCCGTCAATCCCATGACGGTCTCCAAGGCCTACAGCCTGCTAGAAGGCGCCGGGCTGCTGACCCGCCAGCGCGGTGTGGGCATGGTGGTCGCAGCAAGCGGCGGCGCCGCGCAAGACCTTGCGGCACGGCTTGATCTACTGCGCCCCACGCTCGCGCGCGCCGCGCTTGAAGCCGCGCAACTGGAAATTGCGCCAGAGGATGCCGCAGCCCTGTTCAAAGAATTGCTCGAGAAAGGAAACGCCCCATGAGCGCCCTGCCAGAAGCTGCCACCCGCTTTGATGCGCCGATCGATATGCAGCTGCCACTGTCCATCCGCGGCCTGACCAAGCACTACGACAGCAAGCCGGTGCTCGATGCGCTTGATCTGGACGTGCCCGCCGGCACCGTGCTGGGCCTGCTCGGCCGCAATGGCTCGGGCAAAAGCACGTTGATGGAATGCGCGCTCGGCCTGCGCGGCGCCACCGCCGGCCAGGCGCGCATCTACGGCGCGGACGCGCTGGCGCTCACCGATGATGTGCGTGCACGCATCGGCTACGTGCCGCAAGACAGCAACACATTTGAATGGCTCACCGCCGGCCAGCTGCTGGACTACTTTGCCAGCTTCTATCCACGCTGGAACAGAGAGAAAGTGCACGCCCTGATGCAGCGCTGGGGCATTGAGCCAGGCAAAAGCATTGGCAAGCTGTCTGGCGGGCAAAAGCAGCGCTTATCGATCATTCGCGCCCTGGCGCCAGACCCCGAACTGCTTGTGCTCGACGAACCGGTGGCCGCGCTCGACCCGGCCGGCCGCCGCGACTTTTTGCGCGAGCTGGTGGACAGTGTGGAGCGCGGCACCACGATTATTTTTTCCACTCACATCCTCACCGACCTGGAACGCATCGCGCTGGATGTGGCATTTTTACGTGGCGGCAAGATTGCGCTGCAAGCGCCGCTGGATGCGCTCACCGACAGCACCCGCAAAATCACCGGGCCAGCCACTGTCTTGCAAGGCAAACTGCCCGGCACGCTGCTGAGCCAGCAAGTGTTGCCGGGCGGGCAGATCAGCGCATTGGTGCAGATTGACGAGCGCAGTGAAGCGCAGTGCGCAGCACTGGCCGTGCAAGGCGTGCGCACAGAGCGCGTGGGCCTGGAAGATTTGTTCGTGGAGTTGACGCAGTGAACGCCGCTGCCATGCACTCCGCTGCGAAAAAACCCTGGCTACACCGCGAGCGTGTGGTTGCCATGCAGGCCTGGCATCTCACTTCACCGCTGATGCGATGGATCATGGGTATTTTTGCGCTGCTGGGCTGCGTGGGTACATTCCTAGGCGCTTTTGTGGGCGGCGATCAACCGCTTGGCAAGAGCCTGCTGTGGGGTGCGCTCGTGGGCGTTTCGTTCATTAGCATTACCGCGTTTTTCAGCCTGCCGCTTACCGTGCAGCGGCTGCATTCCGTCGCTGCTGTCGATACTGTGCCTGGCCACCGCAAAGCGCTCAAGGCGGTTGGATTTGCCACATGGAGCGCGTTGGCGCTGCTGATCTGCACGCTCGTCGTCGTTTTCAATCACTTCGCCGATAAAACACCGTCCGCTTCTACGCTGTTCACGCAGCTCACTATTGGCGTGTGTGCCGGCACATGGTTCTTGACCTGTTTTCCCCGGCGGGCGTTGTGGTTTGTTTGGATCATTGGCTGGATCATGCCAAGCGCCATGAAAAGCGCTATTCACATAGCAGTGCATTCTCTCTACGTAGCCGCTGGACCCGCCGCACTGCTGCTGTTTGCCGGGGCGCTCGCCGCCAATGCGTGGTTCTTCTATTGGGCGTATTTCGCCGGCACGCCCGGCGAGCGTGCGCAGCGCGCAGCGCAGGTGGGACGCTATAACAGCACCACAAACACAAACACAGGCGTGAAGCCCTCTGGCAGCGACTGGCTGGACTACATTCGCTTTAGGTTGCTGGGCACATGGAACCTGCACCTCGCGCGCACCTGGCCGGCCAGCGCAAGACTGGCCTTAGGGCTAGGGCCGCAATGGAACCCGCTGTATACGCTGGGCTTTGTTCCGCCGCTTGCGGTATTGCTTGCCGCGATGCTGCTTTGGTTCGGCGGCCCGCCACTGGCCGCTATCCCAGCGGACCAGCTGCGGCCCACCATGACGGGCATGCTGATTGGCGCGCTTACCGTGAGTTTTGGCAACGTGTTCATGCTCTCGCTCGCACACACACGTACCGAGCAGGCGGTGCTGTTGCTGTTACC
>JBOFGW010000110.1:0-2671 GCA_051649325.1 Burkholderiaceae bacterium | reverse complement strand
ACTCGCACCGAGTTAGGCCGCGCCCATGCGGCATCCACTTGGCTGCGCTTAAAGCAAGCTGCGGAGCGCGATCCGACTATTCGCAAGCAGTGGCGCCGCTCTGGCAAGTTGCGAAGCCGTCACACGCACGATTTTGCCGACGGGCAACAAAAAGAAGTACTCGACTGGTTTCTGATTGGTGGCGAAAAAATGATGTACCCGCGCGATCCAACCGCGAGCGCCAAAAACACCATCAATTGCGGCTGCGTGTTGTTGCCGGCAAAGGCTAGCTGGCAAGTGGACAATCCTGGGCCCAGGCCGTTTAGTTCGCAGGAAATTGCCGCACAACCGTCGCGGGCGGATTCCAATGCGTTGATCGCCGAACGCGTAGCGGATGCAATGGCAGCGATGCAAAGCGCCGTGCGTGCCCGATTTGGTGGTGATTTGAATCAAGCCTTTGAGGGTTTGCCAGCAGCTGCTGTGCAAGCACTCATCGTATTGGAAGCGCAGATTGTGGGCTCGGTGGTTGAGCAAGGGGTAGTGGTCTCACTGAGTGGCAACGCGCTCTGGCGTGGATCAGCCACCACAAATGAGCCTGACCGCTTTACGCTGCCGCCAAGTGTTGCCACAGGGCATGTATTCACACACAGTCACACGGCGGATGATGGCTTCAGCGTCTACGATTTGCTGGAGTTCGCCACTGGTGACGCAGCTGAGTTTCGGGCGGTATCGCACAGCCTAGTGGTGCGCTTGCTGCGTGGAAACGCCAGCTTAAACCGCACCGACGCTTACGTGTGGCTGTACGACTGGAGAAAACGCAATGCAAACTGGTATGCTTCCATTCGTGGACAACCTGACACTGCCGCCCAGCTCAACGCCAAACTCGCCAGCGAGTTCGCCGAGCACTTCCAAATCCGCTACATCAGCGCGCGGCGTGTACCCTGACGATTGGCCGTTTCCCGAAATGCGCGGCAAGCCGATTACCGATCAGGGCGTGACTGTTGATTGGATGGAAGCGTTAGAACGATAGTTTTTCCAGCTTAGCCTGATGCGGATTGACCGCTGAGCCGTCAGGGAGCCCACGAGCGCTACGAACGATAAGAGCTCCTTTGCTAAGCCCGGAAAATGATCAATAAAAATTGAGGCTAAAAGCCTTGGTTGAAATGATTGGTTAGATTGGCTGGACCTCAATCGCCGCCAAGCCAATGAACGATTACTCCGCTAACCACAAGCGCTTAAGAACATTCGTCGCCAAGCCGTTTTGGCCGGAGCTTAAAAGGTTTTTGCTCGGTCTATTTGATCGTGAGCGCCAGCTCATGATGCTAAGAAACACCGTCGGCATGATGTCCGAAGCGCGCAGGGCTGATGCCCGAGAGTATGAACATATCAGGCAAACAAACTTTCGCTTGTTGACTTTAAATGAGCGTCAGGCAGCTCGAATTGAGGCGCTGGAAGCGGAGCTGGAACGTCTGTCAAAACCGGTGCGTTGTGAATGAGCTGGCTCTATTCGCGGGCGCTGGTGGCGGCATCCTTGGCGGCAAACAGCTCGGATTCAACACCGTCTGCGCCGTCGAAAACGATGCCTACGCCGCATGCGTACTGGCACAGCAGCAAAACGCCGGCAAGCTTTCGCCCTTCCCGATTTGGGATGACGTTCGCACCTTTGATGGAGCCGCATGGCGCGGCCATATTGACGTCGTTTCGGGCGGCTTCCCTTGTCAAGACATTAGCGCAGCGGGCAAGGGTGCAGGCATTGAAGGCGCCAAGTCTGGACTTTGGAAACAGATGGCGCGCATCGTGGCAGAAGTCCGCCCCAGCTTTGTCTTTGTCGAAAACTCCGATCAACTCGTCAAGCGAGGACTTGGCGTCGTCCTGGCTGATCTTGCCGCGCTCGGGTATGACTGCCGCTGGACGGTGCTATCCGCAGCCGCAGTGGGCGCGCCGCATATCCGCAAGCGGCTCTGGCTTGTTGCCTACTCCGACCGCGCATACCGCGCGCGAGAGCGGTTCCTTAGCCGATCAGCGGCGCAACAATCCGCCGCTGATCATTGCCCAAGCGAGGTGGCCAACGCCGAGAGCGAACGATGCCGAGAAGCGCGGGCTGATTGCCAACGATCCGCGCAACGGCTTACCGGCAGCGGTGCAGTACGTTCCAACGCCCTTGGCGTCGGATGCGAACAAGTGGTCGAACCAATCGCTGGAAGAGCGGCTGCAAAAACGCAACTCAGTGCGACTGGTCACCGCGGTAGCGCCACAGGGCGGGCATGGTGGCAAGTTGAACCCGAATTGGGTCGAATGGCTGATGGGGTGGCCCATCGGGTGGACAGACTTAGGTGTCTAGGCAATGGCCAGGTGCCGCTGTGTGCGGCTACGGCTTGGCGGCTATTGGTCGGTGCGCCAGCGAAATTGATTTGAATAAGCGGTGCGGACGCCCAGCCGGCGGTGGTGTCTGTGGGTGAAACAACACCGGCAATGCGTGGTTGGGTTTCCTTTACCCGGTGAGCGCGTCGCTTGGCCCACGTCACGGGCTGATTTTAGAAATCATGTTGCGCTGGGCGCAAGCTTGGCTAAGAATGATGAAAACTCCAAGAATAGAAAAACATGGTCACTTTACTGATTTCGCCTGAAAACCCCAAAGGCTGGACGCCGCCGCTAACTCCTATCCGAGTGAGTGATGTCAAAGTGGAGCCGA
>JBOFGW010000109.1:0-3625 GCA_051649325.1 Burkholderiaceae bacterium | reverse complement strand
GGTGTCTTTAGCCAGCGCCAGATGCTTGTTGGCCTTGTCCACATCACCCAGCTTGAAGTGCGCCACCGCCAGCCAGAAGTGAAACTCGTGGTAGTAATCTCCGCGCCGCACTTCTTTGACAAACAGATCGCGCGCGGCTTTGTAGTCGCCCTGCTGCATTGCCTGCTGGCCAAGGTTGAAAAAGTAAAACGGTGGATATGGCTCAAGCCGCGCCAGCTGTTTTTGTAACACGCTTGCTTCGTCGTGCCGGCCCGCAGCAGCCAACGCATGCGCCAGATTGCCCATCGCCACCACATTGGTCGGCTCGCGCGTAAGCACATGATTAAACGCCTGCTCGGCGAGCGCGTGTTGGCCGCTATGTTTGTAAATCACGCCCAGCGTATTCACCGCGCTGAAAAACCCCGGGTCTTGCGCAATCGCTTCACGCGCCCACCAATAAGCGTCGTCCAGCTTGCTTTGCACCAATGCTTCCGCGGCACGGTTGTTCATGTACATCGCCACCACCATCTGCTCAGAGATGACGCGGGTGCGCAGCATGCGTAGCTCATCCGGCGGCAAAAAATCGACCGTTGTTCGCTCGCTCGAACGCCCAGCCATCAGGCCACCAAACGGATCGGAAAGTGCAATATTCACGTGGCCGCTGCGCAGATAAATGTTGGCGCTGCGGCTCCACGCATCGTCAATCAATGCGCTTTGAAACTCCACTTTCAGACCGAGCTCTTTGGCAAACGCACCGGCCATGATGACCAGAGATAGGCAATTGCCTGTGCGCGCCTCAAATGCTTGGGCAGCGTTGCGTGTCAATGATGAGTCGTACTCAAGCATCAGGCCGCTTTTCTTGTACAGCGCCTCAATCAAACCCTTTTGCTTGCCTCGGCCACGCGATGCATGAGCGACCTCGATTGCCAAGTAACGCCGCATTTCATCACTCAGCGCAAACACATCCTCGCGGTGGATCGGCTCCGACGGCTTGGCAAACAAATGATCTGCAAACAGCGCTGGCGAAGGCGACGCCACTGGCACGCTGGCGCATGCGGCAAGCGATAAGCAAGATAGAAGAACCAACATTCGCAGTTTCATACCCCGCCCTCCGCGCAGATACGGTGCCTTTAGCTTACGCCGCCAATCGCGCAATGGGTGCACCACCATGTCGCAAAGATTCAACGGCGACCCTCATCACGCACTGCGATATCTAACGCATTCACCGAGCACAGTAGGACATGAGATTGAAAGGCGACTACGCAATATCCATGCGTCTTTTGGAGCAAAAATGGCTCAAAACCCGCATGGATACTGCGTAAAGCACCTCTCAGTACCACCGAATGTAAGGTGCAGCACATGAACATCCTGCGCACGCCCGAAGACCACTTCACCCACCTGCCCGGCTACCCGTTTGCGCCGCATTACCTTGAAGCGCTGCCCGGCTTTGATGGCATCCGCGTGCATTACCTGGACGAAGCGCCCGCCGGCGGAGCGGGAGACGAAGTATTTCTCTGCCTACACGGCAACCCAAGCTGGAGCTACCTGTACCGCAAGATGATCCCGGTGTTTACCGCTGCTGGCAAGCGCGTGGTGGCGCCGGATTTGATCGGCTTTGGCCGCAGCGACAAGCCCGCGGATGCTGCGTGGCACAGCTTTGAGAAACACCGCAACATGCTGCTGGCGTTCATCGAGACGCTGAACCTGCAGCGCATCACGCTGGTGGTGCAAGATTGGGGCGGCCTGCTCGGCCTCACACTGCCGTTGGACATGCCGCAGCGTTTTGAGCGCCTGCTGGTGATGAACACCGCGCTGGCCGTTGGCGTGGACCCCGGCGAAGGCTTTAAGCAGTGGCGCGCCTATTCCAACACGCAGCCTGATTTGAACGTGGGCGCCCTGCTCGCACGCGGCAACGCCGCCATGACCGCGGCCGAGCAAGCCGCCTACAACGCACCGTTTCCTGATGCCACGTATAAAGCCGCGCTACGCGCCTTTCCCAACCTGGTGCCAGACCATCCCGATGCGCCGGGCGCCGCCCTCTCGCGCCGCGCGCTCGCGTGGTGGCAAAACGATTGGCAAGGTGCGAGCTTCATGGCCATCGGCATGCAAGACCCCGTGCTCGGCCCCAAGGTCATGAAGTCACTGCGCCACGCCATCCGCAACTGCCCGCCGCCGATGGAGGTCGCCGAAGGCGGCCACTTTGTGCAGGAATGGGGCGCGCCAATTGCGCAAGCTGCGCTGGCGCACTTTGCGGCGCAATCGGGGTCTAGCATCTAGCATCTAGCGTTTGGCGCTTCAGCCTAGCGGCTCGCCAGCGCCAGCTTCACCCCAAAGAACGTCATGATCGCGCCCACCGTGCCTTCCAGCACGCGCTGCACCATGCTTTTGCGCAGCCACGTGTTGAACTGCACCACAAACAGCGCCACCAAACTCAGCCACACCAGGCCAATGGCGTAGTGAATGCCAATCAGCAGCACCGACTTCGCCGCAATATCGTCCGTAGGCCGCATGAACTGCGGCAAAAACGCTAGATAAAACACCGCCACCTTCGGATTGAACGCGTTGGTGATCAACCCCTGCAAGTAAGCGCTGCGTAGCGAAGCTGCCTGCTTAGTCCCCTCTCCCGCGGGCGGGAGAGGGCTAGGGTGAGGGTGCGATGCCTCACGAGCTGAAACCGCCGCTTCATCATCAGAAGAACCCTTCGGCCAAAAAGCACCCCGCAACGCCCCAATCCCCAACCACAACAAATACGCCGCCCCCAGCAGCTTCACCACCATAAACACCGTCGGCGAATACACCAGCACCTGCGCCACCCCAAACCCAAACAGCGCCGCGTGGAACGCCCCGCCGCTGACAATCCCAAACACCGTTGCCAGCCCATGCCGCAAACCGCGCTTGAGTGTGTTCATAATCACCAGGAATGTGTCCGGGCCAGGCGTTACGGCGACGAGCGTAGCGGTTAGGGCGAAGGCGAGGATGGTGGGGTCAAGCATCTGCAGGAATACCTTTCAAAGACGCCTTAACTCGGCAAAAATATCAATCGAATGCTAGTTGGGAGGTAACGTGGGGGCGAAATCAATGTTCTTTGTACTGACGACACCTGAAAAGTCTTTTGCATTTGCTACGTTCGACTCTTTCATGGAATGGATCGGCCAAGAAGTTCAATACTGGAACTGGATGTCTACAGCTTACAACCGATATTCAAGCATTCTAAGCAGCGTCTATTCAAAAACAGTTTCACCCGTGAATGAGATATCGAATCAGGCAAATCAGTTACGCAATGCCGGCTATGCGTTAGAAGATTTAAAAATGCAGTTCGAGTCGAGAGTACAACCCCAGCTTTCCGCTTACTCAAACGGAACTATTCCTGCGCCTAATTCGTCGACCCGCCAGTTCATTGACAAGTTAAAGGATGTGGACGAGCCAACCGCGTGCTTTGCCCTACAGTACTTAAATGGTGATGCTCCAATTCTCAACGCTACGCTCCCGTACTTCGACGCAACTAGTATGGGCAAACTATTTAGTGGTGCTGTTCAGGCTGAGCTATTCAAAGCTGGGGTGAGCCAAAAAACAGTTGCCAAGCTTGAAGCGCAATCAAGATCTGCTAGTGAAATGCAGCAAGAATTAAGTCAGAAATTAATTGACG
>JBOFGW010000108.1:0-5107 GCA_051649325.1 Burkholderiaceae bacterium | reverse complement strand
CTTTTACGCTCGACGGTCTGAACGCTTGCAAGCGTTTAGGCCATGATGCCTTCTGCTTAATTCCGCGTTTGATCAACCAACTTATTTCGCTTGATCCAAGGCATCATCGCCCGCAGCTTCTCGCCCACCACTTCAATCTGATGCTCGCTCGTCAAGCGGCGGCGGCTCAGCAGCGTGGGTGCGCCGGCGCGGTTCTCTAGAATGAATTTCTTGGCGTATTCGCCTTCTTGAATATCCTTGAGCGCTTGTTTCATCGCTGCGCGCGCTTCCGCGCCAATCACGGCCGGGCCGGTGACGTACTCGCCAAACTCGGCGTTGTTGCTGATGGAGTAGTTCATGTTGGCGATGCCGCCTTCGTAGATCAAGTCCACGATCAGCTTCAGCTCATGCAGGCATTCAAAGTAGGCCATCTCGGGGGCATAGCCGGCGTCCACCAGCGTTTCAAAACCGGCCTTGATCAGTTCAACCGCGCCGCCGCACAGCACGGCTTGCTCGCCAAACAGATCGGTTTCGGTTTCTTCACGGAAGCTGGTTTCAATAATGCCGGCCTTGCCGCCACCGTTGGCCGCTGCGTACGAAAGTGCCAGCGCTTTGGCCTTACCGGTCTTGTCTTGATGAATCGCGATGAGATGCGGCACGCCGCCACCTTTGGTGTACGTATCACGCACGGTGTGGCCGGGCGCCTTGGGCGCGACCATCCATACGTCCAGATCCGCACGCGGCACGACTTGTCCGTAGTGCACGTTGAAGCCGTGCGCAAACACGAGCGACGCGCCCTTTTTCATGTTGTCGTGGCAATGGTCTCTGTAGACCTGCGCGATGTTCTCATCGGGCAGCAGAATCATCACGACATCCGCTTCTTTCACTGCCGCATCCACTTCCTTCACCTGCAGGCCGGCCTTCTTGGCCTTGTCCCAGCTCGCGCCGCCTTTGCGCAGCGCCACCGTCACTTTGCAGCCGGAATCATTCAGGTTTTGCGCATGCGCATGGCCCTGCGAACCGTAGCCGATGATGGTGACTTTCTTGCCCTTGATCAGTTTGATGTCTGCGTCTTTGTCGTAATAGACCTTCATGTTCTCGCTCCTAGATTCATTGTGTGGTCTAGCGTCTAGCGTTGAGCGTCTAGCGTGTGCGCACGCTAGACCCTAGACGCCGGACGCTCGACCGGGGTTTACGCTTTCAAAATCCGTTCCCCACGCCCAATGCCAGAGCCGCCGGTACGCACGGTTTCCAGAATCAATGCGGGGTCGATGCCTTTGATGAACGCATCGAGTTTGTCTTTGTGGCCGGTCAGCTCCATGGTGTAGCTTTTCTCGGTCACATCAATGATGCGGCCGCGAAAAATATCGGCCATGCGCTTCATCTCTTCACGTTCCTTTGCCACGGCACGCACTTTGATCAGCATCAGTTCACGCTCGATGTGCTCGCCTTCAGTCAAGTCCACCACTTTCACCACTTCAATCAAGCGGTTCAAGTGCTTGGTGATTTGTTCAATCACATCGTCAGAACCCACGGTGGCAATCGTCATGCGCGAGAGCGTGGCGTCCTCGGTCGGTGCGACGGTGAGCGTTTCGATGTTGTAGCCACGAGCAGAGAACAGGCCCACCACACGGGACAACGCGCCGGGTTCGTTTTCAAGCAGGATAGAAATGATGTGGCGCATTACAGTTCCTCCGAGCCAAGCAGCATTTCACTTAAGCCCTTGCCGGCCTTGACCATCGGCCAGACGTTTTCTTTCGGGTCGGTCAAAAAGTCCAGGAATACGGTGCGGTCTTTGTATTTTCCAAACGCATCTTTCAGCGCGGGTTCAACATCTGCTGGTTTAGAGATTTGAATGCCGATGTGGCCATAGCTTTCAGCCAGCTTCACAAAATCCGGCAGAGAATCCATGTACGAACTGGAGTAGCGGCCACCGTAATCCAGTTGCTGCCACTGGCGCACCATGCCCAGATAGCCGTTGTTCAGGCACACAATTTTGGGTGAGAGGCGGTATTGCTTGCAGGTAGAAAGCTCCTGCAACATCATCTGAATCGAGCCTTCACCGGTGATGCACGCCACCTGCGCGCCAGGGTTGGCCAGTTGCACGCCCATCGCGTAGGGTAGCCCCACGCCCATGGTGCCCAGACCGCCAGAATTGATCCAGCGGCGCGGCTTGTTAAACGGGTAATACTGCGCGGCCCACATCTGGTGCTGGCCTACGTCGCTGGTGATGAAGGCTTCGCCCTTGGTAACTTCCCAGAGCTTTTGCACCACAAACTGCGGTTTGATCACTTCATCAGAGACCGGGTATTTGAGGCACTCTTTTTTGCGCCACTCAGTGATCTGTGCCCACCAGCCAGACAGGCGCTTGGCATCCGGCTTGAAATCGTGCGCTTTGACTTGCTCAATCAAGTCTTGCAGCACCAACTTCACGTCGCCGACGATGGGGATATCCACCTTCACGCGTTTTGAAATCGATGATGGGTCGACATCGATGTGAATAATCTTGCGCGGAATGCTGGCAAAGTTCTTGGGGTTGCCAATCACGCGGTCATCAAAGCGCGCGCCCACGGCCAGCAGCACATCGCAGTTTTGCATCGCCAGGTTGGCTTCGTACGTGCCGTGCATGCCCAGCATGCCGACAAACTTGGGGTCATCGGCCTTGTAGCCGCCCAGACCCATCAAGGTGTTGGTGCAGGGAAAGCCCAGCATGTCTACCAGCGCATTCACTTCTGCGGATGCATTGGCCAGAATCACACCGCCGCCGGTGTAGATCATCGGGCGCTCTGCGCTCATCAGCAATTGCACCGCTTTTTTGATCTGGCCGAGATGGCCTTTTTCCACCGGCTTGTAAGAGCGCATCGGCACTTCAAGCGGGTAGGCGTACGGTGTTTTGGCGATGGTGAGGTCTTTGGGAATGTCCACCAGCACCGGGCCGGGCCGGCCGCTCTTGGCGATGTA
Source organism: Burkholderiaceae bacterium (assembly GCA_051649325.1). Classification (GTDB taxonomy): domain Bacteria; phylum Pseudomonadota; class Gammaproteobacteria; order Burkholderiales; family Burkholderiaceae_C; genus JBJOQV01. Next base: position 2,167 of record JBOFGW010000108.1, on the reverse strand, counting down.
AAACGCTTTCTTGATGACAGACGCCAGATCGCGCACGTCTTTCACCAGAAAGTTGTGCTTCACGCAGGGGCGTGTGATACCCACCGTATCGCATTCCTGAAACGCGTCTTGCCCGATGGCGTGCGTAGGCACTTGGCCGGTAATGATCACCATCGGAATCGAATCCATGTACGCGGTGGCAATACCCGTGACGGCGTTGGTCACGCCTGGGCCACTCGTGACCAGCGCAACGCCGATTTTGTCTGGATGGCTGCGCGAATACGCATCCGCCGCGTGCACGGCCGCTTGCTCGTGGCGCACGAGGATGTGTTCGAATTTGTCTTGCTGGAAAATTGCGTCGTAGATGTACAGCACTGCGCCGCCGGGGTAGCCGAACACGTGTTCGACACCTTCTTCCGCCAGGCAGCGGACGACAATTTCGGCGCCGGTAAGCTCCGTCATTTGCTCTGCCATGAATGGCTTCCTTTCAAGGTCCACAGGAGATTGATTGGTGGCTCTCCCCGCTGCCGGTAAGCAGACGGCTCAGCCAATTCAGCCGAAGAGTGGGCAAAAACAAACTCCGCTCATCGGGGCAAAATCCACATACGTGTTTTTTGCACTTAAGCTGGTAATCATAATGCAGCGCAGCAAGTGGCGCAAATTGGGTGTGGTTTGCCGCGCGAAGCGCCCGCGGGGCTGCTCTGGTTGGTAACATGCGCCGCGCGCTGTACCGCAAGGCAGGTCTGGCGCAATCCAAAACAGACAGGCGTAGATAGCGCAAAGCCGCATGGCAGCCGAAAAAGAACTTTCACAATTCCTGCAGACCGTTGAACGCCGCGCTTTTAAGCAGGCGTTTTTTGCGGTGCGCGACGAAGATCACGCGCTGGATATCGTGCAAGATTCCATGATGCGCCTGGCGGAAAAGTACGGCGACAAGCCAGCGGAAGAGCTGCCGATGCTGTTCACCCGCATCCTGCAAAACGCGATTCACGACCACTTCCGCCGCCAGAAGGTGCGCAATACCTGGGTGACGCTGTTTTCCGCATTCCGAAAAGACGGTGACGAAGGCGACGATTCCGATATTCTGGAGTCGCTGGAGTCTGAAGAAGGCTCTGAAAAAGCCGAAAGCGCGGCCGATAAGGTGGAGCGGGAACAGGTTTTGCAGGCGATTGACGATGAAATTCAAAAGCTGCCGGGCCGTCAACGCGAGGCCTTCCTGCTGCGTTACTGGGAGGATATGGATGTTGCCGAAACCGCAGCCTTGATGGGTTGCTCTGAAGGCAGCGTTAAAACCCACTGCTCTCGCGCGACTCACGCCTTAGCGAAGGCGCTGCAAGCCAAGGGGATTGTGCTATGAACCGCGAAGAAAAATTTGCCTCCAAAGTGCGTCTTGCACTTAACCAGTCTGCCAACCGTCTGGATGACAGGGTTATCCAGCGCCTTGAAAAAGCGCGCGTGCTGGCCGTGGCCCGTCGCAAGCAAGACGGCGCTTGGCGCACCGCGCCGGTGCTTGCCTCTGCCATGCAGCGCGGCGGCTCACTGAGTACTGAGCCTTCCAACTGGTGGCTCAAGGCCGGCTGGCTGATTCCGGCGGTGGCTGTGATTGTGGGGCTGGTCTGGTTGCATCAGGCGCAGCAGTCTGATCATGCGGCAGAACTGGCCAAGATCGACGCTGAAATGCTCGCCGACGATCTGCCGATTTCTGCCTACCTCGACAAAGGCTTCACCCGCTTTTTGCAACAGGGCGAGTAAATGCGCCGTGTTCTCAGTTCTTCCCTGCTGAAAATCTGGGTGGCGGCCTGCTTAGCGGCCGCCGCGACGTTTGCGATTGCGCAAACAGCACCGGTGCAAGTGGCGCAGGCTGGCGCCAGCAAACCTACTTGGTCTGAGCTAACTGCAGCGCAAAAATCTGCGCTAGCGCCGCTTGGAAGCAAGTGGGAAACGCTGCCGGCCGATCAAAAAGCCAAGTGGCTTGAACTTGCCGCCAAAGGCCCGGCCATGCAACCGGCCGAGCAAGCGCGCGTGCATGAGCGCATGCGCGAGTGGGCTGCGCTCACACCCGAGCAGCGTGCGCAGGCGCGCGAAAACTTCCAAAAAGCCCGTACCGTGCCCAAAGACGCCAAACAGGCGCAGTGGGAGCAGTACCAAGCCCTGCCTGAAGAGAAAAAGAAGGCGCTGGCTGAAAAAG
>JBOFGW010000107.1:0-18357 GCA_051649325.1 Burkholderiaceae bacterium | reverse complement strand
CGCAGCGAGTGCGGCGCGCGCGAACGGCCGCTTGAATGTCACGCTCACGCTGCCGCCTGCGTTGCAAACCGCTGGTGAACTGTTTATCGAACGTGAAGATATCGTCGAGCCAGGCCCAACGCCGCAGGTGCAAGCCTCTGGCGGCAAGGTACAGTGGTCAAGCGTGCTTACTGCCAACGGCAAAACCATGGCCGCGCCAGCGGCGCTCAGAGCGGTATGGGTGCCGGCCAAGCCGCCCGCCGATGGGCCGCGCGCGGTGCGGCTTGAGGTGAATTTGCAGAATTAGCCAGGCTGGTTATATCTAAGCGAATTCTGCTCAAGTCCGTTCGCGTTGAGCTCGTCGAAACGCATTTGCGAAAAAAGCCAAACGAATAGCTTGCAAATGGGCTTCGACAGGCTCAGCCCGAACGGTGGACCTGGTTCGCGCTTTCCTTAGCGAGTGAAACTACTCGTACTTCACGCTGCAGCCATACGGCGTCGTGCTGGCATTGGCCACAGGCGCGCCGGTCTTGAGTGCTGCGAGCGTGGTGCGCACAAAGTTTTGCGCGCCTTTGACATCGGCCGGGTTGGCGCTGCGCTTGTCATCAATCGCGCCGTTGTAGACCACCTTGCCGGTCTTATCGATGATGAACATGTGCGGCGTGGTCTTGGCGCCAAACGCTTTGCCCAGCGCGCCGGTGGTGTCGGCCACGTAGTGATCGGGCGTGGCTTTGCCTTCACTGAGCCAGGCGGTGAGCGCTTTGGGCTCCATGAAATCCTGGTGCTTCGGGCTGGTGGAATTCACTGAAATCCACACTGCATCGGCATCGGTTTCTTTTTGCAGGGCTTGCATGTTGCCGCTTGTGTAGTGCTTCTTCACAAACGGGCAAGCGGGATTAGTCCATTCCAAAATGACGGTCTTGCCTTTGAGCTGGGCCAGATTCACTTCTTTGCCGCTCAAGTCTTTGGCGGTCACGGCAGGGGCCATCTGGCCGGGTTCTACCGCGCTGAAGGCGGCGGTGCTGGCCAGCAGGGCGGCGGCAAAGGTAGCCAGGGAAAATGCGTGTTTCATCGTTCTCTCCAGGAAAGCAGGGGGCGGTGATTTTGCCGACCACAATAAGTTGGCAATGCAGGTCGGCAAAGAACATGCGAACCATACCCGTAAAATCCCGCTAATCAATAAGGAAAACCATGAGCATCAAGAGTGATAAGTGGATTCGGCGGATGGCGCAGCAGCACGGCATGATTGAACCGTTTGAGCCTGGGCAGGTACGCACTGCCGCCGACGGGCACCGGATTGTGAGCTACGGCACCAGCAGCTACGGCTACGACATTCGCTGCGCACCCGAGTTCAAGGTCTTCACCAACATTTACAGCACGGTGGTGGACCCGAAAAACTTTGATGAAAAGAGCTTTGTTGACATCAAGAGCGATGTTTGCATCATCCCGCCCAACAGCTTTGCGCTCGCCCGCACAGTGGAATACTTTCGTATCCCGCGCAATGTGCTGACGATTTGCCTGGGCAAAAGCACTTACGCGCGCTGCGGCATCATCGTCAACGTCACACCGTTTGAACCGGAGTGGGAAGGTTTTGTAACACTTGAGTTCAGCAACACCACACCCTTGCCTGCCAAAATCTATGCAGGCGAAGGCTGCGCGCAGGTGCTGTTTTTCGAGAGCGATGAAGTCTGCGAAACCAGCTACAAAGACCGCGGCGGCAAGTATCAAGGGCAGACCGGTGTAACGCTGCCTAAAACGTGACTTGATGCGTCAATTGAGCAGGGTTTTGAAATGATGTACGCAATATCCATGCGCCTTTTCAGCCAAAATTGCTTCAAAACCCGCATGGATATTGCGTGTTCTGCTTTAATTTGTGCATTTTTTGCCGCTGCGGCGCATGCGCAGCCCACGCCCCCACCGCCGGTCGACCTGCAGCCGCCGCGCATCATTGATTCACCGCCTGTGCCAGCGCAGCGCACGCCGCGGCCAACCCCGCCCAAAGCGCCGGATGCGCCCGCACCCAAAGCCACACCAACGCCCACGCTGGAGCAATCCATCACCCCCGAGCTCAAGCCGATGCCGGCCGACCCGACGCAGCGCGTGATTGAAAACACGCGCCGCCTGATGCAGGAGCGGCAAGAGCGCGCCGCGCGTGAGCAGCGCACCGGCAAGCCCGAGGCCACGCCCGGCCGCGTGGTAGTGGAAGGCGCCGCGCCGGTGACGCCGGACGCATCAGTCTCAGAACGCATCACTGAAATTCTCAATCCGCCCGAAGGCGTGACCAGTGAAGCGCTGCCCGGCGGAATGGGCCGCCGCGAATGCATTACGCAATGCGTCGGCCCGGCATGCTGCGTGAATGTAGAAACTGTGCCGCAGCAGCACAAGCAATCACCGCTTAAATAGCTAGCGCGCTTGTATTGCGGGAATGATGTGCTCCTGCATCAACACAAAAGGCAGCAGCTGCGTTGGATTGTTGAACGCAGTGCCGGTAAATGCGGCCACCAGATTGAGCGACGGCACGGCGATGAGATACTGCCCGCCGTTGCCGCGCGCTTGAAACGACCGCACCTCTCCGTCCACGACTGGCTGTAGCCACCAAAGTAGTCCGAACGCTGCGCCATTTGTTTGCACGCTGGCCGGGCTGGTGACGGAGAGCGACGCTTCAATCCAATCACGCAGCACCACTTGCTTGTCCTGCCAGCGGCCCTTGGCGAGCATGAGCTGACCAATACGCAGAAAGTCACCCGCGGTCATGCGCAAGTGGCCGCCCGCATCGACAAGCCCTAGCGGTGCCATCTGCCACTGCGCGCTGGTGATGCCAAGCGGCGCAAACAAACGCTTGGCTGCAAATTGATCGAGTGGCTGCTTAGCCGCGCGCGCAATGACTTCGCCCAGCACCACCACGCATGCTGTGCAGTAACTGAATTGCGCACCCGGCTCTGCAACCTTGCGCTGCGCAAAGAAAAACTTTAGCCAGTTGGCGGTGGCGTACATCTTGTCTTCATGCCCCGGCGATGTGGCATCCCAATCGCTGATCGATAGGCCGCTGCGCATCTGCAGCAAATGCCGCAGCGTGATGGCGTCAAACACTGCGCGCCGCTGCGGCGTTTCTACATAGTCAGAAAAGAATGCGGACACCGGCATGTCGAGCGATGCAATCTCGCCAGAGGCCAGCGCAATGCCAAACAGTAAACCGGTGATCGATTTGGTGGCAGACCGCAGATCAAACAAGGCTTTCTCGTCGGTATCAAAATAGCTTTCGTAAACCACTTGATCACCGCGCGCGATCAACATCGCCTTAATCGCACTCTGGCCGCGATCTGCGGCGCGCGCAGCGGCTGCTTCAATCGCTGCTGGCTGCACAAAGTGTTCTTGACGCGCGGACAACGGCGTTTGCATTTTGGCCGACACGAATGCGCAGCCAGTTTGAGTGGCAACTGCGCAAACCAGGGGCAGGAGATGAAGGAGCGTACGCAAGCGCATGAATTCGTGAGGCACCGCGAAGAATCGCCTTGCAATCTATCAAAAATTTCTGTAAAACAGAAATAAATAATTGTAAGAGAAAAATTTATGCCGCCACTACTGTCTGGAAATGTTCTCCCACCGTCCAATGCGCAAGTGCAGCGCGTGTCGCGCGTGCTGGCATGGGTGCTGCTCTTGTTTGCGTTGGCGCTGCCGGTGGCCGCTCTGGTCAACTTGCTGCGCATGGACACGCTCGAAATGCTGCGTGCTGCAGGTTTGAGCGGCGAAGGCCTGCGTCAGGCGCAATCGATGCCGCTGCCCGTGTTGACGCGCGCTCTTGACATTACATCCGGTCTGCTGCCCGTGGTGTTACTGTGCGCCGCACTGCTGTTTTTGCGCAGTACGTTTTTGCAGTTCGCGCAAGGTGTCTATTTTTCTTCACGCGCGATTGCCGGGTTGCGCAACTTTGCGCTGCTGGTCGGGCTCGTGGGTGTGACGGAAATGCTGCTCTCGCCGCTGCACAGTGTGTTGCTGACCATACATAACGGCGTGGGGCAGAAGCAGCTGGTGCTGGCCGTTAGTTCTTCTCATGTGATGGCCGTGGTGGTGGCGGCGTGTGTGTGGGTTGTGGCGTGGGTGATGGGCCACGCGGCATCACTGCAAGAAGAAAACCGGCAGTTCATCTGACACCATGCCGATCATCGTGACCCTGGATGTCGTACTTGCGCAGCGCAAAATCAAATCCAAAGATCTCGCGCAGTATGTGGGCATTACCGAGGCCAATCTATCTTTGCTCAAGCAGGGTCATGTGAAAGGCGTGCGCTTTGACACGCTGGAAAAAATTTGCGAGTATCTGGACTGCCAGCCTGGCGATTTGTTCCTCCATAGCCCGTCCCGCAAGGTACGCCGTGCGGCGTAATCGGGTGGTTGTTGTAGCCGCGCTTTTGCTGGCCGGCGCCGCTTTTGCCGAGCCGCCTTCTACGTGCAGCGTGGTCATGACCGATTGTGCGCAAGGCACTAAACCTTACGTGAGGCCGGCCACACCCAAGCAAAATCTTGATCAGCGCTTGCAGTCCGGGCGTGAGCGTTTAGCCGGCAACGCGCAGTCAGGTAGCGTTAGCGCCCAGTCAATCGGTGCGATTGTGGTGGAAGGCCAGAGCGAACCAGTGCCTGGCAACGTAGTGAAAGGCGCGTTTGAGCGTCACCTTGGCGCTGCCCCGCGTGTTGGTACAGAAACCTGGGTGCGTGACGATGGTGCCATTTGTTCGGTTAACCATGATTGCCGCGGTCTGTTCTGCACTGTGATGTGTACGGCAGGCAAGGGCACGCTGGGCAACCGCAAAATTCCGGACGGCAATTCTGGCATCAACATCATTCAGCGCTAAGCCTGCTCGCGCGCTGCTGGCGGCAATGCTGCGGGTTTGGGTGTGCGCAGCACCAGCCACAGCGCCGCCGCAATCAGCGCGCCGCCGGCCGCGTGCGCCCAAGATAATTCTTCGCGCAGGAACAGCGCACCCCACAGCACGCCGAATAGAGGAATCAAGAACGTGACGGTGAGTGACTTGACCGGGCCGATGTCGGCGATCAAGCGAAAGTACAGGATGTAGGCAAGCCCGGTGCAGACAATGCCCAGCGTAGCCATGGCGCCCCATACGGTCGGGTTGCCCCAACTGCCTGCATCACCCGCTGGCATGTTCAGCGCAAACAGCGGCGCCAGCACGATGGATGCGCCCACTTGGCTGAACAGCGCTACTTGTTTGCTGTCCAGCCCGGCAGTCAAACGGCGCGTCAAAAATCCTGCCATGCCGTAGCAGAATGTGGCCACCAGGCAGGCGCCTGCCGCAAGCAGCACGAGCGGAGTCACCGCCACCGGCCCGGCCTGCGTGAGCACCGCCACGCCCGCCATGCCGATGGCCACGCCGGCAAGTTTGCGCAGCGTGAGTGTTTCACCAACCACTGCCGCGCCCACCAGCACACCCATTAGCGGCGTGGTCGCATTCAAAATGGCGGAGTAGCCCGCTGGTAAATGCTTGGCGGCAAACGCGTACATCGCAAACGGCACCGCGGAGTTCACCACGCCCACCATCATCGCCCCGCGCGTTTGCGCATCCCATCGCCACACGGTGCGCAGGACGAAAAGAATCACCGCGAGCGATGCAGCGGCCAGCAGGGTGCGAAAAAACGCGGTGGGCAGCGCGCCCAGCACCGGCGCGGCCACCCGCATGAACAGAAAGCTTGCGCCCCAGAGGGCTGACAGAGTAACGAGGCGGATGAGGTCTTTAGCGGTCATAGGTTGCGCGACAGGTCGGCCAATAAAACAGCGAGTACAGTGAGCTATAGCGGAGTAGGTTTTTTTGAACAACGCCCTATTCGTCAAAACAGGCTATTAAGTGATTTGTAATCCCCGGAGTTGGAAGTGAAGAGTTTGGCTACATCGCCACTTTTGAGGAACGCGTCCGCCATGCGTTGTGTTTGTCCAAACATGGCCTGCGCAATGGCACTTCCGGCGCTGAGGCGTTTGACACCCAGGCTTTTCAGTTCAGCCAGTGTCGGTAATCCGGGAACGGCCATGAGATTGATGGGCAGTGAGATCTGCGCGCATAGTTGGCTGATGTCGTTTTGCTCGGCCAAGCCGGGCACAAAAATTCCATCTGCGCCGGCGTTCTGATAGGCCGCCGCGCGGCGCAGGGTTTCGCTTAAACGGTTTTCCTTGTCGACCAGGCCGCGTAGATACACATCGGTTCGGACGTTGATAAAAACATCGACGCCCGCTTGCTGCACATGCGCGCGGATTTTTTCAATTTTTGCGCACAGCAAGTCCACGCTGCTCGAACCGTCTTCGATATTGATGCCGACTGCGCCAGCGTGGATGACACGCAAAACCAACTCCGCAACTTGCACTGGATCGCTGCTATAGCCGCCTTCAACATCTGCAGTCAGCGGCACCTGAATGACCCGGGCAATAGATGCGATAGCGCTGCCAAGTACGTCTGCTGGCAGCGCATCACCGTCTGGATAACCACATGACCACGCCAAGCCTGCGCTGGTGGTGGCAAGCGCCTTTGCACCCGCGTTTTCAATCACGCGCGCACTGCCGGCATCCCATGCATTGGCCAAGATCAACACGCCGTCCGCGTGCAAATCACGAAATCGTTTTACTGCTTGCTGATTGGATAGAGGCATCACATCTCCTTCAGTACTCAAATGATGGGTTCGCTGTTCTCACGCAGCTTTCAATATGCGCGCGGCACCGGCAGCAGCGTCAGCTGCCCACAAATGCTGCGCTGCATACGCGCGCCACGGGCTCCAGGCCAGAGAGCGCGCCAGGAGTTCATCTGGCGTGAGTCGTGCGCTGCTGCCGTTTGTCGCGCTGCGCAGTAAGGCAACGTCACTGACCGGAAATGCATCGGTCTCGCGCAGCGCTCGCAGCGCAATGTAATGCGCTGTCCATTGTCCAATGCCGCGAATGCTCAGCAAGCGCTGCACCGCCTCTTGCAGGCTGGCGTTTGGATGAAAAAGCTGCGGGTCTTGTAGTGCAGCATGCGCGATGGCGTGCAGGGTTTCGCGGCGGGCGGAAGGCATGCCGATTGCATTCAAATCGCATGCGGCAACTTGCGCAGGCGTTGGAAACGCATGGGTCAAACCATCCTCCCGTGCGGCGAGCGGCATCCCGCAGAGTGACACGAGCTGCGAAGCCATCCTCCGCGCCGCTTGAACAGTGACCTGCTGGCCGAGAATCGCGCGAACAGCCAGTTCAAAGCCATCCCAGCCGCCCGGTGCGCGCAAGCCCGGGCGCTGCGCAACCAGCGCGGCGAGCGAGGCATCTTTGCTCAGATGCTGGCCGATAGTTTGAACATCGGCACTCACATCAAATACGCGCCGTATGCATGCCAAGATTGCAGGCAATGCCCCTACCTGCGGGAAGCGCAGCGTGACCGTCAAATAACTGCCGGGCGCGTGATTACTGACTGTTACGTTACCCACATGCCCAGCGTGTAGCACGCTGCGGTGATAACTGCTTGCAGATACTTTTTCGACGCCAGCGATAGCGCGCGCGGCCAGATGATCCAGCATCGCAGCCCAATCGTAGGGCGGTTGATAAGGCACGCGCAACGTCACGCCCACGCTGGCCATTTGATTGCGTGCCGCAGATGCTGAACTGCGGCGCAGCGCGCTTGGCGGGCGCTTGAACAGTGCCTGAAAGGTCTCGTTGAAGCGACGCACACTGCCAAAACCGGCCGCCATCGCCACTTGTGTCATCGTCATTTGAGTTTCGTGAATCAACTGTTTGGCTAATAGCACGCGCCGCGTTTGCGCAACCGCAATGGGCGGCGCACCAATGTGCTCTTGAAACAGCCGCCGCAAGTGCCGCGTGCTTACTCCCAGGCGATCCGCCAGCGCTTCAAGCCCGGCCTCGCCTTCATCCAGCGCGCCCTCGGCAATGAGGGCCAGTGCGCGCGACACCGTGTTGAAAGTGCCGCGCCACGCGGCTAGTTGCGGTGCGACCTCGGGCCGGCAGCGCAGGCAAGGCCGAAAGCCCGCTTCCTGCGCGGCAGCGGCAGACGCAAAGAAGCGGCAATTCTCAAACTTCGCGGTGCGTGCCGGACAAATTGGCCGGCAATAGATGCCTGTGGACGTAATGCCAAAAAACACCCGGCCATCAAAGCGCGCATCGCGCGCTTGCAGCGCGCGGTAGCAGGCGATCGGGTCAATCAAGTCCATGTGCGATGCTCCCACACCACCAATGAATGGGCTGGCGGTTTTCGGCCTTGAACAACGCGACTGCTACTCTCGCCGTTCTGTATAAAATCAACTTAGCACTACGCAATATCCATGCGTGTTTTCAGTCATTTTTGCCTCAAAACCCGCATGAATACTGCGTAGTGTGCTTGACAATCCTTTCTAAACCGCTGCTGCAAGGTCTTGAGTTTGTTGCGTGACAACGCCGCTCCACTCCCGCCCCAGCAGCGTGATCTTGCGTGACAAGCCCCACGCATAACCGCCCAGCGCGCCGGATTCGCGGATGACGCGGTGGCAGGGGATCAGCACGCTCACCGGGTTGCTGCCCACGGCCGTGCCCACTGCGCGCGCCGCACCGGGTTTGCCCAGCAGATGCGCTAGGTTGCCGTAGGTGGTGACGCGGCCCGGCTCAATCGCCAGCAGCGCTTGCCACACCTGGATTTGAAAGTTGGTGCCGCGCACATGTACGGGCAGCGCGCGCTCGCCACACACCACGGGAGCGATGCGCGCGGCAATCGCATCATCATCACGCTTGAGCGCAGCGCCGGGCCACTGGGCCACAAGCATCGCCTCAAACGCGCGAGGCTGCGCGGCATCCGCAAACACCAGTGCGCAAATGCCCTGGCCGGTCCACGCTGCGGCGGTGGCGCCCAGCAGCGATTCAAAGCAGCCCCACGTGAGCGTCATGCCCGCGCCCAGGCTGCGCACCTGCGAGGGCGTGAGGCCATCCAGCTTCACAAACAAGTCTTGCAGGCGTGAAGGGCTGGACAGGCCGGATTCATAGGTGGCATCCAGCGTGCTGCTGCCCGCGGTGAGCAACTGCCGCGCGTGATTGCGCGTGACTACTTCCACAAAGCGTTTGGGCGAGACGCCCGCCCACTCAGTAAACACGCGCTGAAAATGGGTTTCAGATAAATCGGCCACACGCGCGAGCTGCGCCAGATCTGGCTGCTCGTCAAAATGCTCGACGATGTAGCCAATCGCACGGGTGATTTTGTCGTGCTGCGGCTCATGCAGTTGCATCGGCTGCAGATGACGATTGTGCGGGCGCATGGGGGATTCAGTCAACATATGGCCAGTCTAGCGTGCAGCCAACCAGCCCGCATTCCGATTCTTGCGGTGGTCTCATGCGCAACATGCATGCGCCCTATACTCGCAACCTTACTGGTTGTGCCGCTCGACACGGGCTTGAATAAGGGCTTGCTATGCGCTTTCGTTTCCCCATCGTCATCATCGACGAAGATTTCCGCTCAGAAAACACCTCCGGCTCGGGCATCCGCGCGCTGGCGCAGGCGATGGAGGCCGAGGGCATGGAGGTGGTGGGCTTTACCAGCTACGGTGATCTGTCCAGCTTTGCGCAGCAGCAAAGCCGTGCATCGGCTTTTGTACTTTCTATCGACGATGAAGAATTGGTGCTGTCGGCCGAGGCCGGCTCGCCCGCGGCGATTGAAAGCCTGCGCAAATTCATGCAAGAGATCCGCTTTCGCAACCGCGACATTCCGATCTATCTGTATGGCGAAACGCGCACCAGCCGCCATCTGCCCAACGACATTTTGCGCGAGCTGCACGGCTTCATTCATATGTTTGAAGACACGCCGGAGTTTGTCGCGCGCCACATCATCCGTGAGGCCAAGAGCTATCTGGATGGTTTGTCACCGCCGTTTTTCAAAGCGCTGGTGGACTATGCGCAGGATGGTTCTTACTCCTGGCACTGCCCCGGCCATTCCGGCGGCGTAGCGTTTCTCAAGAGTCCGGTCGGGCAAATGTTCCACCAGTTTTTTGGTGAGAACATGCTGCGCGCCGACGTATGCAATAGCGTGGATGAACTCGGCGGATTGCTCGATCACATTGGCCCGATTGCGGCCAGTGAGCGCAATGCTGCGCGCATCTTCTACGCCGACCACTGCTACTTTGTGACCAACGGCACCTCCACCAGCAACAAGATGGTGTGGCACAGCTGCGTAGCGCCGGATGATATTGTGGTGGTGGACCGCAATTGCCACAAATCGATTTTGCACGCGATCATGATGATCGGCGCGATTCCGGTGTTTTTGCGGCCCACGCGCAATCACCTGGGCATCATCGGGCCGATTCCGGCGGATAGTTTTGACCTCAAGCACATTGAGTCACTGATTGCCGCGCATCCGCTCGCATCCAAAGTCAAAGACAAAAAGCCGCGCATTCTCACACTGACGCAAAGCACCTACGACGGCATTTTGTACAACGTGGAGAGCATCAAGGCCAAGCTCGACGGCAAAGTCGATACGCTGCATTTTGACGAGGCGTGGATCCCGCACGCGGCGTTTCACGACTTTTACAAAGACATGCACGCCTTTGGCCGCGACCGGCCGCGCGCCAAAGAGAGCATCATGTTTGCCACCCAGTCTACGCACAAGCTGCTGGCCGGCATCAGCCAAGCATCGCAAGTGCTTGCGCAAGATGCAGAAAACCGCAAGCTGGACCACAGCACCTTCAATCAAGCGTATTTGATGCACGCCTCTACCAGCCCGCAATACGCCATCATCGCCAGTTGCGATGTGGCCGCGGCGATGATGGAACCGCCCGGTGGCACATCGCTGGTGGAAGAGAGCATTCTGGAAGCGCTGGATTTCCGCCGCGCCATGCGCAAGATTGACGCGGAGTTTGGCAAGGACTGGTGGTTCAAGGTGTGGGGGCCGGAACATTTGGCTGAAGACGGCGTGGGCTCGCGCAGCGATTGGGTGCTGGGCAAAGGCAACACGGGTGACAAGTGGCACGGCTTTGGCGCGCTTGAACCCAGCTTCAACATGCTGGACCCGATCAAGGCCACCATCATCAACCCGGGGCTGGACTTGAACGGCAAGTTTTCTGCCAGCGGCATCCCTGCCAACATTGTCACCAAATATCTGGCCGAACACGGTGTGGTGGTGGAAAAGACGGGGCTGTACAGTTTCTTTGTGATGTTTACCATCGGCATCACCAAGGGCCGCTGGAACACGCTGCTCACCGCGCTGCAGCAGTTCAAGGATGACTACGACAAGAACGCGCCGATGTGGCGCATCCTGCCCGAGTTCTGCGCCAAGCAGCCGATGTACGAGCGCATGGGTCTGCGCGATCTATGCCAGGCGCTGCATGAAACCTGCAAAGCGCACGACATTGCGCGCGTCACCACCGAGATGTACTTGAGCGAGATGGAGCCCGCGATGAAGCCGGCCGATGCCTGGGCTTGCGTGGCGCATCGCAAGATTGAGCGCGTGGGTATTGACGATCTGGAAGGGCGCATCACCTCCACGCTGCTTACGCCTTATCCGCCGGGCATTCCACTGTTGATTCCTGGCGAGCGCTTTAACAAAACGATCGTGGAGTATTTGCAGTTTGCGCGCCAGTTCAATCAGAAGTTTCCGGGCCTTCATACGGATATTCATGGCCTGGTGGAACAGGGCGGCGCGTACTTTGTGGACTGCGTGAAGCAATAGCGCGGGTTTATGCTTTTGGCTCTGCGCGCCGCCGCTCGTGCATGGTGTAGTACGCGCGCTTGGCCGCGTACATGCGCTCATCGGCCCCGCGAACAGCCGCATCAATCCGCTCGCCTTGGTGGCACACCGCCCAGCCGATCGAAAAGCTGATTGGCGCGTCCCGGTGTTGCACGTTGTCAGCATCTACAAGCCTCGTTAGATGCGCAGCCAACTCCGCAGCATCATGTTCATCAGCGCCAGGCAGGATGATGGCAAACTCATCCCCGCCAATGCGGGCTGCGCAGCCACGGTCTTGCACCGCTTGCTTGAGCAACTGCGCAGCGCGGTGCAAAAGCGCATCGCCGGCCGCGTGTCCTAGCACGTCATTCACAGGCTTTAAGCCATTGCAGTCCAGACTGATCACGGTAACCGGGTACGGCCCTTCTGCTTCCGCACGCGTAAGCTCTCCTTCGTAAAACATGCGGTTGCGCAGTTGCGTCATCAGATCATGGGTGCTTAAGTGCGCTAGGTGTTGCTCGGCCTTTTTGCGCGCGGTAATGTCTTCAAGCGCAAGCAGCACGCGGCCCCAGGTCTGCTCGTACCCCGGCAAAATACGGCCGTGCAGCTGGATGTCGATGCGCCGCCCATCTGGCGCATAGTTCACGGTTTGATTGGTGAAGCTGGTGTGTCCGCACCACAGTGCATTGAGCTCGAGCATGTATTGTTCACGCATATCGTCGCGAAACACTTGGCCGAGGTTGGCGCGTAGAGATTCAATGTCCGGCATACCCAGCATCTCCAGCGCCCGCTGATTCACCCTCTCAATCTTGATCAGTTGCGCGCAGTACAGAATTTCGTCAGGATACTGCTTGAAATGCTCGATCAAGTTGGTCACGCCACGGCTGCGCAGCGATTCGAAGAATGTCCGCAGCACGCTGAAGTCCTCCAGCCATAGCGACACCGGTGCGAGATCAAACATCACGCGAAATTCGGCATCGCTGATGGGGTGGACGGAGGAATGTGAGGAGACGGTCGTACTCATGGCCTTGCAACCGCCCTGAAAACCAACTTGCTTGCCACTGCGAGTAACGCAAGCCGCCAAATATTGGAGAGCGATTATCGCCATGCTACTCGAGCAACAAAAAGAAAAGCAGGTTCGGTGAAGCGATTAAAAAGGCTCTACGCAATATTCACGCGGGGTTTGAAGCAAAAATGGCTGAAAACGCCTATTAAATAAGCGTTTTTGCGTTTCTGCGAAGCTAAAAAGCCCATGGATATTGCGTAGCCATTTCAGAGGTTGATCCAGTGCCGAGCTTCAATTGCGCAGCACTTCCAATGTGCTGGCAATCAGCACGCCGTTGCTCATACGGACCTGCGCCAACACAAAGACGTTATTGCGCACATCATTGCCGGTGCCCCCGGTGATCGCCGCGCCGCTCGCATCCACGCGCTGACCGGCTACGCGCAGATCGGCTAGCGATACAAACTGAGAGACATAACCGATTGCGCTATTGGCCGGATCAGCCGTGGGCTTGAACTCGACGCTAGCCGCAATCAGTGCAGTGCCCAGCGTGCGGGCACGCACGATGGTGACTACGCCCTCTTTTGCGGTGAGGTCGGCGCTGGTGCCAGTGGCGCCGCCAATAAAGCGAGTCGCTGCATCAAACTGCACGATGCGGCCGTTCAAGTAAAAGCCGCTCGCGCCGGTGCGGTCACCCAATACGCCGGCCAGCAGCACGTCTGTAGTGGTACCTGCCGCATCCAGGAAGGTAACTTCGCTTGCCTGCACGCTGCCTGCAGTTACGCTGCCGGTGACGCGCACGCGCCGTGCGTTAGCCAAGTCGGCTGCGCTGCCGTTGCGGTATTGCGTGGCTGCATCCACGCGGATGATGCGCGCTTGCGGCGGCAGCAAAAATTCGCCGCGTGCGGCGTTGTACTGCGTGACAAAACCGGCCACTGCTTCGGGGGGCTCCACAAACTCCACGCGCTGCGCAACCACCACGCCTTCTTCAATCAGTCCGCGCAAAAACACCACTACGCCGTTGGCCAGATTGTCGCCGCTGCCGTCGACAAACTGCGTGGTCGGGGTGATGCTGACAGTGGCGCCGCGCAGGCGGAAGGCGGCATCGGCCGAAGAAAAATCGCTTGCGGCGCCGGTGATTTCAATAGGCGCATCGCTGGGTGTTTGCAACACAGTGATGCGCTGTGCCTGTAACTGGCCCGCGCGCATCACGCCGGATACGCGCACCCACGCATCAGTGCGCAGCAGTGCGCTGGACTGCCCGGCGGGATAGACGGCGCCATCGGCTACCACCGGCACGCCGCGCAAGACAAAGGCCGGCCCGTTCGTGAGATTGGCAATAGGCCCGGCAAGGTTCAGCGCCGCACCGTCTTCAGCCTGAATGCGGTCTGCGCGCAAACTCTTGGCAGCAAACACGGCACCAGTCGGCCCGGCAACTGGCGCAATGGCTTGATCGCTAAACACCACGACGCGCTGCCCGTTGGCGGGCGCGGTTTGCGCGCTGCTGTAGCTGACGCGCTGCGTGCCGATGTTGAAGGTACGCGCGCTGGTATCCAGCAGAGATACGGTGCCGGCCAGACGGTAAGCGCGCTTGTCTTTAGGCCGTAACTCCATGCGCGTGGCGACGATATCGCCATTGGCAACGCGTAGGCCATGCACCTGCGCCACATCGCCTACAAAAAAGTCGCCAGATTTAAAGCCGTCAATCACCGGGCTGATGACCGGGTGGCCGGCCAGCACGACGCGCTGACCCAAGATGACCACGGCTGATTCATTGGCTTCGATGAACTCGATCGGGCCAATCACTTCTGCACCCACGCTGGCGGTGAGCAAATTGCCGTTGCTGGTGACTGTTTGCACCTGCATGCCGAGTTTGAGTGCAGTGACCGGTGCAGCCACAGGCGTTGTTGGATCTTCATCGATGCTGACGCGCGCATTCGCGTCGGCCAAGCGCTGGCCTTCCACAATCGCACTGCCAAAGCCATCCACGCGGCCCGCGCCGACGTTGCTGGGCATTGCACCGCCGGTGCCGCCTTCGCCGGGGCCGCAGGCAGGCAGCAGCAAAGTAATTAGCGCCGCCAATAAAATGGTGTGGGCACGATTCATGGTTTTTTCCTCTCTTCGTCGCGCGGCATCGGCTCGGCGTAGAAATACACGCCGATGCGCATGCGCATCTCTGGCTGGTCCTCAAAACCCAGCGCGCGGTCACGGTTGGTCTTTTCAATGGCGGCGGCGCGTGCGCGTTTGAGCAGCACCTTTGTTTGTGCGCGCGTGAGGGCATGCAGCTCTTCCACCGACTCCGGGCGCAGTTCATCGGAAAACAAGCTGTACTCCAAAAACTTGGGTTCGCGCCCGCGGATGTTGGCGACAGCGGCGGCAAGATGGTCGTGCGTGCTGCCAGCCATCAGCTTGGTCAACTCTTCAAACTGCATGGGTACAAATTGATCGGCCACGCGCCGCACGATGCTGCCATCAAAGTGCGCCAGGCCCAGGCGCTGCAGTTCATCCAGCACCGCTGCGGGGTGCACGTCTCTAGAGACTGACTGCGCCAGCCGCGTAAAGCTTGGCGTTTCCGGCTGATCGCTACTAAAGGGCAATTCGAGCGGGTTGTCGTCAGTGTCGACATACTCCGGCAGACTGCTCCAGCGCAGCACCACCTGCTGAGCGAGGGACACGCGTTCGGACTTAGCCGGCAAACCCTGCGGATTGTCGCGCCCAAGAATGCGCGTATCGCGCCGCTGCAGGCCCGACAGCAGGCTGATTGCACTGTCGGTCTGCTTACGACCCGATTCGGCCAGCTCTTGCGCCGCGGCGTCAAAAAACACTCGCTTCAGCGCCGCGGCAAAGCGCGGGTAGGTGACGCCGTATGCCACCAGCAAGCGCACCAATGGCGCAATCACCGTGAGCGCCCGGGTGATCAGGCGTTCGGCTAGGTCAGGCGATGGCGTTGGTGGTTGCGGCTGCACGCTCGGTAAGGGATCAAAAGGACAAAACGATGCACAGGATTGTATTTGTAACGTGTAAAAAGCCCATCTTGAGTGTGTGCGAAAACCTAATAATTGCTTTGAAATCAACAAATTGCGCCGAAGAATACTAGAAAAGGATTGAACTTCGGTTGCATACTATCCTCAAATAAATGTGTAAATTACACATGTAATAGACATAAATGTCTTGCGACGCTTTTTTTTGGGGAAACAACATGAGTCGGCTAAAACCAATCCGGTATAGCGCTAGTGCGTTGATCTGCGTATGGATGTTGGGGGCCTGCGGCGGGGGCTCTGGCCCCGACGTGCCAGCAAATGCGCCGCCGCCCGTGAACGCGAGCAGCCCCTCGCCGAGCCCTGTAGGCACGCCCGGCAGCTCACCCGCGCCCACGGGAGCGCCCAGCGCATCACCCGCGCCCACCCAAGCGCCAACGCCTGGAGCAACGCCCAGCCCGCCACCCTCAGTGTCCTTGCCGCCGGTGGGCGCAGGGTCGTTATGGTCTGACCCGGCTACCTGGGGCGGTACCTTGCCACCCGCGGGTGTGGCAGTGGTGATCCCGGCTGGCAAGACCGTGGTGCTGGATACGCAGACTCCGGCGCTCAAAGGCCTGACCATTGAAGGCACGCTGGTTGCAGCAGATACCGATATTTCAATTACTTCTGATTTTGTGTACGTCAAAGGCGGCCGCCTGCAAATCGGCACCGCTGCTAAACCGTATACCAAGCGGGCGACGATTACGCTCACCGGCAATACAACGGCGGAAAACCCCGCCACGCCAGGTTTTGGCAACAAGGTGCTGGCAGCCATGGGCGGCGCAGTGGAGTTGCATGGCCGGCCAGTTGCCAAAAGCTGGACGCGCCTAGCTGCCGATCTCGCCGCTGGTCAACGCGCGTTGGTGCTGGCTGAAGCACCGGGCTGGCAAGCGGGTGATCAGGTTGTGCTTGCCACCGCATCGCGCGACCAGAGCCACTACAGCCTGGGTGAGATTGAGAGTATCAACGGCCAGTCGGTGACCTTGAAAGCGGGCACACGTTACGCGCATATCGGCCAGCGCCTGCAAGTCGCGCCAGACATCTCGGTGGATACGCGTACCGCCATCGGCTTGCTCACGCGCAATATCGTCATCCAGGGCGATGCCAACTCTTACACCAGCAAAGTTGGTGGGCACGCCATGTTTATGACCGGCACAGGCAACACCACCGTGCAAATCGCCGGTGTGGAATTTCGCGCGATGGGTCAGCACAACCAACTGGGCCGCTATCCAGTGCACTTCCATATCATGGAGCGCGGATGCAACGGCTGCTACATCAAAGACTCTACTGTGCGCGACAGCGTGCAGCGCGGCATCGTGGTGCATGACAGCGCAGTGACCGTGGCGAACAATGTGATCTTCAACACCGTGGGCCATAACGTGGTGGTGGAAACGGAGACCACTGAAGGCGCGGTGATTGACGGCAACCTTGCACTCGTCAACGCGCTGCCCAATCCGCTGTTCACCGAGCCCGCGCTGACGCTGCAGAATGACACGCAGCCCAGCAACTTCTGGATGAAGTCTGCGCGCAACCGCATCACCGGCAACATGGCCGCCGGTGCGCTGGACTCCGGGTTTATGTATGACCACGTACCCAACGGCCCGGCGTACTTCAAAGACAACACCGCCCACGCCGCAATGGCCAAGGGCATTGAGGCTGAGTTCCCCACCACCGCGGCGATGATGATGATCTTCGCCCGCAACGGCATGGCTGAGGACGTGATCAGCGACTCGCTGGCCTACAACAGTGACAACGGCTTCTGGCTTGAAATTTACGACGAGGAAGAGATCGGCCCTGACTACACCATCCGCCCGCTGGTGGCCGACCGCATCACGATGATGGATAACGCCACCGGCTTGTTTGCACGCGGTGCAGGGAACAAAGTCACACTCAACGACGCGGTATACATCCGCAATAACTCGCGTAACCAGTATGGCGGGTTGCATGTGCTGAACCGGCCAACTTTTGTCGGCATGACAACGCTGGCGAGCGGGCACGATACAGATCCTGCGGAATCACAGATCATCATCAACAATCCGCGGCTCGTCAATTCATCACAGTTCACGCCGGACGATATGAGCTTCTCGGTCTATAACGATGACGTATTGTTTCCGCGCGGCATGTACGTGCATGGTTCACAGCACTGGCTGGCAACGCCGGCTTGCGCAAAGCACACGTTCACGAATCGTGTAGCCAACGACAACGCAGTGTTCTACCGCTGTCCGCAGCTATATACCTACACCGAGATTGACGTGCGCTCACTGGCTGCCCCCGCGCTGCGCACGCATGAGACCAATTACATTGTGCGTAGTGACGGCCTGCGTTTCAAAGGGCTGGGCTATACCGATGCGGGTGCCGGCGCATTCACCCATATGGGTGGCTTGTCCGGGTACGCGGCATTTACTGATGCAGGGCTGTCCTATCAACTAGAGACCGCATCGGCCAGCGGCTATGCAGTGCGATTGTCCAATGTGAAGCAGACTGCGGTCTACACCGAGCAGCACACGGTCGATGTGGCGCTGCCGATGAACGCGCCACCATCAGCGGTCTACCGCAATGGCCGTAGCTACGACAACCCGGATGCGTACAGTGCCGCGAACGCGATGCGCGCCGCAACCAGCGCGGCGGAGTGGAACGCCAACCCGCTGACAACCTACTTGTATGACGCGACGACTAAGAAGGTATGGATCAAGGCGTCTGCACG
>JBOFGW010000106.1:0-4941 GCA_051649325.1 Burkholderiaceae bacterium | reverse complement strand
CTGTAAACCTCCACCCACCCGCCGCCGCCGGCGGCGGCGTAGGCGGCGGCGTAGGCGGCGGCGTCGGCGGCGGCGTCGGCGTAGGCGGCGGCGTAGGCGGAGTAGGCGTAGGCGGCGGCGGCGGCGTAGGCGGCGGCGTAGGCGGCGTAGGCGGCGGCGGCGGCGGCGCGCGCTTGATCAATTGCATCCTTTGCCGCCCTTGCGGTCGGCTCGTCTGTGATCTGGGCCAGCGCTCGCAGCGTTGCTGCGTGCTCGGCAAAGTCCGGCTTCAGGTCAAGCAGCATCGGCAATACTGTTCTTGCAGCCCAATCTGCCGCCATGAAGGCGCGTTGACGAGACAAGGCCAGGCCCATGTTTGTGTTCAACAAGGGGCGCAAGTGCCGTTTGATTTCTTGGCGCTGGATGTTGCTTGCTCGATCGTTCCACACTCTCACAAAGGCCGCCAGCGTTGGGCATACACATTGCGGTCGGTCACTGAACGGCTCGCCTGCCAACATGCTGCACAACTCCAAGGCGCACATCCCTTGGCTTGCCGTTTTATGCATGCCTTTCTGAAGCTCAATCGCTTCGATGTTGAGCAGCGGTGCTGCGGCGTTCATGCGGCACCGCCTTGCGCTGGGCTGGCGGTTGGCGCCAGCGCAAACTCAGCGGCTTCTTGCACGCCTTTGGCCACAGCCAGGGCGTGGTGGGCGTCCATCTCGTAGATGGTGCGCACGCCGTTGGGTGCGGTGAGCGTGATGCTCACAATGTTGGCCACCTTGCCGCCGGCGGTGACGAAGTGGGTGCCCTCGGCGTTGAGCTTGGTTTGCTCTCGCTTGAACATCCACGGGTCCAGCGGCGTGGCGTCGAGGGTTTGGCGGGTTTGTAGGCTGTGCATGGGTCGCTCCTTGGTGTGGAGCGAATTAAACACAGCGTTTAATACAAAGTCAACGTGCCGTTTATTTCCTACTTAAACACTCGGATAAGCGGGGTGTGCCTACTTGCGAAGTTTTGGGCTTGGCGCTGGCCAAGGTTCCAGCGGTTTGACGCTCTGGAGGTCCAGCACGTGGCTGCCGTTTTGAAACAGGGTAACCTCGATGCGGATGCGAGATGCCTTGCGCGCACGTCGGATGAACACGGCTGAGTCTGAAAAAAAGGTGGTGTTGCTGGATTGATCTGCGGCCGGGCCGCCGCGCAGTTTGATGGGCGGCTGCTCGTCAAACCGTGCCTCAAGGCTGCACCCAGACGGGCCGTTGCACATGAGCTGCCCTTTGTCCACCCTGAGCGCCACTTGAAACTGCCGGCCGCGTGTGATCACCATAAGGGTGCCGAAGTTTTGGCCCGCATAAGGGAATGTCAGGTGGAGGCTGTTGTTGCTTTGGATGAGGGCCGCATGGGTGGGTTTGTCGTCCAGCTGGTAGGTGCGGGTGCTGTACTGCCAGTTGGCGTTCGCTGTGGCGCAAACCATCAGCATCGCCGCGGCTGCGCTGATGGTTTTCATACGGTGCCTGTCATGCGCCCAGTGGCCACAGCCAGGATGCGCAGCCCGTCTTGCTCGCTGTCCATCTGTGCATAAGCGTCATTGTGGGTGGTGGCCAGCCACTGGCCGCCACCACGTGGGGCAAAGCGCCGAACGAAGCGTTGCTTGCTTCTGTCTTCTATAAGCACTCCGCATCCAGGCGTGGGGGTAACTGCCGTGTCAAAGACAAGGGGGGTGCCTTTGGGTGTCCATGGTGAGAGCGCGTCGTCGGGAACTTTGCAAGTGAAGCGGGCGGGCAGGGTGGAGGCCGTCAAAACGTGTTCCCAGTTGATACTGACAGGTTGGACAAAAGGCGTGTAATTTTCAGTAAGTCCAAGGCCCGCCGCAACTGCTGCCGCCAAATCTTTCACGGCAGGAGTGCCTGTCACAAGCTCTTCAACTGTAACGCCCAGCACTTTTGCAACGTCAACGTAATGCTCTGGCGGTAGGCCGCGCTGCTTCCAATTGGTGATGGTCTGAGGGTCTTTGCCGAGTGCGGCACCGAACTGCGTCTGATTCATGTCCAACTCTTTGGCCCAGCGGAGCGCGCGCTGTATAGGTGTTTCTTGCATTGTCAGCAATCTAGCCTGGTCAACAGGCCGTGAAAACACGAACTGTTGACTACAAATTCAACGTAGTGTTTAATGCGCCCATGTGTGACACCCCCCCAACTGAGGCGCCGAGCGCTGAAGCGGCGCTGCAAAAGGCGATCGATGTGTTCAAGACCGACAAGGCTTTTGCGTCGGCAATGCAGATTTCGCCTCAAACCCTTTCGAATTGGAAGACGCGCGGCGTTCCTGTGCCGGAGTGCCCTCGTGTTGAGCGTGTTACCGGGTTGCGGGGTATTTGCGAGCGGCTGCAGCCATCCATTGATTGGGCTGTTTTGCGAGCGCAGGTTGATCCGAGTGAGACCGTAGCGGTGGGTGTTTGAGTCCATGATCGAACTGTCCACCACCCTTGGCGCAAACACACGCAACGCAACGCAAGCGTCCTTGCGCTCGGTTGCGCAGGCGCTGGCGTCAACCTCTTTGGAGGTGCTGGCCGAGGCGATTGGCAAAGACGACAGCACCGTCAGCCGGGTGCGCAGCGAGGAGGCCAAGGTGTCCATGAGCGATGCGGTGCGCCTGCTGTGCGCCGCTGGCCTCAAGGTGGTGGGCGCCGACCGCGTTTGCGTGGAGCGCGCCAGCTACGAGGCGATGGTGACCATCGCTGCCAAGGCGATGTCTTGCTCAGAGACGGTTCGGCGGTTGACTTGGGATGACGAGCGTTGAGTTGCAATCGAAAAACCATCGGCAAGCCGCTCAAAGACCTGAGCGCTTGGCCCAAGCGGCTGCATGCCAGCACGCTCAAGTTCAACCACGCGATCAAAGGCGAGGCCGCTGCCAAGAAGCTGGGGCCAGCAAAAAAGAAGTCCAAGCGCGAGCCGATCGTGCACGTGCTGCCGAGTGTTCGGCACGATCCCCGATACCAATGCGCTGAAGGCGAGCGTGTCTATGGCGCTGGCTTTGCGGCCGTGGGTGTTGGGCGCAACGTTGAAACCGGCCGGCCGTGGAGCGACGAATCATGAGCCGGCCGCGTTGTGAGGTGCGTGTGGCCGTGGCGCAAACCCTGCCTACTGTGTTTTCGTCTTTGCGGTCCGCTGTGACGGTGCGTGATGTGTTTGGCGCGATGCCAGCGGCGCTTGGCGCGCATGCCCGCCCTGACCATTTCCGCCCTGTGATGCCTCAATTTGAGCAAGTGCGCACAACGATGTGGAACATGTCGCGCGCCGGTGAGCTTGAGCGAACGGGTGATGTATTGCGAGCGCCCGGCTGCAACCGTGGATTGGTTTTGTTTCGTCCGGGCCCGAGGTTGCGCGACCTCGTGGACCAGTGTGATGCCGGCGTTCAGGCGGTGGCATCGCTGCAGGCTGCAATGCGCGGATGGTTTGGGGGTGACGTGATGCGCACGTGACGATGCTTCAACAGCGCGCGCTCAAGCGTCCTCCGGCTCGATCCGGCGCGTGCTGACCATGGTGGAAGGATGTAGGCCAAACCACCAACGCGCCGATGGGTCTGGCGTGGCTAGAGCGGGCGTGCGCCCGGGCTCGGTGCACCGAGCGCAGACCCCAACCCAAGCGACGCACGAGCGCACGGGTGTTGCGACGTGTCCCATCCGTGTGGCAGATCGTGGCAACGGCGGCCCCAGCAACCCGTTTCACCTTGAACGGGGTTGGGCCTGCTGTTGCCTTCGGAACCCTCCATGCAGCAGAAGTTTGAAAGGAGATGATGGTGTTAGATGGCCGTGTTTCTGGTGCCCTTGGTGGCTCTAAAGAGGGCCTACCAACAGGCGGGCTCGATTGTCCACAGGTTGCTAACGAGTTACCCACAGAGTTTTACAACCGGCGCTTGAAGTCAAGACTGGTGCCGCCCGTCCTGGCTGGTGCTCCACCTGACTTTCAGGACACCGCTCGAAAAGCCAACGCGCATCGCATGCTCGACAAGGTGGCTGCCGGTTTGTTTGTTTCTGACAAGGTGATCGTTGACGCTTTGATCATTCTTGGGGAGCGGCCGTACAGCGACGCCGAACTGAGGGAGCTCGACTGATGCGTGACGATGACATTGAGCGGCGGCTTTTAAACTGGGCGCGTTGGTTGGCGGGGCCTGGACGCGGGGGGTTGGGGTACACCGCCCCTCGTTATGACGACATGCCGACCACAACGTGCCGTGAGTCGGTGATTCCTACCAATGGGGCCGAGGCTGCGCAAACGGACACCCTGGTCAAGAAGCTGCCCAGCGAGTGCAGGCGGGCTGTGGAGCTGATCTATGCACAGGCCTGTGGCGTTTCGAAGGCTTCCAAACTGATGGCCTGCGGACTAAGCACCGTGCACGCACGCATAGACAGGGCTCATACCTTGTTGAAGCGTGAGGTATTGGACGCCGAGCGCATTGCGCTAGAGCAGCGTGTTGGTCTGGAGAAGCGTCAGAGCGAATCAAGACGCTGGATCTTTGGGGCTTAGCCTGGGTTTTACAACTTAGAGAAACCCGCTACATTTACGGCATTCTGGAGTTCAGTGTCAAAGCCCGGGCCGAAAGGTTGCCGGGCTTTTTGCTTCATGGCCAATGAAAGTGCTCACCACAAGCTGTATGGAAGCAAGTGGCAGGCCGCACGAGAGGCGTTCCTTCGAGCGAATCCGCTGTGCAATTTTCATGAGCAGCGCGGCGAGTTGGTTGCGTCTTCGGTTGTCGATCACATAGTTCCTCATCGCGGTGACCTCTTGTTGTTCTGGCGCCGGAGCAACTGGCAGGCGCTGTGCAAACCGTGCCACGACCGCACCAAGCAAACCATCGAACGCGGCGGCATTGAGTCCGGCTGCGATCTAAACGGAATCCCCACCTCCCCGCGCCACCCCTGGCGCGCACAGGGGGGGGGCATCAAAAGTCCAGGTGACGGTTGAGAAAGAC
>JBOFGW010000105.1:0-11676 GCA_051649325.1 Burkholderiaceae bacterium | reverse complement strand
TAGTCAAGAAGTGAAGACCTATTCCGAGGGCGACTTGATCAAGCTTGCGTGCTGGCTGGCACCCTTGACGGCAATGTTGCTCGCCGCCTTCGCGATTGCCGTGTGGCCTACGCTGGGCATGTCCCTGGTTCGTTAACTTCCTTATCGGGCAATCGATGGCAAGCGGGCGCTACGGCGCCCGCTTGCTTTGAGTTCAATGAATTAGGGTATTCGCTAGGGCTTGGAATAAACCCGTTTCGCTGCCGTTCTCCTTTGCATGCGCGTGATCAAACGTGCCTCACTTAGGAGAACATCATGTCACTTACAGTCCTCATCGCCCCGTCCGGTTTCAAAGAAAGCCTGAGCGCACGCGAAGTTACCGACCATATTGCCGACGGTGTTCTGCGCGCCATGCCTGACGCCCGCATTCTCAAAGCCCCGATGGTCGATGGCGGCGAAGGCTTTACTGAAGCCCTGGTTGAGGCCACCGGCGGAACAATGCATCGCCTGACAGTGACAGGCCCGGTGGGTCAGCCCGTCGAATCCTTCTTCGGCATCCTGGGCGGCAACGGCAAGAAAACCGCAGTGATCGAGATGGCTGCTGCTGCCGGGCTGCGTTTGGTGCCGCGTGATCAACGCGACCCGACTGTGACCACCAGCTTCGGTGTTGGCGAACTGATCAAAGCTGCGCTGGACGCAGGTGCAAAACGCATTCTTCTAGGCTGCGGTGACTCAGGCATCAACGACGGCGGCGCCGGCATGGTGCAGGCCTTGGGCGGCAAACTGCTCAGCGCATCTGGTGAAGAAATTGGCCGCGGCGGCGCTGAACTGGTACGCCTGGCAAAAATTGATCTGTCGAAGCTTGATCCGCGTCTGCAGCGCACAGTACTGGACGCTGCCGTGAACTGGCACAACGTACTGCTGGGTGAGCGCGGTGTAGCACGGGTATTCGGTCCGCAAAAAGGCGCCACGCCAGAGCAAGTGGACATGCTGGCGATCGCCCTAGAGAACTATGCGGCATGCATCAAAAGCGCCACGGGCAAAGACATCGGCTATGCAAACGGTAGCGGTGCCTCGGGTGGTTTGGGTGCTGGATTTGCCGGACTGCTCGGTGGAACGCTGAATCCCCGTTACGAGATCGTCATGCAATACCTGGAGCTGGACAGCTTGATTGCTGTGGCAGACCTGGTGGTGACCGCAGAAGGCAGCCTTGACGGACAAACGCCCTACGGCAAGATTCCTGCCGAGGTCGCGCAGCGTGCCAAACGCCGCGGCGTGCCGGTAATTGCACTGGCAGGCACGATTGGCAAGGGCGTCGCAGCGAACTTTGAGCACGGGATTGACGCGTTTGCGAGCATTCTGAAGCGCCCCTGCACGCTTGAAGAAGCGATCGCCAAAGCCGGCAAGCTGCTCACACGCGCGGCAGAAGACGCAGTGCGCATGATCAGCGTAGGCATCTCTGTATCGCACGCGGCTCGCCGGTCTGCGGTATCGCCCAAAGCCCGTCTGCACCTCGTGCGGGCCGCCTAGGAAAACCCTCAAGCCCCACTTGTCTGGGAATAAGTTGCCCATCAGCACGTATTCCCAGATGTAGCAGCAAAAACTTAACCCTTCTGATTCAAGGAGCACGTCATGATCCGCACATCTACCCAAATCCGTCTTTCCAAAATCCTCTGCGCTCTCTGCGCCGCGATCGTGGTCACAGGCTGCGCTACACCGCAACCCGTCATCTACCCCAACGGCAAGCAAGTAAGTGAAGAGCGGCTCGCACGCGACACGGCAGCCTGCCGCCAACGCGCAGACCAAGCCGTCGGGCTGAATCAAGGCCGCAAGGGTGTCGCGCAAAAAGCGGCCGAGGGCGGCGTCATTGGTGCGGTCACCGGCGCAGTAACCGGCATGTTCAAAAGCTCAAATGAGATCTTCGAGCGTGCCAGCATCGGTTTGGCCACCGGCGGTGTAGGCGTCGCGGTGAAAGCAATGGTCGATCTGAACAAGCCTGACAAAGTGTACGAAGAGTTTGTCGAGCGCTGCATGAAAGAGCGCGGCCACGACGTGCTGGGCTGGCGCTAATCAAACTGACTGTGATTGACAGTTCGGCGAGAGGGGCGGCCAGGGTGCCGCCCCTCTTTCGCTAGACTGGGGCGTTTCTGCAAGCATGCAAGGCAATGTCCCAGCTTCTTCTCACCCCCCAACAAGCCCGCAATTTGCACCTTTGCGCCCAAGGCCTGCTCAATCCGGCCAAGCGCAAGGCCAGGCGCGATGATGTACTGGCTGGCATCCGGCAAATGCAGTTGCTGCAGATCGATACGATTCACGTGGTCAACCGCAGCCCCTATCTGGTGCTGTTCTCCCGGCTCGGACCGTACAAGCCGCAGTGGCTGGAAGAGCATCTGGCCACGCAAAACATCTTTGAAGTCTGGGCACATGAAGCCTGCTTTGCGCCCATGGAAGACTACGCGCTGCACCATGCCTACAACGGCGAGCGCCGGCACTGGGGTGTCAACGGTGCGCAGCGCCTGTACAAAACACACAAGAAACACATGGCGAAGTTGCTGGACTATGTGCGCGAGCATGGCCCGGTCAAGTCATCTGACTTTGAGCGCACGTCCGGCAGCGGTGGCTGGTGGGGCTGGAGCGACGAAAAGAAGTATCTCGAAGCATGGTTCGCGCTGGGTGAGCTGATGATCGCGCGGCGCGAGAATTTTCACCGCGTCTACGACTTGACCGAGCGCGTTCACCCAGAGGCCGCCAAACCCGCGCGCGGCACGGTTGATCATGCGTACGCGCAGATGATCGAGCGCGCCATCCATGCGCTGGGCATCACGCAGGCAGGTTGGGTCAACGACTACTTTCGAACCAAACCCAAACTCAAAGATAGAGATTTGCATGCGCTGCTGGACACAGGCCGCGTTGTGCAAGCAAAAGTCGCGGGCTGGGGCGCACCCGCTTACGTACACGTCGAGCACCTGCCTACGACGCAAGACATCTCCGCAGGCAAACACAAGGCCACCCACACCACGCTGCTCTCACCGTTTGACCCAGTGGTGTGGGATCGTGAGCGCGCGCTTGCGATGTTTGACTTTGACTACCGCATCGAGTGCTACACGCCAGAAGCAAAGCGCAAGTACGGCTACTTTGTTTTGCCGATTCTGCGGCGCGGCCAATTGGTGGGCCGGCTGGATGCCAAGGCGCATCGCACACAAGGCGTGTTTGAGGTGAAGGCGCTGTATCTGGAAGATAACGTCAAGGTCAGTGACGCACTGGCTGCAGATCTTGCCCGCGCAATCACAGTATGCGCGCATTGGCATGAAACGCCACAGATCAAACTTGTCAGGTGTCACCCCGCGTCACTCAAAAAACGCATGCAATTCTGATCTTCTCAGAGCATCCCCTACCGTTCGTCGGCAAGCCGGAATAGAACCCGCGACGTTTCGTTTTCTTCATTGAGCGCACTCTCGCGGACGCGAGAAGCGTGCTCACTCACCCTCGTTGAACCTAGGTGGCGCGCGATGTGACGCAAGTCATGGTGCGCTTTACCCATCACATTAGGAGATTCACCATGAAACAACGCAAATTGTTCTTGATCTTGTGCGCGGCAGGCTTGCTATCTGCTTGCGGTGGCGGTGGCGGCGAAAGTGCCGCGCCTACTGCGCAAACAGGTGCTGCGCCGGTTGACCGCCCAATCACGGCAGGCCGTACGAGCCCGCTGGTTATTCCCAACCCACCACCGGTTCCAACGGTGCAAGTACCTGCAGGCACCAATACGTTTACGTGCGTGAATGTGCGTATTGGCGCGCAGCAGATTGACACCGTGTTCGTACCCGCCGGTGCGACATGCGTGCTGGACGGCACGACAATGGTAGGTTCACTGAAAGCGGAAAGCGGCGCGGTCGTTGATGCACGCAACGTACGCATGAATGGCGGCGTACAGGCCGAAGGCGTCACCAGCATTGTGGTGGCAGATGCGGTGATCGGTGGTTCGGTGCAGGTCAAGCAAGGCGCATCCGCGACTCTTGTCGGCGCTCAGATTACGGGCGACGTGCAGTTTGATCTGAACCGCGGCCCCATCATTGCGCAAGACAACCGCGTGACCGGCAACATCCAAGTGGTGGAGAACACCGGCGGCGTGACCTTGAGCAGCAACGTGGCCAATGGCAACCTGCAGTGCAAGCAAAATCAGCCTGCACCCACGGGTAGCGGCAACCGCGCAGCACTGCTTGAGGACCAATGCGCTGCACTGGGCGGCAATGGTTCGGGTACACCTGCACCTGCACCCACACCTACGCCCACGTCAACGCCAGCACCGACCCCGACGCCTTCTGGCCAACCCGTGCCGCCACAGCCTGTGCTGCCCCCAGCCGCAGTGCCTGCCGGCTCAAACACCTTCACGTGCGTAAACGTGCAGATCGGTGCGCAAGACATCGATACCGTGTTTGTCCCAGCCGGTGCAGTATGCGCGCTGAACGGCACACGCTTGATCGGCTCCATCAAGGTTGAGCAAGGTGGCAGTGTGGATGCGCGCGACATCCGCATGAACGGCGACGTGCAGGCAGATGGCGCCGCCAGCGTGGTGATTGCGGGTGCATCCCAAATCGGTGGCTCTGTGCAAGTGAAGCAGGGTGGCAGCAGCAGCGTAGTAGGTGCGCGCGTGACTGGTGGCCTGCAGTTCTTCACCAACCGTGGACAGATCCTGCTGCAAGACAACGTTTCTGTGGGCAACATTCAGCTGGAAGACAATACCGGCGGAATCACGCTCAACAGCAACGTCACCAACGGCAACCTGCAGTGCAAGCAGAACCAGCCTGCGCCAGTGGGCAGCGGCAACCGGGCTGCGCTGAAAGAAGATCAGTGCCAGTCGCTTTGATTGGGACTTAACTGAAGGAGGGCGCACCAGAAATGGTGTGCTTTAGCGCTTCCGCATCACTCTTGGCGGAAGCGCTTTTTTTGTTTCTACATTTTTTGTGCGGCTACAACTGCCCGTAACTATGCAGCCCACTCAAAAACATATTCACGCCAAGGAACGCAAACCCGGTAATCAGCAACCCCACCAGCGCCCAATACGCCGCGAAAATTCCGCGCAGGCCTTTGATGAAGCGCATGTGCAGCCAGGCGGCATAGTTCAGCCACACAATCAGCGCCCAGGTTTCTTTGGGGTCCCACTGCCAGTAGGCGCCCCAGGCTTCTGCGGCCCACAGTGCGCCCAGAATGGTGGCGATGGTGAAAAAGGCAAAGCCGACGGCGATGGCTTTGTACATGATGTCATCGAGCACCTCTAGCGCAGGAATGCGCGTGGCCAGCCCTTTGCGAAACCATACAAAGCCAAATGAAATCACCGCGGCCACGAGCGGGTAGACAATAAAGTCGACCGAAGGATTTTTGGAGCGCAACGCCATGGGGCCGATGAACATGAGAAAAATGGACATGCCGAAGAACCACATCCAGAACAGTTGGCCCTTGCCCGCAGTTTCGCCCTTGGCTTTGATGATGTAGGCATACGCCACCATCGCGGCCAAACTAAAGGTGCCGTAGCCCACAAAGTTGGCCGGCACGTGAATCTTCATCCACCAGCTTTGCAGCGCCGGCACCAGCGGCTGAATTTCGTGCGCG
The DNA here is from genome assembly GCA_051649325.1 of Burkholderiaceae bacterium. Taxonomy (GTDB): domain Bacteria; phylum Pseudomonadota; class Gammaproteobacteria; order Burkholderiales; family Burkholderiaceae_C; genus JBJOQV01. Next base: position 6,090 of record JBOFGW010000105.1, on the reverse strand, counting down.
CCGCGGTCAAAGCTGTACCACAGCAAAAAGCCCACGGATGCAAGCACCACCAGCGATACAAACGGCCCAAGCGCGCGGGTTTTGTGACGCTGCTCGTAGTACAGGTAAAACAGTGAAGTCATCACCGCAAACACCACAAACACTTCATACAAATTGCTGACGGGAATGTGGCCAATGTCCGGCCCCAGCAGATGCCCTTCGCGCCAGCGCACCAGCCAGCCGGTAAAGCCCATCACCACTGCGCCCCAGGTGAACGCGGTGCCCATCCACATCGGCGTTTCTTTGCGCGCGATCAGGCCTACCCAGTAACTGACGGTGGCAAGCAAAAACAAAAAACACATCCACAAAATCGCGCTTTGGCTGGAGACCATGTACTTGAGCCAGAACACTTTTTCTGCGCGCGTGATGTCGCCCGCATACGCGGCAATGCCAGCCAGCGCGAGCAGGCCGCACGCGATCAGATACGGCTGCATGCTGCGCCAGCCCCAAGCCAGCGCGATCACGGAAGGCGCGGTAAAGGCGAGGATGGTCTGCTCATAAAAATCCATCTTCGCGCCGTAGGTCATGAACGCGTAGATGGTGCTGGCAATGACAACAGCGGCAAACAGCCAATCGGTCCACTTGCGGTTGAAGTAGTTCACCACGCCGCCGCGCGGCGCAATGATCTGGCTGGAATTCTGTGTGGTGGTGTTCATGTCACCGCTTTCAACAAAGTATGAATATGGGAACTTCTAAGTGCTTCTACGCAATATCCATGCGCCTTTTGAAGCAAAAGCGCCTCAAAACCCGCATGGATATTGCGTACACCTTCTTAAGTCCTGGCCGGCTGGCCAATGGCCGCGACCGCAGCCTTGAGTTTTGCAAACTCCTGCTCAAAGTCCAAGTTGCGTTTGCGCGCTTGCACCGCAAAACGGATGCGGCTGCCTTCGCCTTCCGGCTCCAGCACGGCCCACAAACGCCGCTCACGCACGTAAAACATGGCGAAAACCCCGAGCACAAGCAGCAACGAACCCAGATAAACGATGTTTTTGCCCGGTGTTCGCGCCACTTGCAAGCCGCTGGCCTGCACGTGTTTGAAGTCTTTGAGTGTCAACAGTACCGGAGCGTTCAAAAAAAACATATCGCTGTATGCATTGAGCGAATCCTGCAAAAACTGCGCGGTGTTGCCATCGCCCGCCGGCGGCTTCAAATTCGCTCTCTCACGTGCGATGGACAGCAGCTCATACGAGCTCCCGGCCAGCACTTTCACCACTACATCTGCCGCGCGCTCTTGCTCTTCTTTGGCCACGGTCTTTTCAATGAACTGTGCAATCGCGCTGTAGCCGGCTTGTGAGCCGTCATTGACAAACAAATCCAATGCGCGCTGCGCGCTTTCTTGCAACTGGCCACGCAGTGTGGCGCTGGCATCATCTGGCGCGCTCTTTTGCGCAAAGCGCTGCGCGGCCTGCGCGCGCATGGCAGGATCGTTCAGCGCGGCGCGCAGGCGCAGCCAGTCGTCTTTGCTGCTTTCAGCATCGGCGGGGATGCGCACGTACTTGAATTGATCGCCCGGCTGCTCGCGCATGCCCACCAGGTAAACGCTGGAACCATCCAGCTGCACCGGCAGCATATACACCTGATACTCGCGGCCCTGGCCGGCCGAATCGCGCAGGATGTATTGCACGGAGGGGCCGACGTTGCGGAAGTTCTTCGCTTCTTTGGCCGCCGCGCTGCCGGCCACGTTGCTCACGTGCTCCTGAAAGCGCTTTTGATTATCTTCGCTCGCAGCCAGTGTGGTCTTGATGTTCTCTACATTGATGGGGCGAAAGCCGGTGAACTCCACCGTGTACTTGCGCCCTGCGTCACTGACCAGCTCGCGCTTGCCGCCCACAGTGCCGGCCAGTTCAAAGCGCTGGTCGCGGTTGCCGGCCATGTTGATGCCGGTGAGCGTCAGTTCGCTGCCGCCATCTTCAAAGCTACTTTGATACACCGCCACGCCTTTGTGGATCAGCGGTTCATTCACCTTGATGGTGTGCTCAAAACTCTTGCCGGTGGCCGGGTCTGTGATCAGCAGCTCGCTGGCAAAGAGCTTGGGTTGCCCGGTGGAGTAATACTCGATGATGAATTTTTTCAGCGCAATTTCAAACGGCAGTTGCTGCACCAGCGTGCCGTCTTTGTAGTTGAGCAGCGCGTGCTGCACGCTGGAGCCTTCTGGAATCAACACATTGCCGCGAAAGGACGGGTTGCTTGCAGTCATCTTGCCGGAGGCAGGCACTTCAGTCAGCAACATGTTGGAGCGGATGGGTTCCTTGCCGGCAAAATAGCCCTGCACGCGCAGCGGTACATCACTGTCCAGCAGGCCACCCACGCACACCATCACAATGGCCAGATGCGCCAGCAGGTAGCCCCAGCGGTTGGCCGTGCCCTTCTTGGCGGAAAAGCGCACCGCACCGCTTTCACCGGTTTCAATTTTTGCTGTGTAGCCGCTGGCAAGCAGCACCTGCTCAAAACGCGTGCGTGCGTCGGTCGCGGGCAGCACGCTTTGCACATCGCCCTTGTGCGCAAACGCGGCAAAGCGATTGATCATGCCGCGCTGCGCGACTTTTTCTTTAAAGTCCTTCATCTCCAGCAGCATCGGTTTCGCATTGCGGGCGACGCACAGGCTGGTAGAGACCACCAAAAACGTCATGATGACAATAAACCAGGGCGCGTTGTAGATCGAGTGAATGCCCAGGTTTTGAAACACTTCCGCCCAGAACGGACCGAATTTGTTCACGTAACCGATCGGCTGCTCGTTCTGTTTGACCACAGTACCGATCACTGAGGCAATGGCCACCAGCGTGAGCAAGCTGATGGAAAAGCGCATGGAGCTGACCAGCTCGACACTGGCATCGATCCAGCGCCGGCCGGTATTCAGCTGAATGCCGGTGGTTGATGCAGTCATAAAGTCACACTCACAAAGCGGTTATGCCCAAAAAAGCAAAAAGGCGGAAGAATCCGCCTTTTAGTTCACTTCAGCCAAGCAAAGTTCATCGCAGCGATGCCGCGTAGTTGCTCACGGCCTTGATTTCTGCGTCTGACATGCGCGCCGCAATTGTCGTCATTTGCGCGCTGTTCTTGCGCACACCTTGGCGGAACGCGATCATCTGCGCCTCGGTGTATTCGGCAAACTGGCCGCCCAAATACGGATACTGCGCCGGGATGCCTTTGCCCGCTGGGCCGTGGCACGCTGCGCAGGCCGGCACGTTTTTGCTCGCAATGCCGCCGCGCCAGATTTTCTGCCCGAGGAGTTGCGATGCTGCATCACCGCTGCCCTGCGCAGGCTTGAGTTTTTGACCAGCGTAGAACGCAGCCAGATTGCGCATGTCATCCTCGGACAGCGCAGCCACAAAACCGGCCATCACGGCGTTGGCACGCTCGGCCTCTTTGGCGCCCGGTTTGGCCTTGAAGTTTTGCAACTGCTTGACCAAGTATTCAGCGTGCTGGCCGGCCAGTTTGGGGTTGATCGGCGCGGTGGAGTTGCCATCAGCCGCGTGGCAGGCGGCGCATACTTGCGTGGCGATGGCTTGGCCCTTGGCAATGTCTACCTTGGCGGCGGGCTGCTGAGCCAGCGCAGGAGCGATCAGACCGGCGCTGAAAACAGCAGCCGCGGCAAGCAGTGGTGACAATTTGGTCATGGTGAATGCGTTCAGAAATGATCTTGTGAGTTATTTGCCGGTAGACCACACGCACTTTTTGCACGCTGGCGGCGGCTTTTGCTATTACTTCAATTCTACAATAGGCATAGCCATGTCAAACTCAGTCAAATCCGCGCAGTTAAAGCCCAAAACCACAACTGCGACAAGCCGCCGCAGCGCAGCAGGTAGCGCCAAGCCCGGCGATTTCAACCCGCTGTCGCTCGCCAGGTTTGATTGCACCCACGCCGCGCTCTCTACGCTACCGCGTGAAGGCTTGCCGGAAGTTGCCTTTGCCGGCCGCAGCAATGCCGGTAAATCCAGCGCCATCAATGTTCTGTGCGGACAGAAGCAGCTTGCCTTTGCCTCTAAAACTCCCGGCCGCACGCAGCACTTCAACTATTTTGCGGTGCCGGCCAGCGGCAAAGCGGACGCTGCAGTACAAGGCTTTTTGGTCGACCTGCCCGGCTACGGTTTTGCGCAGGTGGGCCAAGGCGTTAAGACGCGCTGGAGCGAAATGTTCTCGCGCTATCTGGATGGCCGGCAGGTGCTCACCGGCGTGGTGCTGATGATGGACATTCGCCGCCCGCTCACTGATCTTGACCAGCAGCTTGTCGATATTGTGCTGCCCGCTGGCCGCCCGCTGCTTGCACTGCTCACGAAGGCCGACAAAGTGAATCGGCAAGCGCAGACCGATGCCGTCAAGATGGTGCAAGCCGCGCTGGGCCTTACCGCGGGCAATACAGAGCTGGTGACCGTGCTGCCGTTTTCATCCAGCCACCGCATCAATGTCGAGCCGGCGATTGCGCATGTGTGCGGCTGGCTGGGTTTTGAAAATCAAAGCGCAAAGTCCCCTCTCCCACCCGCGGGAGAGGCAAGCTCCGAGTCCCCTCTCCCGCAAGCGGGAGAGGGTTAGGGTGAGGGCAACCCCCACGCCCGCCTCAGCCAAACCTCCTGATAAAACCGCCCCATGAACTACCGCTCCGTCTTTCGCCCCGCCCTCTTCGCAGGCCAAGTGATTGTGGTAACTGGCGGTGGCTCGGGCATTGGCCGCTGTGTCGCGCATGAACTCGCGAGCCTAGGCGCCAAGGTCGCGCTCGTCGGCCGCACGCAAGAAAAGCTCGATACCGTTGCACAAGAAATCGCTGCAGCCGCACGAGACAACACAGACTACGGCAGTGCGCACGGTTTTAGCTGCGACATCCGTGAAGAAGAGCGGGTGCGCGAAACTGTGGCCGCGATTCTCAGCCACTTCGGCCGCATTGACGGCTTGGTCAACAACGCCGGCGGGCAGTTTCCCGCGCCGCTGGCAAACATCACCGGCAAGGGTTTTGAAACGGTGGTGAAGAGCAACCTCACCGGCGGCTTTTTATTCATGCGCGAGTGCTACACGCAGGCCATGCGCGCGCGCGGCGGCGCGATTGTGAACGTGATCCTGGACATGTGGGGCGGCAACCCCGGCATGGGCCACAGCGGCGCCGCGCGCGCCGGCATGCTCAACCTCACCGAAACCGCCGCCACCGAATGGGGCGCCGATGCGCGCGGCACACCTGTGCGCGTAAACGCCGTAGCGCCCGGCTGGGTGGCATCCAGCGGCCTGGACAAATACGGCCCGATGATTCAACCCGTCATCCGCGCCCTGCCCTCTTACGTGCCGCTGCGCCGCATTGCGAATGAAGCAGAAGTCGCCGCCGCGATTGTGTTTTTGCTCTCACCTGCTGCGAGCTTTATCAGTGGCTCTTGCCTGCGCGTAGACGGCGCCGCACCCAACGCCCGCCGCCACTGGCCGCTAGCTGCAGGCGAAGCAGAAAACGCGCTGGATGTATTTCCACTCGCAAAAATTCACGGCGCCACGCAGGCTGGAGCGAGCGGCTGGATGTCTGCGTTTTTTGCGTGGATGGCGATGCGGGTGATTCGGATAGTGGTGCGGCGTGGGAAGCGAGTTTGAAGGTTTTGCAGACCTATCAAACAGCGTCTACGCAATATTCATGCGGGTTTTCAGCCAAAAGTGGCTGAAAACCCGCATGAATATTGCGTAGCATTTTTTGCTTTCAAGGATTATTAGTTCCACTGGCTGCTCTCAGCCAGGAGCGGACCCACAGGTTGCGAAGTCGGATGACCGCTTTACTACCGACTGCGGATTTTTTGCGGGAAGTGCTGAATGGATTGCAAATGAGTTCAGCGTTGCGCCTCTGAACGAATCGTCAACGAATCTTGGCGTATCAACGACATTGCTTAAGTTGTTTCAGCTAAGAAGCCGGGTTGACAATTGAGTGGGGGTAGTGAAAAACGACACAATGGTACTGAGTCACGCGTTCACCTGCATGCCAGATAGTGTGTTTGAGTCCACTTAGCAGGTGTCGTTTTATGGTCGAACACGTTGCTGTGACGTATCGCTTACGCGGCCCGGTTCCGTTCGCGAAACGATGGCTCATAG
>JBOFGW010000104.1:0-2189 GCA_051649325.1 Burkholderiaceae bacterium | reverse complement strand
ATGCGTCTTTCCAAGCCAAATCAGCCCAAAACCCGCATGGATACTGCGTAGAGATCCTCTAAACTCCTCAAAAATGCTTCTCCAGCAGATTATGAATCGTCGACATGCGCCGCCACGTCGCAACAGTCTTGAGTTTGCGTTCAAACACCGCGTTGGAGAATTTGGACTCATGCTGGCTGACGCGCGCAAGCCAGTACACCTCGCGCGCGCCTTCGTAGGCGGGCACGTGAAAATCATCCAGTTCATTTTGTAGCGACATCAATGTGGATTGCTGCTGCGCTGTAAGTGGCGCTTTGACAAAGCCCACATTCACGTCTCTGGCTGTCTTGATCTGCGCTGCGGTAAAGGGTTTATGCGCCGCGATTCTCGCCAGTGCGTCGCTGCTGCGCAAAAACGTTTCTGCGGCAAAACCCAGCGATGATTCAAGATGCTTCTCTATCTTTGCTTCCAGCGCCGCCACGTTCTTGGCACTTGAAGAAAAAATCACGTTGCCGCTATTGATGAAGGTTTCTACATCCGCCAGCTTGAGCGCTTCAAAATGCGCGCGCAGCGCTTCCATTTTGATAAAGCGGCCGGTCACGTTGATGGCGCGGAGGAAGGCAACAACTCTCATGCACGCAGATCAATCACTTTAACGCGCACCTTGCGCTCTTTGCCCTGCCGCTGCACGGTGAGTTCTGCCGTGTTGTTGATGCCCACGCGGTCCAGCTCGGCTACAAAGCTAGACAGTGTTTCAATCTTTTTGCCATTCACTGCGATGATCACATCGCCCAGCTCGCGCGTGCGTGCGTTGAGCGGCACGAGCCCTGCTTCCGCCGCCGGCGTGCCGCGGCCCACCTCTGCCACCACCACGCCGCTGATGCCGTTGCGCGCGGCAATGTCCGGCCGCAGCGGCTGGATGCCGATGCCCGGCAGTGGCGCACGGCCACGCGCGATCAGCGCAGGCACGACGCGGTTGACCAAATCCACTGGAATCGCAAACCCCACGCCGGCGGACGAGCCGCTGGCCGAGCGGATGGCGGTGTTCACGCCGATCAGCCGCCCGGCAGAATCCAGCAGCGGCCCGCCGGAGTTGCCAGGGTTGATCGCCGCATCAGTTTGAATCACACCGGCCACCTCGCGAAAAGTCGCAGTTGGCAATTCACGGTCCAGCGCGCTCACAATCCCGAGGGTCAATGTGCGCTGCAAACCAAACGGATTGCCAATCGCAATCACGCTTTGACCTACTTTCAAATCGCGGCTCGCACCCAGCGGAATAGGCCGCAGCCCGCTGGGCACGCGCGACAGTTTCGCCACAGCCAAGTCGTATTCCGGCGCGCCGCCCACCACCGTTGCCTCGATCGGCTGGCCCGCATCTAGCTGCACAAACACACGCTGGGCGCCCTGAACCACATGAAAATTGGTGACCACGTGACCGGCAGCGTCCCACACAAAACCGGAGCCTGCGCCCTGCGCCAATTCAGGCTCAAACCAGGAATTGAACTGCACGTTCTGCGTGGTGATGTACGCCACGCTGGGCGCCGAAGTTTGAAACAAATTCACAAGTTGCTGCTCATCCGAGAGCAGCGGCCCGCGCGGCGTCACTTCGCGCGGCTGCGGCGTGGTTTCGCGGGCGCAGGCGGGGAGTGTGATGGAGAGCGCGGCAGCGATAGCCGCAATACCGAGGAGCAGTTTTTGAGGCAGCAAACGCATATTCATTCAAACCGGAGTGAGCTATGTGAGTCTTGGTTTATTACAAAATATAGCAAGCGCAGCGCGCAAAAAAACTGCGGGGGATGCATGGTGAAGCGTTGTTAGATGAGGGGCAGATTGTGTAGATTTCAAGAGCGTTTACGCAATATTCATGCGCTTTTGCAGGCAAAAATGGCTGAAAAGGCGCATGGATAATGCGTAGAGGTACTTGAATCTGTTGAAAAATTACTTCTTTGTTCACTGCGCGGTGCCCGCACGTTGCATAGCCCTCTGAAGCGCCAAGGCAGGCAAGTGCCAAGCGGGGGTGTCGGGCAAAAACTGTTTGAGCGCAGCGAGTTTTTTTGCCCGCCGCTTGGCACTTGACTGACTTGGGAACCCGAAGGGCTGAGTGCGGGGTTTCGCCACGCATGCGTGGCGCCGCGCGAAGAGCACGCGCCTGCCAGCGCGTGCCCCGTTTATGCGGGCGCGCCTTCTTTTGGTTACTTTTCTTGGCAAGA
>JBOFGW010000103.1:0-11459 GCA_051649325.1 Burkholderiaceae bacterium | reverse complement strand
TGCGGATCTTGTCCAGGCTGATGGGCGGTTCACTCATGGTGCGTTCTGCATAGGGTTTAAGCATAGCGGCTTGCGCGTTCGGGCTACGTTGAGCAAGGAAAAGGGGCTCACATGGAGCCCCTTTCTTGCATCGGAAAATCTTAAGCAGCGCGCGATTACTCGTCGCGGTTGTAGGACAGCTTTTCCTTGATGCGTGCTGCCTTGCCGGTGCGGCCACGCAGGTAGTACAGCTTGGCGCGGCGCACATCGCCCTTGCGCTTGACTTCAACCGAAGCCAGCAGCGGCGAGTAGGTTTGGAACGTACGCTCAACGCCCTCGCCGGAGGAAATTTTGCGCACGATAAACGAGCTGTTCAGGCCGCGGTTGCGCTTGGCAATCACCACGCCTTCATAAGCCTGTACGCGCTTGCGGTTGCCTTCAACCACGTTCACGTTCACCACCACGGTGTCGCCGGGGGAAAACTCGGGCACCGGACGTTTTTCCGTCAGGCGGGCCAGCTCTTCTTTTTCAAGTTGTTCGATGATGTTCATCGGTCTAGTTCCTTTTTGCCATCATGCGCGCGCCTGTTTTTAGTGTTGGCACCGCAGAGGATGGAGTTAAAACCAAGCGCAGAAACTTCACTGCGCCATCTTTGCACTTGCAGGCAAGCCTGCAAGCAGTGCTTCGTCATGTGCGCTGAGCATGCCCTGCGCACGTGCCTTGGCAATTAAATCCGGCCTGCGCGCCGCGGTTTTCACCAAGGCTTGCGCACGCCGCCACTGTCCAATCTGAGCATGGTGGCCGGACATCAATACATCCGGCACCGCCACGCCCGCATATTCTTCTGGCCTCGTGAATTGCGGACAATCCAGCAGACCATTCACAAAACTATCTTGCACGGCAGACTGCTCATCATTGAGCACGCCCGGCAACTGGCGGATGATTGCATCCATCAACATCATGGCCGGCAGCTCGCCGCCTGACACCACAAAATCACCCACCGATACTTCTTCATCTACGCACCGGTCAATCAGGCGCTGGTCTACGCCTTCGTACCGGCCGCACAGCACAATCAAACCGCTACCCGCTGACCACTGCGCTACCCGCTCGTGCGTGAGCGGCGCGCCTTGTGGGCTCATCAGCACTACCGGCGCTGCATCGCCGCTGCTGGCCTTTCTAGCGGCCTTGGCGGCGTTGATGGCGGCCTCAAGCGGCGCGGCCATCATCACCATGCCGGGGCCGCCGCCAAAGGGCCGGTCATCCACCCGGCGGTAGGCATCAGCCACAAAATCGCGCGGGTTCCAGCATGTCAGCGCGTAGGCGCCCTGCTCCTCCGCCCGCCGCGTAATGCCGCTACCGGTGAGCGCGGTAAACATCTCTGCAAATAGCGTGATGACATCAAAGCGCATCATCGCTACAGCGCAAAATCTTCCTGCCAATCCACAATCAACAGCTTGGCGGCTACATCAACCTTGATCACGTACGCGGCAACAAACGGAATCAGGTGCTGAACGCCGCTCGCGCTCTTCACAGACAAAAACCCGTGCGCGCCGTTGTCATCCACTGCATCCACTTCGCCAAGCAACGTGCCTTGCGTATTTTCTACCCTGCAACCGATCAAATCGGTCCAGTAAAACTCGTTCTCTTTGGGTGGCGGCAAATCGCGTTTGTCCACCCAGACTTCAAAACCCTTCAGGCCTTCAGCCGCCGTGCGGTCTGCCGTGCCTGCCAGCTTGGCGACGATGCGCTTGCTGTGCCGCTTGGCCTGCTCAACCTTGACCGACTGGGTTTGCCCGCCGCGCCGCAGCTGCCACTGCTTGGCACTCAGCAAGCCCGCGGCCTCGTCGCTATAGGGCTGCAACTCAATCCAGCCCTGGATGCCAAAGGCATCGCGAATGTGGCCGACCAGAACAGCCTGCTCAGCCACGCGCTTGAACCTTAAGCAGCCGCTGCGGGCGCTTTCTTGCTCAGATCTTTTACAAGACGCGCAACGGTGGGCGACACTTGCGCGCCAACACCAGTCCAGTAAGTGACGCGGTCAACCGCAATGCGCAGGCCTTCTTCATTGGCTGCAGCCTTGGGGTTGTAAAAACCCAGACGCTCAATGAATGCGCCGTCGCGGCGATTGCGCGAGTCAGTCACAACAATATTGAAAAACGGGCGGTTCTTGGCGCCACCACGATTCAGTCGAATAACAACCATGTTCACATTCCTTCAAAGCCCGGCCTTGCGAGCAACTTATAGGTACAGCAATTTTCTGCAGAAAGCCCTCGATAATAGCGTGAAAGCGTGCTTGCGGCAATTGAGGCGCGCCTCAAGTTGGCAAAGAAAACCAACAAAATCAATGCTCTAGCCATCCATACCGGACTGCTTAAAGCAGCATGACGCAATATCCATGCGCCTTTTGAGCCATTTTTGCCTGAAAAGGCGCATGGATATTGCGTAGTCCTGCAAAGACAAGCGGCCGGTAAATCACTAAGATTGCGATCATGGCAACAACACATGCAACATCGCACAAATCCAAGCCGCTCGCGGGCGTGCTGGCCGCGCTGCTGGGCGCCATTGGCGCGCACCGGCTGTATCTGGGCTGGAAGTGGTGGTGGATTTACGCGGTGGTATCGATTCCCTGCGCGGTCTGGGCGTTTCAGTCGCGCGAGTGGTTCAAGCAGCCAGCGTTTTTTCTGGGCATGGTGCCGGTGGTCGCAGCGCTGCTGGAAGCGATTGTCATCAGTCTTACGCCAGATGAAAAATGGGACGCCAAGTACAACCCGCAGTCCGGCCAAACCTCCGCCAACCGCTGGCCGCCGGTGCTAATTGCCATCGGCAGCCTGCTGGTGGGCACAACATTGCTGATGACCACGCTGGTCTTGATGTTTCAAACTTATTTTGAAGCACAACTGGGTCAGTAACATGACAGCCTTTTTGTTTCGCGAAGACGCCTACCTGCAAACCTGCACCGCGACCGTCACCGCCGTGCATCCGGGCGGGTTTGAGGTCGATCAGACCGTGTTCTATCCCAATGGCGGCGGTCAGCCGGGCGACAATGGCATGCTCACGCGCGCTGACGGCAGCCAGGTCAACATTACCGATACCCGCAAAGGCCAGGACGCAGATTCCATCATGCACCTGGTTGCAGAAGGCAGCGCCCTGCCCGCGCTGGGCGAGGCGGTGACGCTCATACTCGACTGGCCGCGCCGCTATGCGCACATGCGCGTACACACCGCGCTGCACGTACTCTCATGTGTGGTGGTGGCACCGGTGACCGGCGGCAACATCAGCGCGGAAAAAGGCCGGCTGGACTTTGATATCGATATGGCATTGCTCAATGCCGAGCATATTGAACGCGAGGCCAACGCTCTAATCGCCCGCGCCGTTGCTACAGAGACAGAGTGGATCACTGATGAACAGCTAGACACGCAGCCCGAGCTGGTCAAGACCATGTCCGTCGCGCCGCCGAGAGGCGCCGGCCGTGTGCGCCTGCTGAAGATTCCCGGCATTGATCTGCAACCCTGCGGCGGCACGCATGTGGCCAACATCGCAGAGATTGGCAGCATCAAGGTCGTGAAAATCCGCTCGGAGGGTAAAAAGAACAAGCGGGTCGAAATCGTTTTGAACCAGCCGTAACGAAACGACGCTGCCGCGCTGCTAGAGCAAAGAGCGCGGCGAGACGCGAAAGCCTGCCGGACTCGACTCCACCAGCGTCACAGCCTGCGTCAAAATACGGTCTGCGCTCACCGGGCCGGCAGCATTGGCGATTTGGATGTAGAGCGCATTGACGAGCGCCGCCGCGTGCTTTTCGTCGTACTTGCCCTGCAAGTTCGCGGATTTGCCGCTCAGCAAGTTTTTCAGATCCGCCGCCACTGCCGGTGAGCCCGCGGCAGTAATGAACTGATCGACCGCATAGTTTTGCGCGCTGCGGTCCGCCCGGCCGACACCATCCACCAGCGCGAGCAGCAATGCACCAAGCGTTGCGCAGAGCGGTTCGACCGGCCTCTCTGCTACGGGGTCGCTGGCGCGGCGCGATGTACCCAAGATCGAAATGGGTTTTGCAACTGCGCCATTGGCAAGAATCGGCTTTGGGTCGGGCGGCAGCTCGCTATCGGCGGTGCCCAGGCTTTGCATCAGTGCGTAAGTCAGGTCTTTGGGCTGTGCGGAAATTTCAAGCTCCGCCACCGCCAGATTGACAAAGGCCGGAATGCCGCGCAAAAGCGGCTGATCTGAACCCAGCGTTTCTTCCCACAATGCCACGGTTTGCAAAGACTTGTCCTTGCCGATCAGCGGCACCAGCGCGTGCATGAATGCACGGCGGCGCTTGATGGCTTGCGGAGTATCGAGATAGGCGCTCATTGCTGTGCGCTCAAGATTCACGCCCGCGATGAACAATATCGCGCTGGAACTCGGGGTAGCCCACCTCGTAGTGCTCCGAGAAATCCAGCCCGCGCTGCTCTTGCTGCGCCGTGGCGCGCAGGCCAATCACTGCATCCAGCGCTTTGTACATGATGTAGGCCAGCGGGAAAGCCCACAGCCCCGCGGCCGCAATCCCGGTGAGCTGCGCGGTAATCAGCTGCAAGTCAAAGTAGCGGCCATGCGTGAACAGGCCCACTGCCAGCGTGCCCCAGATGCCGCCCACCAGATGCACGGCGACTGCGCCGACCACATCATCCAGCCGCATCTGCAGCAAAAACGCTTCGGCCACAGAAGTGAGAAAGCCTGCAACAAGGCCGGTGATGATTGCGAACATGGGCTCCATCACGTGGCAGCCGGCGGTGATTGCTACGAGTCCGGCCACTGAGCCATTGAGCGTCACAGTCAGCAGCGTATGCGAGCCAAACAACCGCATCGCCAGCAGCGCACCCAGCGCACCGGCCGCGCCGCCCAAATGCGTGTTCAGCGCAATCTTGCCGATGGTTTCGATAGGCAACCCTGCGCTCACCGCGCTGCCGCCGTTAAAACCAAACCAGCCCAGCCACAGAATCAATGCGCCCAGCGCCGCAGCCGACAAGTTGTGGCCCGGAATATCGCGTACCTCGCCATTGGGTGCAAAGCGGCCCAGGCGCGGTTTGACCACAATCAGTGCCGCCAGCGCGCACCAACCGCCCACCGCATGCACAACGGTTGAGCCGGCAAAGTCCACAAAACCCATTTTGGCCAGCCAGCCGCCCGGCCCCCAGACCCAGCTACCAAAGATCGGATAGATGATCGCCGTAATGACGACTGATCCCCAGATGTAGGCGCGAAAATGCGTGCGCTCCGCGATCGCGCCGCTCACAATCGTTGCAGCGGTGGCGGCAAACATCATGGCGTAGAGCACATTGGTGTAGGTGCTGAGCGATGCGCCGTGGGGCAAAAAGCCACTCGTGCCAAACCAGCCGCTCGGGTTGGCGCCGTACATCAAGCCGTAGCCGATCACAAAGAAGGCGATTGCGCCAAAGCACATGTCCAAATAGTTTTTCATCAACACGTTGATGGCGTTCTTGGCGCGCGACAGGCCACTTTCTAGCAGTGCAAAGCCGGCCTGCATGAAAAACACCAATGCTGCACACAGCATGATGAGCAGGGTTTGAATGGGTGTGAGCGTGACTTCCGCAGTGGTTGATGCCGCGTTGCCCGCCGCAAGGGCGAAGCTGGAGACCGTCAGCCCGGCGAGGCCGAGCGCGATTCTCGCGAACCGTAAAAAGGAACTGCGCATGCTTGTTATCCCCGTGTTGTCGGCCTGCTGAACAATAGGCAGATCTAGATTTATTGCTTTGATAACGGACTCTAACTTATTCGGTGCCGCATATGGTTACGCCGCGCCGCGATGATGCGATGCTGCAACGTATTTAGCCAGATCATGGTAGGTAGTACCCGGGATGCGCCTTGCACTCATTTGGTTCATGCGTGAATTCATTACGCATAAGTTTGACGCTAAATCGAAGCGATTTACAGGTGCACTACGCAATATCCATGCGGGTCTTCGAGCAAAAACGGCTCAAAAGGCGCATGGATATTGCGTAGAATATCTTTCAACTTGAATAATTTTGCGCATGAATCACATGCAAAATCCGTTACCAAAGACTTTGCTGGCCGCTGAGCAGCGCGGCGTCAAACTTGCCTGCATCCACGTGGTAGCGCACACGATTTAGGCCGTGCTTGGCGGCATGCTTGTTAAAGCGCTGCCCGATCATGTCGGCCCACAGGCCCTCGCCTTTCATGCGCGAGAAAAAGTTGGGGTCGTTCAGCCGCGGCGCGTCTTGCGCAGACAGGCCGCGCATGTCCTTCAAGCGGCTCAGCACGCGCGCTTTGCGGTCTGGAAAGTGCGTGCTCAGCCAATCGATAAACAAGTCTTTCACTTCCCAGGGCAGACGCAGCACGGTGTAAAACGCGCTGGTTGCTCCGGCGGCGACTGCGGCATCCATGATTTTTTCCATCTCTGGCTCGGTGATAAACGGAATCACCGGCGCGACGCTCACGCCCACCGGCACGCCGGCTTTGGCAAGCGCCTCAATCGTGCGCAGCCGCCGCGCGGGGCTTGCGGCGCGCGGCTCAAGAATCCGTGACAGGCTGTGATCCAGCGTGGTGATAGTGATGTAGGTGGAGACAAGCTGCTGGCTTGCGAGCTCAGCTAGCAGATCGATATCGCGCTCAATCAAACTGTGTTTGGTGATGACGCCGGTGGCATGCCTGCTTTGCGCGAGCAGTTGCAACACGCCGCGCGTGAGTTTGAGATCGCGCTCCACCGGCTGATACGGGTCAGTGGCGGACCCAACCAGAATCAAGCTGGGCTTGTAGCTGCGCGCTTGCAGCTCGTGGCGCAGCACATCGGCGGCGTTGATCTTGGCGATGATCTTCGTTTCAAAATCCAGCCCCGGCGACATACCCAAATAGCTGTGCGTGGGCCGCGCGTAGCAGTACACGCAGCCGTGCTCACAGCCGCGGTACGGGTTGATTGACTGCGCAAAATAAATGTCCGGCGAATCGTTGCGGCTGATGATGGACTTGACGTGCTCGTGCGTAATCTGCGTCGCCGGCGCGTGCCCTGCTGCGTCAAGCGGCTGGCCGTCATCGTCATAGCCAAATTCCGCGCCCTCGTATTCCCAGCCGTCGCGCACCGGCGCTCTTGCGTCTTTTTCAAAGCGATGCTGCGGGTTGGATACCGCGCCGCGGCCTTTGAAGAATTGGACTGGATAACTGGACATTTATCTAGTATATCGCTGTAAGTGCAGAGCTGCACAACAGAAATCGCGGCGCGCTCGTGCGTTGTAGTGACGCTCAAAAATAAGCCTATGCGCAATATTGATGCGGGTTTTGAGCTACTTTTGCCCGAAAACCCGCATCAATACTGCGTAGAACCGATTTAATTCATGCCTAGAACGGCCCTGCCGCCCTGCAGAGCACACCAACGCAGCTCGTGGGCCTGAAATACAACTCGCGCGAGGAAATGGTGCCGTTGGCGGAAAATCCCACCACTGAGTAATACAAAAAGCCCGCGGCAGCCTCTGCATTGGCCTGTGTCACCAACGCGGTAGCGGTGCCTGCGGGCGCAGCAGTCTTCCACTCGAAGCGGGCGGACTGCGCTGTATCACGCACATAAACGTTGCGCGTTCGCGCATCAGAGCCAACCGGCTCGCCAAGAAACGCTGCACCACCAACGAACCGATATCCTTCTTGCCCTTGGGCGTTGGCCTGGGTCACGAATGCAGCGGGATCGTCCAAGAAGGGCTGCAGGCGATACGCGTATTTGGCTGCGCTGCCCGTGACTTTGGCGTAGATGTTGACGAATGTGGTGGTGTCAACCGCGTAAGAGCCGATGTAGAAAAAGCCGCGATCGCCCTGGCTGTTGGCCTGGGTCAAAAAGTTTGCATTGGTATCGGTCGCACTCAGGAGTTCATAGGTATAGGTAGCGCCAGCACTTTCTTTGACATAGAGCGTGCCCACTTCCAGAGGGCCGTAGAAATCAAAACCGCGCGCGCCCTGCGCATTCATTTGCGCGAGCAACGCGCTGACGCTGGCGGGCGTGTCCAGAATCTCGTTCACATAGGTCGTGGCGCTATCTTTGACATAAAAGTTGACAAACTGATCGTCATTGATATTGCCCGGCGTGCCGTTATCCAGCCCCAACGGGCCAAAGAAGGTGAAGCCGCGCGCGCCTTGCGCGTTAAGTTGGGTAAGCAGTTCAGCGCGTGTTTGAATAAAAGCGATCGCTTCGTAGTTGCGCGCTGCCGCAGTGGGTGTCGGAGTAGGGGTAGAAGTTGGGGTAGGCGTCGGACTGGGGCTAGGCGTTGCTGTAGGCGTTGAAGTAGGTGTGGGCGTTGGCGATGGGCTTGGAGATCCGGTTGGCGTAGGTGTGGGCGACGGACTCGGGGATCCTGTGGGTGTAGCGGTTGGCGTTGGCGATGGGCTGGGCGACGCAGTCGGTGTGGGGCTGGGTGATGGGCTGCCGGATGAGATGGGTGTTGGTGTCGGCGCCGGGGCGGCGTCATCGCCGCCACCGCATGCGGCCAGAACTACCATCGCGGCCACCGTAATCCCAATACTTTTTATCAGCCTGATTTGCGCCAAAACTGCCTCCATCCGTCAATAAAACTGCCGCAACATTGCGGCGCAACGAAATGGTAGGTAGTGCAACCGCTGCGCGATATAGCACTAAAGGGTAGAGCGAGGTGAGAGCTAGTATCACGCAATATCCATGCCGCTTTCCAAGCATTTTTGCCTGAAAACGCCCGTGGATATTGCGTAGAGTGCTTGCAGAAGCTCTAAAAATTTACTGCGTCAACACATCCGCACCCTTGGGCGGCGTAAAGACAAACGCATCCGCTGGTGGTTGCGCTTTGTTGGAAATATTCTTCAGCTCAATCCGCGTGGATTGACCAAAATTATCTTGCAGCTCCATGCGCGCGGGCACGCCACCGGCCATGCCTACAGAGATTTTGGTGAACTGCATGTCTTTGCCCTTGGGCGTTGCTTCCAGCCAATCCATGCCGTCTTTGCTCGCGACTTCTTTCAAATTGAATTGCGCGAGCAGATCGCCGCCCAGCAGCAGCGCCGCGGGCGTAGCGGACAGCGCGTCTTTGATGGGCCGCACGGTGACTTGGTTGAGATCTTTGTCGTACAGCGAAACTTTGGCGCCGTCGCTCACAATCAACTGCTCGTAGGGCTTTTCAATGCTCCAGCGAAACTTGCCGGGTCGCGCAATCGCAAACTGGCCGCTGGTCTGCTTCACACGGGCCGACTGCGTGGCCTGTGTGAACTGGCCGGTGATGGCACTGGCGCCATCGACAAACTTTTTAAAGTCGTCAATTGCGCCTGCATGCGCCGCCGCGGCGCAAAACGCAAGCCCGCCTGCGATAACGAGTTTTGTTGCGAGTTTTGTTAGACCGGCAAACTTGTCCATCCGTACTCCAGTTCTTCAATCATTTCATCGTCACACACAAACCAGTTTGCACCGGAGCGCTGCGCGCCCAAACGCTCATAAAAACGAATCGCACCAAAATTCTCTGTCAACACCCATAAGCGCATGGAATCGCGGCCTTGCGCGCGCTGCCACTCCATCACCGCATGCAGCAGATCTTGGCCGATACCTTGCCCTTGAAACGCTTCACGCAAATGCAGCGCATACAGCTCGCCGGAAAAGTTACGGGTTGTTTCAGTTTCCAGGGGTTTCACGGGGCCTGTGTGCGCAAAACCGATCACGCGATTCTTTTCATCACACGCCACAAACAAGTGTTCGCGGGCAAATTCCGGCGCCGCCACAATGCCGCGCCAAGTCTTTTGCCAGCCGGCAACCGACTGCTTGGCAAGATAACGCGCTGGCATGATGCCAGCGTAGTTTTGCATGCGCGAGCGGTAATGAATTTCTCCCACCGCATCAACCTCTTGCGGCAATTGCGCCGCACGAATGTGGATCACGCCTTTTCTTGGCCGGCGGGCACCAAAATGTCGCGGTTACCACTGCCCTGCATCGCGCTCACCAGCCCGCTTTGCTCCATTTGCTCCAGCAAACGTGCGGCGCGGTTATAGCCAATGCGCAGGTGCCGCTGTACAAGCGAAATGGATGCGCGGCGGTTTTTGAGCACCACTTCCACGGCTTGGTCGTACAGCGGATCGTTCTCGCCATCGCCGCCGATGCCGGTCACGCTACCGACTCCGTCGCCGTCTTCGCCAAGCACGCCGCCTTCAAGAATGCCGTCGATGTAGTTGGGCTCGCCCTGCTTCTTCAGGTGATCGACCACGCGGTGTACTTCATCATCGGCCACGTACGCGCCATGCACGCGCACGGGCAGGCCGGTGCCGGGCGGCATGTACAGCATGTCGCCCATGCCGAGCAAGGTTTCCGCGCCCATCTGATCAAGAATCGTGCGGCTGTCGATCTTGCTGCTGACTTGGAAGGCGATGCGCGTGGGAATATTGGCCTTGATCAGGCCGGTGATCACATCCACGCTGGGCCGTTGCGTCGCAAGAATCAAATGAATGCCGGCGGCGCGCGCTTTTTGCGCCAACCGTGCAATCAGCTCTTCGATCTTCTTGCCCACCACCATCATCAAATCGGCCAGCTCATCGATGATCACCACGATATGCGGCAGCTTTTGCAGCGGCTCGGGCGCCTCCGGCGTGAGGCTGAAGGGGTTGGGCAGCTTTTCGCCTTTTTTCTCTGCTTCTGTGATCTTGTGGTTGTAGCCAGACAAGTTGCGCACACCCATCTTGCTCATGAGTTTGTAGCGGCGCTCCATCTCGCCCACGCACCAGTTCAGCGCGTTGGCGGCCTGCTTCATGTCTGTCACCACGGGTGCGAGCAGATGTGGGATGCCTTCGTACACACTCATCTCGAGCATCTTTGGGTCGATCAGAATCACGCGCACATCATTGGCCTCGCTCTTGTAGAGCAGGCTCAGAATCATGGCGTTGATGCCCACCGATTTACCTGCGCCGGTGGTACCGGCCACGAGCAAGTGCGGCATCTTGGCAAGATCTGCCACCATCGGGTTGCCGCCGATGTCTTTGCCCAGCGCCAGCGTCAGATGTGAATGGCTGTCGTTATAAACCTGCGAGCCCAAAATCTCCGACAGCTTGACGGTTTGCCGCTTGGGATTGGGCAGCTCCAGGCCCATGTAGTTCTTGCCCGGAATGGTTTCCACCACGCGGATGCTCACGAGCGAGAGCGCCCGTGCCAGATCGCGCGAGAGGTTCACAATCTGGCTGCCCTTTACACCGACGGCTGGCTCAATCTCATAACGCGTTATCACCGGGCCGGGATAGGCCGCCACCACTTTGGCTGAAACGTTGAAGTCGCTGAGCTTCTTTTCAATCAAGCGGCTGGTGAACTCCAGCGTTTCGCGGCTGACAAACTCTTGCGCCACCGGCGCTGCATCCAGCAAGCCCAGTTGCGGCAACTGGCCACCGGCAATTTCTGTGAAGAGCGCTTGCTGCTTTTCTTTTTCCACCCGCTCACTGCGCGCGACCACGGTTTTTTGCGGCTCAATGCGGATGGGCGGCGCTTCTTC
>JBOFGW010000102.1:0-6906 GCA_051649325.1 Burkholderiaceae bacterium | reverse complement strand
GGTCCTCCTGGCCCAAGGAACTACCATTCTTCATACTTCGCCGCATTCGTCATCGACCCCGACGGCAACAACATTGAGGCGGTCTTCCACGGTCCCACTGAGCGTTCCGCTGAGTCGGTGGAGGTTCGCAAGGTCTCCGCGGACTTGGCCTAACCCTTCGTTGCACCCGCTGTAGGCCGTCGGGTGGACTCAAACGCTAGAAATCCCCCCATGAAGCTCATCGGCCTCCTAGACTCCCCCTACGTCCGCCGCGTAGCCATCTCGCTGCAATTGCTGGGCCTGCGCTTTGAGCATCTGCCGGTGTCGGTGTTTCGCGGCTTTGCGGAGTTTCAGAAAATCAATCCGGTGGTGAAGGCGCCTACGCTGGTGTGCGATGACGGCACGGTGCTGATGGATTCAAACTTGATTCTGGAATATGCGCAGGCTCTCGCGCACCCGCGCTCGCTGCTGCCTGCAGATGTGAGCGGGCTGCGGCGCGACTTGCGCGTGACGGGGCTGGCGCTGGCGGCATGCGAGAAGGCGGTGCAGATCATCTATGAACGCAGCCTGCGCCCGCCGGAAAAAGTGCATGCGCCGTGGATCGAGCGGGTTACGGGCCAGATGCTCGCGGCCTTTGGTGCGCTTGAGCAAGAGCTGGCGCGCGCACCGCTCGCGGCCGCAAGCAACACCATCAGCCAGGCCGGCGTGACGGCAGGCGTGGTGTGGCGGTTCACCGAGACGATGTTGCCAGAAATGGTGCCGGCGGCGGACTATCCGCACCTGGCGGCGTTTTCAGCGCAGGTTGAAGCGCTGCCGGAATTCAAGGCAGCGCCGCATGGCGAAAGCGCGTTTACGCAAAAATAACGACGCAATATTCATGCGGGTTTTAGGGCAAAACTGCCTGAAAAACCTCGCTGTACTTGCGAGTTGGCTTTTATGTTGTCGCACTTTTACTAGACCGCCCCCCCGGCTATGAATCATTCTCCGCTCTTACGCGTTTTAGCCGGAGAGTGTTTATGCGTAGTTCAACCCAATTTGGAAGCTCAGTTGCAACGATTGGAGGAAGCAGTGGTTTGCACGGTGAGAAATTTAATGATGCGGTGGTTGCAGATCTCATCACCCGCGCGAGGGAAGGCCACATTGCGCTGATGCAGGGTGATGTTGGGCGTTACCGTAGCCTGATCCTGCTCGACGAACGCTTCACGCTGATGTCGCCGTTTGGCAGTTATTCCAGCCGTGGCAACAGTTACACAGAGGATGATTGGGTGCAGATTGGGCAGTTCTTTCGCAATGGCCGCGACTCGACGTTTGAACCTGTTGAGGTGTATCGCGGGGTGGATGTGATTGTGCTCGCGGCCATCGAGCATTCCAACGTAGAAGTAGGTGGTTCGCCGGCGCAGCCGTGGACTTTGCGGGTCACGCTAGTGTTTCGCCGGCACGGCAATCAATGGCGGCTGGCGCACCGCCATGCCGATCCGCTGGGGCAGAGCATTGGCCTTGAGCGGTCTGCTGAGATTGGTCGTTGGCCAGCGCAGATGGCGCGCTAGAGCTTTACGCGTGCAAAAGTGCGTGCGGGCCGATCATTCAAAATGAATGACGCATTATCCATGCGGGTTTTGGAGCAAAAATGCTCCAAAACCCGCATAGATATTGCGTAAACACTCCAAAAACCTCTAAAAATTTGCCTAGTAAGTCGGCAGCGTTGCCCCCGCTTTGGCAGCGAGTGCCGCCATCAGCGCATCATCCGCGGTGTCATGCTGCGGCTGGTATTTGGCAAAGTGGGCGTGGATGGCGTAGAGCGAGCCGCGGCGCAGTTGGCCGGTGCTTGCATTGACCTCATCCTCCAGCATGGCTTTCAAGACCGCGAGCTGTTTGGTGTCTGATTTGAGCGGTTCTTGGTCCAGCGCTTCCATCTGCAGATACATGCTCATGCGAAAGCCGTTGGCGACCATGCGGTTCCACAGCGCGGCTTGCTCGTCTTTGAGCGCTTGCGTGAAGGTGATGCCGTTTTTGGTGCTCTCGTTCCAGTTGAGTACGGTGCGGTTGTAGCCAATGAAGTAGCTGTAGTTCATCAAAAAGTTGAAGGGCGCCTGTTCAATGCGGTTGGGCCGGGTTTTGAAGGCCACGTTGGCTTCTGGCAAGAAACCCTTGGCCACCAGGCGCATGTTGGCGGCCAGCGCGTTGTGGATGAACATGCGTTCTTCAATCAGTGTGGCCACCATGTATTCGCCTACTTTGGTGGCGTTGCTGCCGTGAATGCGGCCAAAGCTTGGGTCAAAGGTAAAGCCAATCCAAAACCACGCTAGGCGCAGCGCTTGTTGCTCCTGGTTTTCGGTGCGCAGCGGGTCAATGCTGTCTTGCACGAACGCGGGGTAGCCTAGTTTGAGCAGGTTTTCGCGGAAGCTGCCGGTGCGGCTGCTGTCATCCAGCATGGTGCGGCCCTGGTCGCCTATTTCCCACATGTGGGCGGGGAGCATCTCTGGGCTTTTGCGGTTGATCATGTAGGCAAAGCGCGGGTCTGTATCCAGGTAAGAGAACGGCAGCGGGCCGCTCATAAAGTCATTCACGCCGGCCAGTTGCTGGCGCAGCATATGCTGGCCTTTCAATGCAGAGAGAAATTTGTCGCGGTTGAAGTTATCGACCGCGCCGCAGGCAAGCGCAGGGTTGATCCCGGTCATGGTGCAGGTGCCCAGCAGCGGCACGCGGGTCATTTCCGCGGCGGCGGCATACATCTTCCAAAAATTCTCGGTGCTGGGTTCTTTGAGGTAGGCGTCTTGCAGCGCGGTCCACTGCGCTTTGAACTCCGGCTTGGGGTCGTGCGCGATGTCAGCAATCCAGTCGTTGAGCGTGCCTTCAGCCGCGCCATGGTGCAGGTCAGCCGACCAGAGCGGGTAGGTCACGCCGGTAGGCAGATTGCGCAGGTGGAGCTTGCCGGAGTTGGCGCCAGCGGCGTTGGTGCCTTTGGCTAGATCTAGCAGTTCATCACGCGCTTTTTTGGCTTTTTCCAGGCTATCGATGCGGTTGCCGTAGAGCGTAGGCAGCAGAGTTTCGAGCTGTTTGCCAAAAGCGATGTCGCGTTTAACTGCTGTGACATGCGGTGCGTCGGCCAGTGCAGGCAGCAGCACATCGCCGCCCGGCTGGAAGGGGCGGAAGGTGCGGGCATTGGTCACCGGCATCTTGTACGCCGTGCGCATCTTTTGGATGGCGGCGACGAGCGCGTCGGCTTCTTCTTGGCTTGCGCCATCGATCTTGGCGCGGCGGGCCAGATCTTCAGACGTGGAACCAATCCGCGCCAGATCAAAAAAGTCTGCGCCATGGCAGCCCGCGCAAGAGCCTTTGGGATGTTTGGTGAGATCATCATTGCGCCACAGCATCAGCGCTTTTTGAAAATCCGGATCGCTGGCCAAGCCGGCCGGCATCGTCGGCGTGGGCGTAGGTGCTTGGGTTGGAGCGGGCGATGCGCTTGCGCTTGGCGAGGGGGCGGGGCTTGCGGTTGGGGCAGGGCTTGTTGTTGGTGCAGGAGAACCGGGTGCAGGAGAACTAGTGCCTGCTGGCGGCGCCGAAGCGCTTTCATTGCCACCCCCACCACCGCAGGCTGAGAGCGTGAGAAATGCGAAAGACGCAAGAACTACCGCCGCCGCACGTTTGTTTTTGTTGTTCATGTGTTATCCCTTGTTGTTGCACTGTGACATACCGCTCAACCGGAAAGTTCTCAGTCAGTGCATCACAGAAAAGTGCATATAACGCAAGTTTAACAACAAGGAATGAAATGTTCTAGACAAAGCAATAAACCGGGTAGTTGCTTTGTGTCATTTATGCAGCACAGCGCTAAAAGTTTGTGAGTACTACTAAGGGGATGTCGGTGGAATAAATACCTAGTGAGGCAACAGATCAGCTGATCATATTGTTCACTCAGGTTTTCATATGAGAGTTGCTACGGTTTTCCTTGCGTGCCGGTTGTCGAAACACGTTCAGGGCGCGTGATGATCCAAGTAGCTGCCAGAGGGCTTCGACGGGCTCAGCCTGAACGAATCGACGGAAGTTTAATAGGCTCCAAAAGCAGTGTACGCAATATCCATGCGCCTTTTCAGGCAAAAATAGCTCAAAACCCGTATGGATATTGCGTAGTCCTACTTCGGAGTCCCCTGAATAGCAGCTATTCCAGGTTTTGAAGCTGCTCACGCATTTGCTCAATCAGCACTTTCAGCTCAATCGCAGCCTTCTGAAAATCCTCGGCCACCATTTTTGAACCGAGCGTGTTGGCCTCACGGTTGAACTCTTGCACGATGAAGTCCAGCTTCTTGCCGATGGCGCCGCCGCCGGCCAGCAGGCGGTCGACTTCGTTGCAATGCGTGTCCAGCCGGTCCAGCTCTTCGGCCACGTCGATGCGGGTGCCGATCATGGTGACTTCTTGCCGGATGCGGTCGCGGATTTCTTCTGCGGAAACTGCTCCGTTGCGTCCGGCCACCAAGCCCAGCGCCGCTTCCATCCGCTCGGTAATGCGGGCTTGCTGCTGCGTGAGCACTTCGGGCAGGCGCTTGCGCAGGGTGGCGACGGTGGAGCGGATAGCGGTGATGCGCTCACCAATCGCGCTGCCCAGTGCGGCACCTTCACGGGCGCGGGCGGCGAGCAGGGCGTCCAGCGCCTGGGCGGCGGTGGCCACAATCGCTTCGCGCAAAGCCGTGTTGTCTTCTTCTTCGCCGGTGGTTACGCAGGGCCAGGCGAGTACGTCGGCCAAACGGGGCGCGGCGAGCGCGGGCAGCTTGGCGCGAACGCGCTCAAACAGCGCGGCGTACTGCGCCACGGCGGCATCGTTGATCTGCGGCGCGGCGGCCACACCCACCGGTTTCAAGGCCACTTTGCATTCCAGCTTGCCGCGGCCGATGCGCGCGGTAATGGTTTCGCGCAGCGCAGCCTCGGCAGCGCGGGCGTCTTCCGGCAATTTGAAGGTGATGTCCAGGTAGCGGGAGTTGACGCTGCGCACTTCCACAGCAATCTGCCACAGCGCAGCGGTGCCTTGGGCGGCACCAAAACCGGTCATGGAGGCAATGGGGAGTTTTGCGGGAGCTGTGCTTTTTGTCATAAGAACGATTGTAGGGTGCCAGCAACGAATCTGTTGGTGAAGCTGCAACGTACCGAAAGTAGGGTCTCACGTGAGTGCGGTGATAGCCCATACAATCAACGTACTTCAAAAGCAATTCTTCATGTCCAGCAAACCAAAAAACGCGCCGCTCCCAGAGGGGATTGAGGTTGGCGGCTACCGAGTCGTCAAAAAGCTGTCTTCAGGCGGCTTTTCGTTTGTCTATTTGGCTTACGACGAAGACAACAATCCGGTGGCGATCAAAGAGTATCTGCCCACCAGCTTGTGCGACCGCAATGAGGGCGAGTTAACGCCCATCATCAAGCAAGAAAATCTGGCCACCTTCCGCCTGGGTCTGCGCTGCTTTTTTGAAGAAGGCCGCGTGCTGGCCCGCATCTTCCACCCGAACATTGTGCGGGTGGTGAATTTTTTCCGTGCACACGAAACCGTGTACATGGTGATGGTGTATGAATCTGGCCGCTCGCTGCAAGAGATTGTGCTCAAGTACCGCGACAAGGGCGAAAAAGAAATTCTGTCGGAAATGTTTATCCGCCAGACTTTCACGCAAGTCATGAACGGCCTGCGCGAGGTGCATGCCAACAAGCTGCTGCATCTGGACTTGAAGCCGGCCAACATCTTTTTGCGGCGCGACGCTTCGCCGATCATTCTGGACTTTGGCGCGGCACGTACGACGCTGGCGACCGACGCGTCCAAGCTGTTTCCCATGTACACACCGGGATTTGCGCCGCCGGAGATGTATGTCAAAGGTGGCTCGCTCGGCCCATGGACTGACATTTACGCGCTAGGCGCCTGCATCTTTGCCTGCATGGCCGGCCTGCCGCCGCAAGCCGCTGATGTGCGCAAGCAAAATGACCGCATGGAAGCGGCGTTCA
The DNA here is from genome assembly GCA_051649325.1 of Burkholderiaceae bacterium. GTDB lineage: Bacteria > Pseudomonadota > Gammaproteobacteria > Burkholderiales > Burkholderiaceae_C > JBJOQV01. The sequence continues at coordinate 954 of JBOFGW010000102.1, read as the reverse complement.
AATCGCTGCGCGGCATTTACAGCGATGAACTGATTGACTTGGCGCGCTGGTGTCTGGACATGGATTTGACCAAGCGCCCGCAAAGCGTGTTTGCGCTGCAAAAAGCCATGGTTGACCGCATCAATGAAGACTCCGGCCCGCCGTGGATGGCGCGCATGCTCTCCAGCGTCAAGCACGCGCTCGGCGGCAAGCGCGAGGCCGAAGCGATTGTGAATCCCAAGAAGCAGCAAATGACCTCGATGCTGTGGGGCAAAAAGAAACCGCAGCAAGAATCTGATAAAGCCGTTAACTAACGCCCGCCAGGATATTTCGTGCGCTTTTCCATCTTTCAGGATTCCCGCAAAGGCGGCCGCAAGCTCAACGAAGACCGCATGGGCTACAGCTTCACGCGCGATGCGCTGCTGCTGGTGATTTGCGATGGCATGGGTGGCCACCACGGAGGCGAGATTGCTTCGCAACTCACGCTGGAGATGATCACCGCGCGCTTTCAGCGCGAAGCTACGCCAATTCTGCGCAACCCGCCCACGTTTTTGGAAGACGCATTTTTAGAGGTGCACCAGGCGCTGCACGCCAAATCGCGCGTGGACGGCCTGCCGGAAACGCCGCGCACCACTGCGGTGGCCTGCATCGTCCAGCACGACACGGCGTTTTGGGTGCACGCGGGCGATTCGCGCCTGTACGTGTTCCGCGAGCACGCCATGCTGGCCAAGACGCGCGATCATTCCAAGCTCAACGCGCTGGTGGACCGCGGCATTTCTATCGGCGCGGATGCAGAGCGCCACCCCGACCGCAGCAAGGTCTTTAATTGCCTCGGTTCGCCGGCTGATCCGCTGGTGGAACACGGCACGCCGCTGCTGCTCAAATCGGGCGACCATATTTTTCTCTGCACCGATGGCGTGTGGTCTTCCTTGCCGGACGGGCTGATTTCAACCCAGCTGGCCAATCATCCCGTCG
>JBOFGW010000101.1:0-3899 GCA_051649325.1 Burkholderiaceae bacterium | reverse complement strand
AATGAAGACGTAACCCACTCCCCACACGGTCTGAATGTAAGCAGGTTTTGCAGGATCTTCTTCCACCAGCTTGCGCAGGCGCGAAATCTGCACGTCCAAACTGCGGTCAAACGCTTGCAGCTCGCGGCCGCGCGCAAGCTCCATGAGCTTTTCGCGCGACAGTGCCACGCGCGGGTTGCGCGCAAAGACTTTGAACACGGCAAACTCGCCGCTGGTGATCTCCAGCGACTGTCCGTTCTTGGTCAGCGTGCGGCGTGAAAGGTCCAGCATGAACGGCCCGAATTCAACCATTTCTTCGGCACTGGAAGGTGCGCCCGGCGCTTCAGGCTCCGGCGCGCGGCGCAGCACGGCGTTGACGCGCGCGAGCAGTTCACGTGGGTTAAATGGCTTGGCCAGATAGTCGTCCGCCCCAAGCTCCAGGCCGATAATCCGATCAATATCCTCGCCTTTGGCAGTGAGCATGACCACCGGCGTCATATCGTTGGCCGAGCGCAGACGCTTGAGGATAGACAGGCCGTCTTCGCCGGGCATCATTAGATCGAGCACCAGCAAGTCAAAGCGCTCGCGCTGCGTGAGGCGGCTCATGCGCACGCTGTCTTCAGCCACCAGCACCTCAAAACCCTGTTCGGTGAGGTAGCGGCGCAACAAATCGCGCAGCCGGGAGTCGTCATCGACGACCAAGATTCTTTGTTTTCGCTCCATAGACGCTATCGTAGCCAAAGCAATCACAGGTGAATACCTTTTACTGTGGGGTGGATACAGGGTGTTACAAACTGTGCAAGACTCTCACCAGACCGGGCTCTAGCATGGTCATCGTTGTTTGGAACCCCTGCGTTGTGCCTGCATGACCCCTTGCATTACCCCTTTTGACCGGAAAGCCATGAATAAGTTGAATCGTTTGCTTGTTGTTGCCCTGCTCGGGGCAATGGCTGCTGGCGTTTCGGCGCAGCCCGGTCCGCAGCAAGCCGCCTTCAGAGAAGCCAAACGTGAGGCGCGGATGCAACAGCAAGTTGAGCGCGAACAGCGCCGCGAGCAACGAGCATTACCGCCCGCTGTCATGCCGCAGCCTGTGCCCATGCCGCAACCGCGCCCGCCAGTGGTAACGCCGCAACCTGCGCCGGTTACGCCTGCCAACGCCCAGGGCGGCCCGCGCCGGTTGAGCCCGGAAGAGCGCCAGCAGCTGCGTGACCAGATCCGCGACGCGCGGCGTATGTACCAGCAAGGCCAGTAGTCGCGCGGGTTCTGGCGCGCATCGGCCAAACCTGTGAGTGAAGGAATCATGATGCAAATTCAACGGATATTCGTTTCAGCTCTGCTCACAAGTGCGCTTGCCTTTGGCGGTAGCGCAGCGGTTGCTGCGAGCGCCAGCCTGGATGCGCAGCAAGCGCGTACCCTGCTTGTACGTGCCGGCTTCGATCCGCGTGAATCCGAGGTTGCCGCCATTGTCGGCCTGTCGCAGCGCGAAGCAGCCATGCGCTTGGTGCGCGCTGCCAGCGCCGCGCCGACCAGCCCCATGCCAGCGTTTGTCAACGAGCCGATCGTCACGCCCAAGCAGCGGCGAGACATGACGGAAGACCAGCGCCGCGAATACCGCGCCAAAGATGTGCAGCGTGTCAATGAGTTGCGCGCATGGTGGATACAGCAAATGCTCGCTACGCCAACCCCGCTGGCAGAGCGCATGACGCTGTTTTGGCACAACCACTTTGCCACGCAAAGCGACAAGGTCAGCTCCGCGTGGTGGATGGCGCAGCAGCACCAGTTGTTGCGCGCTAATGCGCTGGGCAGCTTCCGCACCATGCTGAGCGCCATAGCCAAAAGCCCGGCCATGCTGGTGTATCTGGACGGTGCAAACAACCGCAAACAAGCACCCAATGAAAACTTTGCGCGTGAGGTGATGGAGCTGTTCACGCTCGGCGAAGGTCAGTATTCCGAAGCAGATATCAAGCAGGCCGCGCGGGCCTTTACCGGCTGGTCAATCGAGCCTGAAACGGCGCAGTTTGTATTCCGTCCAGGTATGCATGATGCAGGCGAAAAAACCGTGTTCGGTGTGACCGGCAATTTTGATGGTGACGCCATGCTTGAAGTGCTGCTGCGCCGCCCGCAGGCTGCGAGCTTTCTGGTCACCGAGCTGTGGCGCGAGTTCGTATCGCCGGTGCCGGACGAACGCACAGTGGAGCGTATTGCTGCCAAGTTCCGCCAGAGCAACTATGAAATCGGTGTAGCGATGACGGAACTGCTGTCTTTGCCTGAGGTGATTGCGCCGACCAACCGCGGCACGCTGGTTAAGTCGCCGGTGGAGCTGGTGATTGGCACCGCGCGCAGATTTGAGGTGGCAGTGGCCGATACAGCGCCGCTTGCATTTGCTACCGCCGCGTTGGGTCAGAATCTGTTTAACCCACCCAACGTTAAAGGCTGGCCGGGTGGCGAGCTGTGGATCAATGCATCCAGCCTGCTCGCACGCAAGCAGTTTGTTTCGCGCATGCTGTCGGTGGAACCTGTACGCATGATGGAGCGCGGTGATATCACCACCAGCACACGGCGCATGGTGCGCGCGCAACTGAACTACGGCAATCAGCCGATGCAGCAAACAACGGTGAGTTGGGATGCCGACAACTGGCTGGTCAAATTCGGCGTACCCGCGCAGCGCACTCTGCGCGATGGTGAACGGCAAAAAGTGGTCAGCGCCGTGCTGGCGGTTGCGCCCGTAAGTGAGCCCGACAGCAGCCTGGAAGGCGGCTCTCTCGTGCGCGCACTGGCGCTGGACCCTGCGTACCAAGTGAAGTAAGGAGAATGCTGTGAAACGACGCGATCTTTTAAAAATCTCTCTCGCAAGCAGCTCGCTCACTTGGTTGACGCCTAGTGTGTTCGCCGCTGCACCAACCAAAAAACGGCTGGTGCTGATCGAACTCAAAGGCGGCAACGACGGCCTGAACACGCTCGTGCCCTATGCGGACACCAAGTACTACGAGCTGCGGCCGCGCATTGCGATTGCGCGCGATCAAGTGGTGCAACTGACTGAAGCGACAGGGCTGCATCCTGCGCTCACAGCGCTCAAACCGATGTGGGATAGTAAGGAGCTGGCTGTGCTGCAAGGCGTGGGATATCCGTCGCCGAACCTTTCGCATTTTCGTTCGATTGAAATTTGGGATACGGCATCGCGCGCTGATGAAACGCTGCAACAAGGCTGGCTGACTCGCTCGTTGCCAAAAGTCCCTTCGTCAGACGAATTTGCGGCAGACGGAGTGCTCATCGGTAACTCCGAGCTTGGCCCGTTTGTGGGCGGCGCGCGTGCAGTCACGCTGGGCAACCCGGCGCAGTTTGCTAATCAAGCGCGCTTGGCGCAGGACAACCATCGCGTCTTGCCGGGCGCACTCGGTCATGTAGCCAAAGTTGAATCAGACATTGTGCATGCCGCCGCCCGCCTTGCTGCGCCGGTGCAGCTCAAGACCGTGTTTCCAAACGGCGGGTTTGGCAATGCCGTCCGCGCCGGCGCGCAGGTGCTTGCTAGCGGTGCAGTGCCCGTGGTGCGGCTAACGCTCAATGGGTTTGACACGCATCAAAACCAGCTGGGTGCACATGCGGCGTTGCTCACGCAGCTTGGGGAAGGCATGGTTGCGCTGCGCTCAGCGATGCAGGAGTTGAATCTCTGGAATGACACGCTGATCCTGACCTATTCAGAGTTTGGCCGCCGTCCGCGTGAAAACGGCAGTGCCGGAACAGACCACGGCACTGCCAGCGTCCATTTCGCTCTTGGCGGCCGTGTGAGCGGCGGAATGTTTGGGGCGGCGCCGTCACTGGCGCAACTGGACGGTACTGGCAACGTTGCGCACGCAATTGATTTTCGATCGGTGTACGCCAGCGTTTTGAAGGACTTTTTGGGGCTCGATGCGCGCTTGGCA
>JBOFGW010000100.1:0-11307 GCA_051649325.1 Burkholderiaceae bacterium | reverse complement strand
CAAAAGGAGGTTTGCGCGTCAAACTGGCTTTGAGCACGGGCTCGTAGTAACCGGTAAGCATGCCTTCGGCTTTGCCTTGCGGGTCGGCAAGCGCGTAAGCGTCGAAGCGGCTGGTAAAAAACGCGCGGACGCTGGCTTCATCGGCGCGCAGCACACGTGCATCTGCGCACACCGCACGCCAGGCGGGCTGCGCGGCGAGCTTGTCGCAGCTTTTGAGCCACGCGCCCCAAGCCTCCAGCAAGCGGTCTTGCGCAAAGCCGGGCAGCTCCGTCACAGGCACTTGCGTGAGGCGCGCTTCTGAGGGCAGCGCGGGCGCTTGCGTGGGTGCGGGCGCAGATGGCGTATGCGGCGCTTGCGGCGGTGACTCGGGCGGCAGCGTGGTGCAGGCGGCAAGCCATACCGCGGCGAAGGCCGCCGCTACGGCGCGCATAGAATTCAAATACTTTGGAGAGAAAAGCATGTGGGCGTTGATCGCTGAAATGTTGCTGGCCTTGTGCATCATTGTGTTTATCGTGTGGTGGACGATGAAGGGCAAAAAGTAGTCTTCTCGATCACTGAATGATCTAGCGCTTGCGGCGCTCAATGCCCCGACGCTGGCGGGCCTCAATGCCCTGGGTGCCTACCCGTCATTGCGCCTTCTAGTGCAACGTTCTAGGCAGTGCCAGCGCAAACTCGCCAATTGGCGCTTCAAACTGCTCGCCGTCTTCCGCCACGCAGTGGTAGCTGCCTTTCATGGAGCCGCTGGGCGTGGGTAGGGGGCATCCACTCGTATATTCAAACCGCTCGCCGGGTTTAAGCAGCGGCTGCTGACCGACGACACCCAGGCCTTTGACTTCTTGAATTCGGCCGCTCGCGTCTTCAATCACCCAGTGGCGCGACACCACCTGCGCTGCCACGCTGCCGGTGTTGGTGATGGTGACCGTGTAGGCAAACACGAAGCGGTGCTGGTCTGGGTCGGACTGCTCCGCCACGTATTGGGGCCTGACGGTGACCGATAGTTCATACTTGTTGTTCATAGCCTGCGAATCAGCCTGTTTTTGCGTGAAAAGTACGTCCGATACTCTACACTTTACGCGGATTCATGGCTGCAGCGCAGATATCACCGGCGCGCAGCCCAGCTCAAGAAAAACCACGCCGCACGCAGACTTTCAGGGAATTTCATGGCATCGCCCAAGGCGCACCGGATTGCACCGTCGATTCTATCGGCGGATTTTGCCCGCTTGGGTGAAGAGGTGCGGGCAGTTGAGGCGGCCGGCGCTGACCTGATTCACTTCGACGTTATGGATAACCATTACGTCCCCAACCTGACCATCGGCCCGCTGGTGTGCGAGGCGATCAAGCCGCACGTGAACATCCCCATCGACGTGCATTTGATGGTGGAGCCGGTGGATGCGCTGGTGCCCATGTTTGCCAAAGCGGGCGCCAATATCATCACCTTTCACCCCGAAGCCAGCCGCCATGTTGACCGCACGCTGGCGCTCATCCGCGACCACGGTTGCAAGGCCGGCCTGGTGTTCAACCCCGCCACACCGCTGGAGCATATGGATTATGTGATGGCCCGGCTAGATATCGTGCTGCTGATGAGCGTGAACCCCGGCTTTGGCGGGCAAAGTTACATTGAGGCGGTCACGCCCAAGATCGCCCAGGTGCGCAAAAAAATCGATGCCTGGAAAGCGCAGGGCGGGCAGGACATTTGGCTTGAAGTCGATGGTGGCGTAAAGGCAGACAATATCGGCAAAATCGCCGCCGCCGGCGCAGATACCTTTGTGGCCGGGAGCGCGATTTTTGGCGCGCGCGACGCTGATGGCGGCTACAAAAACGTGTTTGCCAAGCTGCGTGGCGCGATTTCTGCATGAGCGCACCCATGAACCAGCCCATCAAAGCCGCCCTGATCGATCTGGACGGCACCTTGCTCGACACGCTGCCCGATATTGTGCATGCCGCCAACTCCATGCGGCGCGAAATGTTTATGCCACCCTTGGCGCCCAAACGCGTGAGCATGTTTGTGGGCAAGGGCGCAGAAGTGCTGGTGCAAAAAACTATTGTCGACCGCGCGGATGACGCCATTAAGCTCGACCCCAAAATGGTTGCCCGTGCGCTGCGCGTGTTCAAAATCCATTACCGCGCCGTGAGCGGCCGCTTGGTGGAGTGGTACCCCAACGTGGTGGAAGGCCTGCGCGACATGCAAGCGCAGAATTTGCTGATGGCCTGCGTCACCAACAAGCCGCGCGAATTCACCATTCCGCTACTTGAGCGCACCGGGCTGATGCCGTTTTTTCATACGGTGGTTGCGGGTGAAGACGCGGCCAAAAAGCCCGCGCCCGACATGATGGTGCTGGCCTGCAAAACGCTGGGTGTAGCCACGCAAGAGGCCACTGTGATCGGCGATTCGTACAACGATTCGCAAGCCGCACGCGCGGCGGGCTGCAAAATTCTGCTGGTGCCCTACGGCTATAACGAAGGCAAGCCGGTTGACGCCAGCAGCTGCGATGCGATAGTCTCTGACTTGCTGGAAGGCGCGCGCTGGATTGCACAGCGCAACCAAACACACACATGACATCAACTGCAGTTTTTGCCCACCACTTTGCACACGCCGCCTGGCGTGGCTGGTGGTGCTCGCGCACCCAATAAACTGCACGCGTCAGGCGGCACGCTTCAAGCCGTCACCCAAAGTAGTCTACGCAATATCCATGCGGGTTTCCGGCCACTTTTGGCTGAAAAGCCTCACCAATCAAGCGTCTTTGCTTGAGCATTTGCATCAAAACACAGAGTTTTATGACTGAACTGGAATTCAACGCACTGGCCGCGCAAGGCTACAACCGCATTCCGCTCTTGGCCGAATGCATGAGCGACCTGGATACGCCGCTATCGCTCTACATGAAGCTGGCCGGCAGCAAGAACACGTTTTTGCTTGAGTCTGTGGTGGGCGGCGAGCGCTTTGGCCGCTACTCGATGATTGGCCTGCCGGCTTCAACGCTGCTGCGCGTATCGATTGTGCCCAGCGCGGCGTTGACGCAGGTAGTAGTAAACGGCGCGGTGACTGAAGAGCACCGCGGCGACCCGCTGGCCTTTATCGAGCAGTATCAACAGCGCTTCAAAGTGGCACTGCGCCCCGGCCTGCCACGCTTTTGCGGTGGCCTGGCCGGCTACTTTGGTTACGACACTGTGCGCGTGATCGAGAAAAAACTCGCGCACACAGCCAAACCCGGCGGCGTTGATGTGCCGGACATCGTGCTCCTGCATTGCGATGAATTGGCCGTCGTCGATAACGTGGCCGGCAAGCTGTATTTGATTGTGTATGCCGACCCGCACACGCCAGACGTGTTCGCGCGCGGCCGCATGCGCCTGCGCGAGCTGCGCGCCAAGCTCGCCCGCTCGGTAGACCGGCCGCATCTGGGCGAAGGCGCGCCGACCACGGCCCACCGCGGATTTGCCAAGGCCGACTACCTGGCCGCGGTGGAAAAGACCAAAGAACTGATCGCCGCCGGCGACTGCATGCAAGTGCAAATCGGCCAGCGGATTGAACTGCCGTTTACCGAATCGCCGCTCACGCTGTACCGCTCGCTGCGCTCCATCAATCCTTCGCCGTATATGTATTACTACCGCATTGACGCGGCGGCCAAGGGAGAAAAAGAGGCAGAGTTTCACATCGTCGGCGCGTCGCCAGAAATTCTCGTCAAGCAAGAGCCGGATGCACAAGGCACTAAAGTGATTGTGCGGCCCATCGCCGGCACGCGCCCGCGCGGCAACAATCCACAGCATGATCAGCAGCTCGCTGATGAACTGTTGGCCGATCCCAAAGAGCGGGCGGAACATGTGATGCTGATCGATCTGGCGCGCAACGACATCGGCCGCATCGCCAAAATCGGCAGCGTCAAAGTTACCGAGCAAATGGTGATAGAAAAGTACAGCCACGTGCAGCACATCGTTAGCCATGTGGAAGGGCGGCTCAATGATGGCCTGTCCAACATGGACGTGCTGCGCGCGACATTCCCTGCCGGCACGCTCACCGGCGCGCCCAAGGTGCGCGCGATGGAGATCATCGACGAATTTGAGCCAGTCAAGCGTGGCATCTACGGCGGCGCAGTCGGCTACATGAGCTACTCCGGCGCGATGGATCTGGCCATTGCGATTCGCACCGGCATCGTCAAGCAAGGCATTTTGCATGTGCAGGCATCGGGAGGTGTGGTGGCGGATTCCACGCCGGAAGGTGAGCATGCGGAGACTGAGGCGAAGGCGCGGGCGCTGTTGCGCGCGGCGCAGCGAGTGCAGGAGGGGTTGGAGCATGAGTGAAATCAGTCCCCTCTCCCGCTTGCGGGAGAGGGGTAGGGTGAGGGCAAACGCTGTGCCCTACATCTGCGCGAAGCGTCGCATCACCACCGTTCGCCCTGAGCTTGTCGAAGGGTACGAACGGGGTGTGGCATTCGCCGGGGGTTGCCCGGCGGCAAGTCACTTTTCTTGCTCCGCCAAGAAAAGTAACCAAAAGAAGGCGGGTCCCCTTCAGCGGCCTTCGGCTGCCCAAGTCAGTCAAGCGCCAAGCGGCGGGCAAAAAACTCGCTGCGCTCAAACAGTTTTTGCCCGACACCCCCGCTTGGCACTTGCCTGCCTTGGCGCTTCAGAGGGCTATTCTCCGCGCACGCACCGCGCTACGAACTACAAAACTGCAAAAGCCAAACAGGTGTACGCAATATCCATGCGCTTTTTCAAGCAAAAGTGGCTGAAAAAGCGCATGAATATTGCGTAGAGGCACAATGAATATTCGCCCTGCCACACCAGACGATCTTGCTGCGATCTGCGCGCTCGGCAAGGACGTGAATGACTTGCACAGCCAAGCGTATCCCTGGGCGTTTGTGCGCTTGAACTCCCCAGACGATGCGGCAGAGCACTGGCAGAGGTCGATGGTTGGCCCGCAAACGATCACACTGGTTGCTTGTGTGCAAGACCAAGTGGTGGGGTTTGTGAATGCGGCACTGGCGCGCGACGAACATGTGCTGCTGTTTCCTACGCTGGCATGCAGAATTGGTTCAGTTGCGGTGCGGGCTGCGCATCAAGGCAAGGGCATCGGCCACGCACTCATGGATGCAATTGAGTGTTGGGCGCGCGAAAATGGCGCACAAGATTTGCGCTTAAACGTATGGAACTTTAATCAGCGCGCAATCAAGTTGTATGAAGAATTGGGTTTCGAAATGCGTGCGCACACGATGGGCAAACGCCTGCAACTGAACACGGAGCATGCATGACCAAACTAATCGACTTACGTAGCGACACTGTCACCCGCCCCACGCCCGGCATGTTGCAAGCCATGATGTCTGCGCCGGTGGGCGATGATGTGTGGGGCGATGATCCCACGGTGAATCGTTTGCAAGAAGTGGTTGCAGAGCAAGCGGGCAAGGAGGCCGCGCTGTTTCTGCCGACCGGCACGCAGAGCAACCTGGCGGCACTCATGGCGCATTGCGAGCGGGGGGATGAGTACATCGTCGGGCAACTGGCGCATACGTACAAGTACGAGGGCGGCGGCGCGGCGGTGCTGGGTTCGATCGTGCCGCAGCCGATTGAAAACGCGGCGGATGGCACGTTGCCGCTGGAGAAGGTTGAAGCAGCTATCAAGCATCACGGCCCGGGGCTGGGTGCGCACTTTGCGCGTTCGCGTTTGCTGGCGCTGGAGAACACCTTCAATGGGCAGCCGCTGCCTGTGAGCTACATCTGCGATGCAGTAGCGCTCGCGCGCAGCAAAGGCTTGGCCACGCATCTGGATGGTGCGCGGCTCGTGAACGCCGCCTCCGCAAGCGGGCAAACACTCGCGCAGGCGTGCGAAGGGTTTGACACGGTGTCGATCTGCTTTAGCAAAGGGCTGGGCGCGCCGGTGGGTTCCGTGCTGGTGGGCTCGCGCGAACTGATCGACAAAGCCTACCGCTGGCGCAAGGTGCTCGGCGGCGGCATGCGGCAGGCGGGCTATTTGGCGGCGGCGTGTTTGTATGCGCTGGAACATCACTGGCAGCGCGTGCAAGAAGACCATGCGAATGCGGCGCGCTTGGCTAAAGGCCTGGCAGACATCGCGCAAGTCAAGGTGACTGCGCAAGCTACCAACATGGTGTTTGCGCAGCTACCGCAAGAGCACTGCGCGCCGCTGCAAGCGTATTTGCAAGAGCGCGGCATTCTCACGCAAATGCTCTATGCCACGCGCTTTGTCACGCACCTGGATGTGACGCAGCAGGATGTGGACCGCGTGCTTGGCGAGGTCAAACAGTTTTTTGCGAAAGTTTGAAGCATGCTGGTGATGATCGATAACTACGACAGCTTTACCTACAACCTCGTGCAGTACTTTGGTGAGCTGGGGCAAGACGTGCGCGTGTTTCGCAATGACGAAATCACGGTGGAAGAACTTGATGCATTAAAGCCTGAGCGTATCTGCATCAGCCCCGGCCCCTGCGCGCCGGCGCAGGCGGGTATTTCGATTGAAACGATCAAGCACTTTGCCGGTAGGGTGCCCGTGCTGGGCGTGTGTCTGGGCCATCAAGCGATTGGTGAAGCATTCGGCGGAAAAATTATTCGCGCCAAGCAGTTGATGCACGGCAAGACCGATGAGATTGAAACCAAGCAGCAAGGCGTGTTTGCCAACCTGCCTAAACGTTTTACGGTTACGCGCTACCACTCGCTGGCGATTGAGCGCGATACGTTGCCGGATGAGTTGATGATCACCGCTTGGACGGAAGATGGCGAGATTATGGGTGTGCGCCACAAACGCTTTGCTGTCGAAGGGGTACAGTTTCATCCTGAATCGATCTTGACGCAGTACGGGCACGATCTGCTGCAAAACTTTTTGAATAACACCGTAGAGGAGACTGTGTGATGAATCCGTTGATGACTAGCCTGTCGCGGCGCATGTTGGATGTGCATGATGCGAGCCGGGGCTCGCTTTGGCGGAGGGTCTGATATGCCCATCACACCGCACGAAGCGTTGCAACGCACGATTGAGCACCGCGAGATTTTTCATGACGAGATGATCAAGGTCATGCGCATGATCATGAGCGGTGAGATGTCGCCCGCCATGACGGCCGCGATTCTCACCGGCCTGCGCGTCAAAAAAGAAACCGTCGGCGAGATCACCGCCGCGGCGCAGGTGATGCGCGAGTTTTCTACCAAAGTGCCGGTCACGTCCACCCAAAATCTTGTGGATGTAGTGGGCACCGGTGGCGATTCTTCGCACACCTTCAACATCTCCACCGCCTCCATGTTTGTCGTGGCAGCGGCCGGTGCCAAAGTGGCCAAGCATGGAAATCGCGGCGTATCGTCCAAGAGCGGCAGTGCAGATGTGCTGGAAGCACTCGGCGTGAACTTGATGATGAGCCCGCAGGCCATCGCGCAGTGCATTGAAGAGCTGGGCCTGGGTTTTATGTTTGCGCCCAACCATCACCCAGCCATGAAGAACGTAGCGCCAATCCGCAAAGAACTGGGCGTGCGTACCATCTTCAATATTCTTGGCCCACTCACCAACCCCGCAGGTGCGCCCAACATCATGATGGGTGTGTTTCACCCTGACTTAGTGGGTATTCAAGTGCGCGTGCTCGAGCGCTTGGGCACACAGCACGCGCTGGTGGTGTACGGCAAAGACGGCATGGACGAGGTGTCGCTTGGTGCAGCCACGATGGTGGGTGAGCTGAAAGACAGCAAAGTGACCGAGTACGAAATCCATCCAGAAGATTTTGGCATGCAGATGTTCAGCAACCGCGGTCTGAAAGTCGCGGATGCGCAGGAGAGCAAGACCATGTTGCTGGAGGCGCTGGGCAACGTAGCCGGCACACCGCGCGACATTGTGATCTTCAACGCGGGTGCAGCGCTGTACGCGGCCAATGTGGCGAGCAATATTCAAGACGGTATTCGGCGTGCCGCTGAGGCGATTGCTAGCGGCGCGGCGCGTGCCAAGCTGGATGCGTTCGTGAAGTTTTCGCAGCAGAGTAAAACTTAGCGGATTGATCGCAGCATTGATGAATGATTAGCGCTTGTCATTCCGAGCATAGCGAGGAATCTCTGCTTCGAATCAGGAGATTCCTCGCTACGCTCGGAATGACAAAATAGATCTAGCAAGCACGCGATATCCATGCGGTTTTTCAAGCAAAAATGGCCGAAAAAGCGCATGGATATTGCGTGGAGCACATTAAGATTGCATCCAATTCATGTCCGACATTCTTGAAAAAATCCTTGCCACCAAGCGCGACGAAATTGCGCAAGGCAAGCAAGCGCGCAGCCTTGCATCGCTGCGCGCTGATGCACAGGCCCGCAAAGACCAGCGGGGCTTTGCGCGCGCGTTGCAGCGCAAAGTGGCAGTTGGTGATGCAGCGGTGATTGCCGAGATCAAGAAAGCCTCTCCCTCCAAAGGTGTGCTGCGTGAGCATTTTGTGCCTGCGGAGATTGCGGCAAGCTACGCCCAAGGCGGCGCTGCATGTTTGAGTGTGCTGACGGATGTGCAGTATTTTCAAGGCAGTGCTGCGTATCTGCAGCAAGCGCGTGCAGCCTGCGCGCTACCCGTGATCCGCAAAGATTTTTTGATCGACGAATATCAAATCACCGAAGCCGGTGCGATGGGCGCAGACGCGGTGCTGCTCATCGTCGCTGCGCTTGAACTGAATCAAATGAAAGAGCTTGAAGCCTGCGCGCAAGCGCTGGGCCTGGACGTGCTGGTGGAAGCGCATGACCGCGCCGAGCTGGATCAAGCGCTGCAACTCAAAACACCGCTTGTGGGCATCAACAACCGCAACCTGCGCTCCTTTGAAGTGTCGCTGCAAACCACGCTATCGATGCTGCAAGATATTCCCGCAGACAAACTGGTAATCACAGAAAGCGGCATCCTCGGGCCAAACGACGTGGCGCGCATGCGCGGGGCCGGCGTGCACGCGTTTTTGGTGGGCGAGGCCTTCATGCGTGCGAGCGATCCGGGCGCCGAGCTGGCGCGGTTGTTTGCGTAGACATGCCTGCGCCTGCGGGCAGAAGAGGAGAGGGCGTGATGGCAGTCAGTTCTTTAACCGCACCACTGGCCTCACATTTCAACGCGCTGCCTGCCGAGTGGCGCGCGGTGGCCAAAGACTTCATTGAATCGCCGGCGCATGCCGCGCTGTGCGCACGCGTCGATGCGCGGCTTGCCGCCGGCGTCACCGTGTTTCCCGCCACGCCGTTTGCCGCGCTACGCGCCACCAGCCCTTCAGACGTCAAGGTCGTCATTCTGGGGCAAGATCCCTACCACGGCATCGACAAAGACACAGCGCAGGCGCACGGGCTCGCGTTTTCAGTGCCACCGGGCGTGCGGCCGCCCCCTTCGCTGCGCAATATCTTCAAAGAACTCACGCGCGAAACTGGCGCACCAGCTCCAGCTGCCGGCGATCTTACGCGCTGGGCAACGCAAGGTGTGCTGCTGCTCAACGCTGTGCTCACGGTCGAAGCGCGCAAACCCGCCAGTCACGCGCGCATGGGCTGGGAGCTGCTGACGGATAGCATCATCGCGCACATCGGCGCATCCTCCAGGCCTGTGGTGTTCATGCTGTGGGGAGGATTCGCGCAAAAGAAAGCGGCGCTGATTGGTCCGCAACATCTTGTGCTCAAGGCCAATCATCCATCGCCGCTATCGGCGCTGCGGCCGCCGGTGCCGTTTGTGGGGTGCGGGCACTTCGAGAAAGCAAATCAATTTCTGCGTGCGCGTGGACGTCGAGAAGTCAATTGGTGAGGACCAAAGAAAAAGGCGCCTGAGGCGCCTTTTTTATGACCTAAGCAAAGCGCCATCAATCGAAACTCGCAAGACCGCTGCCGCCGCCGACCAAGCAGAGCTGGGCTAGGTTGAGTTCCTGAACGGAAGCAACTTCTAGATTGGAAGTCTCTACTACAGGGGTGTTGACGATTACTTGGGTGGCTTGCATGATGAATCTCCAGGGCAAAAAGTTAAAAGAGAAAATTGCTGCGAAATAGTTGGTTCAGTCGAAGCTAGCCAGGCCGGAACCACCGCCTACCAAGCAAAGCTCAGCTGCGGCTAGCGTAACGATGGCCTGGGTTTTGATGTCGGTAGTGGGCTGGGCTGTGGGCTGTTGTACGGTTTGAGTCGTTGCGTTCATGTCAATCTCCAAGGGTTGGTGTAGCTGTTGGGTTACAAATACCGAGAATGTGGGATGATTTTGCACAGCACAGAAGACCCTTGTCTGTTGTGATCTAATCAAACAAAGAAACTTTTGCAGTATTGGGCGAAGCAATCCTTGAACACTGGTTCGATGAGCAAACAACAGCGACAGCAGAGCGACCAGTTAGCCCAGGAGATCAGGGCGTTGCTGGAGCAGTTACGTGCTGAAGCCCTTAGCCCGTCGCCAACGGGTTTTGCTGTGGTCTCAGATATCCTCACGAAACTGGCAGCGATTCCCACGCATATCGTCACTGCAGAACGCGTGGAGTGCCTTCTTTCTGCGGCCCAATTTCAATATGTCTCCGGTGTAGCAAATGCCGGATTGGCGCCATGTCTTGATTCGATCAAGTTTGCGCGTTTGCTCGGGGATAAGGCGACGCTACGCAAAGCGCTGAGTGTGAGCGGCGTACTGAACGGAGACTGTGGCAACGTACCGCACGCAATTGAGTGTCTGGCAGAAGCACTCGAGTTAGCGAGCGATTTACGGGATAGGGTCGCAGAAGTAGCAGTTTGGACCAATCTGGGTCTGATACTTCTCTATGCTGCGCAGTACTCCGAATCCATAGAGTGTTCGGAGCGAGCAATTGCAATTACCAATTTAGCCGAGGGGATGGAACAGAAACGCGCAATCGCCTTGGGGAACGTAGCGTTGGCGAGTTTGCATTTAGAGGACATCAACAAAGGGCTTAAAACTGCGAGGCGTGCTGCAGATGGCTTGTCCGAGCCATCCTCTGGCAATCAGGTGCTAAACCGCGTGTTGATTGAGTCCGTCTATGCACGACTTCTGCTGGAGGTCGACAACTTCGCCAAAGCCAAAGAACGCTGTGAACTAGCAAAGAAGTACGCAAAAGAGTCTGGGCTTGAGCGAGCGGAACTGGCCGCTACTGTTGCCGAAGGCCTCTACGAAGTGCATGCAGGATTAAAAGACGTCGGCCTGTCGCGGCTGGAGAAAGCCCTAGACCGCGCCCGCAGCATGAAAGGCTTCCTGCGCGACACTCTAGTCGCTATGGTCAAAGGCTACGAAGCCGCCGGCGAGCCCGAGAAAGCGTTGAGTTATCTGCGCGAACTCATGCTGCACACGCGGCAAGCCCAGCAAGAAAACGTCCTCTACCACCACCGATTGCACCTGGAGCGCCTGGAGGACGAAG
>JBOFGW010000099.1:0-2918 GCA_051649325.1 Burkholderiaceae bacterium | reverse complement strand
TTGCTGCAACACAGGCGCGTGAGCACGCTTGGAAATACTTCGAGCTGCACGCGAATCAGCGCCTTGCTATCTTCAATTTTTTCCTCGTCCTGTCAGGAGCTCTCGCCGCAGGGATGGCTGCTACGCTACAAGGATCGCAACGTTTTTCTTCTCTTGGCATTGCGCTTGGCGTACTTTTAGCTTTCGTGTCTTTCCTCTTTTGGAAACTCGACCAAAGGGTCTCGTT
Organism: Burkholderiaceae bacterium; assembly: GCA_051649325.1. GTDB lineage: Bacteria > Pseudomonadota > Gammaproteobacteria > Burkholderiales > Burkholderiaceae_C > JBJOQV01. Next base: position 2,692 of record JBOFGW010000099.1, on the reverse strand, counting down.
CCTTATAAAGCACGCTGAAGCTGCTCTCTCCGAGGTTGAAGTTCTTTTTCCTGATGCAGATGCGCGCGTATTCTTACAGGAGCCAAGTAAGACTGTCGCCGCCAAACAGAAATCGTCAGTTTGGACTAGGCATTGGACATACGGCCGTGTTTTTCGTGTTCTCTTTTGTTCGATGGCATTGGTTGGTATATCAGGCTCCTCGCTTTGTGGCCTTAGATTCTTTGGGTTCATCTCTTGGTGAAAGATTGGTTTCAGAGCATGCTGCGGCCACCGAGTGTCTTGACCGCATTTCCCCCGTCCAACTAACAGCGTTTCGCTAGGTGGCGAGCAGCATCTGTGAGTGCCACCAGCCAAAAGAGCCTGGAAAAGTGCATTAGGACAGTGCCATTCAAGAAGCTTGTCTCTCTGAAGACTTCCTCAGCCCCCTCAACCGCCCCCGCTCCACCGCACTCATCTTCTCCGTCGCCCGCGACAACGCCGCAGCACTCATACGCGGCGCATGCTGTTCGATGAACTGCGTGATCTCTTGCGGATACGCCTGCACCATTTCGCGCAGCACCCAGCCCACAGCAGTTTCAACATTGCGGCGGTGGTCGGGCACGCAGCGCGCTACCTGCGGCAGCACTTTTTCGGGCGGCAGAAACACGGCGTTTTTGCCGCTGTAATGAATCAAGCTCACGAGCGAGATGCGGCGCAGCCATTCGCTTTCTTCGCGGTTCCATTGTTGTAGCTGCGGCAGCACCAGTTTTTGATCGGCCGCGAGCAGGCGCGAGTACAGGGCGGACAGCGCATCGGCATGGCACCAGTTATCGATGCGCGTGCTCCAGGTGCGCATCACGGGCCAATACATCTTGGCTTGCTCCGCACTCACATTCTTGCGCAAGCGCGGCGCGTAAAACTCCAGCGCGGCAAACAGCACCTCGCCCAGCGGCGAGCTGTGCCACAGCGCATCCCACACGTGTAGCACGGCGGCATCGTCAAGCGCGTAGAAAGAAAACCCCTGCTTCACCCGCGCGCGCAAGACCGGGAAGCTGATGCCCAGATGCGTGAGCTGCGAGCCACGATCCGCCTGCACCGCTTTGCCAAACGCGGCGTTGCCGATCGCTTTAAGCGCGGTGGTGACTTCGCGGTCATAGCGTTTGAGTTCTGCTGCGATGATGGGCATGGTGGTGCAAGTTTGCCGTGAAATGTGCGGGTTGGTCAGATGTGCGCGATTTTAGGCAGTTCGCAAAGTGGTGTACGCAATATCCATGAGCCTTTTCAAGCAAAAATGGCTGGAAAGGCTCATGGATATTGCGTGCAGATGCGGAGGGTTACATACGCTATTTCAGCAATAAGCAACCTTCACACTCCAAGCGGTTTGCAGGCCAACCTGGCGTTCGCTGTTATCCTGCGAATAGGAAAAACAAACACCTCAGGGCGTACCAATCCACTATGTCAGCATCAATCCGCCGCCCCCAAGTCTGTGTACTTGGCAGTGCTGAGCCGGGCTCATCTGCATTCGAGCGTGCGGACGAAGCCGGTGCACTTCTCGCATCACTCGGCATCACGGTCGTCAGTGGGTGCGGTAGCCCCGCAACGCGTGTCGCTGCGGAGCGTGCCGTTGCTGCGGGCGGCTTGGTGTTGAGCATCGTGCCGCCTGCCGAGATGCCTGCCCCTGATTGGCCGGCAACGGTCGTAATACCTTGCGGTATGGGAGATGCACGCAATTTGCTGATGGCGCTCTCGGGTGACGCATGTATCGTCATTGGCGGAAGGGCAGGCACGATCTCGGAGGTTTGCCTTGCGTGGCTGCACAAGCGCCCGCTGCTGCCGCTGGTGGGGCATGGTGGCTGGTCTGATAGGTTGCCTTCAAACCCACCCGACGAGCGCAAGAATTCTGTCATCCTGCCCTGGAGCACGGCTTCCCAGCTTGAGCAGCAGCTACGCACATTGGGATTAGTCAATACGCAGGCAGCTGGTAGAGTAACTAGATCAGTACCCGTTATCTGAAACACTAGACTGCACTCGACACCCGATGTCTTTCAACCCCGAACCCTTCGCACAGCGCCAGCTCGACGCCTACAACGCCCGCGACCTTGAGCGCTTCATCGCGCAGTACACCGACGATGTGGTCGTCTACCGTCTTCCGGGCGCGGAGCCGGTGCTCACCGGCAAGGCGGCGCTGGCGGAGCACTACCGCAAGAACCGCTTTTCACTGCCGGCGCTGCACGCAGAGTTAGTGAACCGCATGGTGTTTGGCAACAAGGTGATTGATCAAGAGCGCGTGCACGGCGTTGAGCCGGAACCGATGGAGGTGGCGGCGATCTATGAGGTCACGCCGGCGGGCATCAGCAAGGTTTGGTTTGTGAGCGGCAAGTAGCGCTTTCGTGTTGCACGCACCGCATGCACATACCCTCGCTAGAGACCAGCCGCCTGCGCTTGATCCCGCCCGATGCAGGCTGTGAAGACGCGTATCTAAGCTTCTACACCGACGCGCAAGCCTCCGCTGCTTACGGTGGCCCGCTCACTGCGGAGGCGGCACGTAGCCGCTTGGCCAGTGATGTTGACGCGTGGCATCTGCAAGGGTTTGGCGTGTGGGCGGTGCAGCGCAAGATGCAAGGCGACGTGGTGGGCGTCTGTGGGTTTTGGCAAGGCAAAGGTTGGCCGCGCGAACTTACCTGGTGGCTGCTGCCGCAGGCGCGTGGTGCGG
>JBOFGW010000098.1:0-8885 GCA_051649325.1 Burkholderiaceae bacterium | reverse complement strand
GCGCACGCGGCTGTTTGACGCCGCAGGGCAGGGCATTGAGATCATTGACTTTGCGCCGCGTTTTTATAACCGCGACCGTGTCTTCAGGCCGGCGCAACTTGTGCGGCGCGTGCGGCCGCTATCAGGCCATCCGCGCGTGCGCTTTATTGTGCGTCCGCGGGCGGAGTGGGGTACGGCAACACCGGTGATCACGCGCGGCAGTAATCATTTGCGTTATGTATTGCCAGGCGGTGCGCTGCGGCTGAACACCAACGTGCCGCCCACGTATGTGACCGACAGCACGTGGTTCTCTCTGCACAGTCCGGCGAGTTTGCTGCTTGGGCCGGATGAAACCTTAACGGGCGGCATAGAAGAAACCGCGCGCGATTTTGAAGAGCAGACCTTGCTGTATTGGCGCCACTGGACGCACCGGTTGGCGTTGCCGCTGGAATGGCAAGACGCGGTGATCCGCGCCGCGATTACGCTCAAGCTCTGCCAGTTTGAAGAAACTGGCGCCATTGTCGCCGCCATGACCACCAGTATTCCCGAGGCACCGAGCAGCGGCCGCAACTGGGACTATCGCTTCTGCTGGCTGCGTGATGCGTTTTTTGTCGTGCGTGCTTTGAACAGCCTTTCAGAGGTCGGCACGATGGAAGACTATCTGCGCTGGCTCTTCGATGTGCTGCGCGGCGCGCAAGGCGGTCATGTGCAGCCGCTCTACGGCATAGCGCTAGAGCGCACGCTGACTGAGTCCATCGTGTCCGGGTTTTCGGGGTATCGCGGCATGGGGCCGGTGCGCATCGGCAATCAGGCGTACGAGCATTTTCAGCATGATGTGTACGGCAACATTGTGCTGGGCGCTGCGCAAGCATTTCATGATCACCGGCTGTTTCGCCGCGCTGATGCGGCCGATTTTGCCGCGCTCGAAGCGGTGGGCGAGCAGGCGTGGCTGGTGCACGATACACCCGATGCAGGCATGTGGGAGCTGCGCACCAAATCAGCCGTGCATACGTCATCAGCACTGATGTGCTGGGCGGCGTGCGACCGGCTTGGCAAGATTGCGGCTGCGATGGGCTTGACTGCGCGCGCCGAGTTTTGGCGGACGCGCGCCCGGGCCATCCAGTCAAAAATTGTCGAGCAATCCTGGAACGAGAAGCGGCAATCGTTTGTGGCCTGCTTTGGCGGCAGCGATCTGGATGCCAGCGTGCTGCTGATGGCCGAAGTGGGATTTTTGCCGCCGCATGATCCACGCTTTCGGCGCACGGTGATGGCGCTGGAGCAGCATTTGTGTGATGGGCCGTTTATGCGCCGCTACGAGGCAGAAGACGATTTTGGCCGGCCCGAAACGTCCTTCAATGTGTGCTCTTTCTGGCGTGTGGATGCGCTCGCCCGCATCGGCGAGATTGACCGCGCGCGCGAGTGTTTTGAATCGCTGCTATCGCGCCGCAATCATGTGGGATTGCTGTCAGAAGACTTAAGCCCTGTGACCGGCGAGCTATGGGGCAACTTTCCGCAAACCTATTCCATGGTGGGCATCATCAACGGCGCGGTGCGGCTTTCTGCACCCTGGGACGGCATGGTCTAGCCCATCAGGGATATTTCCGATAGGGAAAACGTCCCGCCTTACCACGCGTTTTGGCGCGGTGGCGGCGCGGCATTAAACTGCGAGGTAGATTCCTTGCAAAGCAATCATGGCAAAAACGCTGTACGACAAACTTTGGGACGCACACGTCGTCCACACTGAGCCCGACGGCACATCGATTTTGTATATCGATCGTCATCTGGTGCATGAGGTCACGAGCCCGCAGGCGTTCGAAGGTCTGCGCGTGGCGGGGCGCACGCCGTGGCGCGTCTCCAGCATTGTGGCTACTGCAGATCACAACACACCCACGACTGACTGGGACAAAGGGCTAGACGGCGTAGTCGATCCAATCAGCCGCGAGCAGATTGTCACGCTGGATGCCAATATCAAGCAGTTTGGCGCGGCGGCGTACTTTCCGTTCCTCTCCAAGCAGCAAGGCATCGTGCACGTGATGGGGCCGGAGCAGGGCGCCACGCTACCAGGCATGACGGTGGTGTGCGGCGATTCGCACACCAGCACGCATGGCGCGTTTGGTGCGTTGGCGCACGGCATTGGCACGAGCGAAGTGGAGCATGTGCTGGCCACGCAAACGCTGCTGGCCAAGAAGGCCAAGAACATGCTGGTGCGGGTGGAAGGCACGCTTTCACGTGGCTGCGGCGCCAAAGACATCGTGCTGGCCATCATCGGCAAGATCGGCACCGCGGGCGGCACGGGCTACACCATTGAGTTTGCCGGCAGCGCCATCCGCGCGCTGTCGATGGAAGGGCGCATGACGGTGTGCAACATGGCGATTGAAGCCGGCGCGCGTGCGGGCCTTGTGGCCGTGGATGAAAAAACGATTGAATACGTGCGCGGCCGGCCGTTTGCCCCGAAGAGTGATCTGTGGCCCAAGGCGGTTGAGCAGTGGCGCACCTTGCAGTCTGACCCCGGCGCGCATTTTGACGCAACGGTTGAGCTGCGTGCAGAAGAGATTACGCCGCAAGTCAGTTGGGGCACGTCGCCAGAGATGGTGGCGGGCATTGATGGCCGCGTGCCTGACCCCGACAAAGAGAAGGACCCCACGCGCCGCGAAGGCTACGCCCGTGCGCTGACCTACATGGGCCTGGAACCGAATACTGCGATGGACGCGATCAAAATCGACAAAGTATTCATCGGCTCATGCACCAATAGCCGGATTGAAGATTTGCGCGAGGCCGCTGCTGTGGTCAAACGCATCGGCAAGCGCGTGGCCAGCAATGTGAAGCTGGCGATGGTGGTGCCGGGCTCTGGTCTTGTGAAAGCGCAGGCCGAGAGTGAAGGGCTGGACAAGATATTCACCACCGCTGGGTTTGAATGGCGCGAGCCGGGCTGCTCCATGTGCTTGGCGATGAACGCAGACAAATTGGAGCCAGGTGAGCGCTGCGCCAGCACCAGCAACCGCAATTTTGAAGGGCGGCAAGGTGCGGGCGGTAGAACGCATCTGGTGTCCCCCGCGATGGCGGCTGCCGCTGCGCTGGAAGGACGATTCGTAGACGTCAGGCGGATTGCCTGAATTTTAAGGAGAGTTAACCATGAAAAAGCTCGCACTAATGTTGATTGCTTTGGGTGTTCTGACCGGCTGCAACACCATTGCCGGCATGGGCCAGGACGTGCAAAAAGCCGGCCAAACAGTCGAAGAAGCAGCCAAGAAAAAATAGGGTTCCATGGAAAAGTTCACGGTTCACACCGGAGTCGTTGCGCCGCTTGACCGCGCCAATGTTGATACGGATGCGATCATTCCCAAGCAGTTTTTAAAGTCGATCAAACGTACCGGCTTTGGTCCGAACCTGTTTGACGAATGGCGCTATCTGGACAAAGGCGAGCCTGGGCGCGACAACAGCAAGCGGCCGCTCAATCCAGATTTTGTGCTGAACCAGCCCCGCTACACCGGCGCATCAGTTCTGCTGGCGCGCAAAAATTTCGGCTGCGGCTCCAGCCGCGAACATGCGCCATGGGCGCTGCAGCAGTACGGCTTCAAAGCCATCATCGCGCCGAGCTTTGCCGATATCTTTTTCAACAACTGCTTCAAAAACGGCGTGCTGCCCATTGTGCTGACCGAGCTTGAGGTCGATCACCTGTTCAACGAGACCGCAGCCTTCAACGGCTACAAACTCACGGTGGACTTGGCCGATCAAAAAGTTGTTGCGCCAGACGGCCGCGTGTTTGCGTTTGCAGTGGACGAGTTTCGCAAGTACTGCCTGCTGAACGGCCTGGACGATATTGGTTTGACACTGCGGCATGCGGACAAGATCAAAACGTTTGAAGGGCAGCGCTTAGCGGCGCAGCCTTGGCTGGCGGGTTGACCCTCTTGCCACGGTTTTTGTAATCCTCCGTTCGCGCCCCGCCTGTCGAAACGCACTCGAGGTCAAGCGCGATCTCAACCGCTCCAAATGGCCTTCGACAGGCTCAGGCCGAACGGATTTAGTAAATTTTGAAACGATGTACGCAATATCCATGCGCCTTTTGAAGCAAAAATGGCTAAAAACCCGCATGGATATTGCGTAAAGCACATAAAAACCTATGAAAATTGCAGTCTTACCGGGCGATGGCATCGGCCCTGAAGTCACCGCCCAAGCTGTAGAAGCCGTGAAGGCGCTCGGGCTTTCCATCGAGTTCGCGCAAGAGCCCGTGGGCGGCGCAGCATATGAGGCGCACGGCCATCCGCTGCCGGAATCCACACTCGCCATCTGCCGCAAGGCTGATGCAATTTTGTTTGGCGCGGTGGGCGACTGGAAGTACGACAGCCTGGAGCGCAAGCTGCGTCCCGAGCAAGCCATCTTGGGTCTGCGCAAAACCTTTGGCTTGTTTGCCAACTTCCGCCCGGCGATGTTGTATCCCGAGCTGGCCAACGCCTCGTCGCTCAAGCCCGAGGTGGTGAGCGGGTTGGACATTCTTATCATCCGCGAACTCACCGGTGACATTTACTTTGGCCAGCCGCGCGGCCGGCGCGAGGCGCCAGATGGCGAGTTCAAAGGCGCGCCCGAGGCGTTTGACACGATGCGCTATGCGCGCCCGGAGATCGAACGCATCGCCCACGTAGCCTTTCAAGCGGCGCGAAAACGCAGCAAGCGCCTGACCAGCGTAGACAAGGCCAATGTGCTGGAAACATTCCAGTTCTGGAAAGACGTGGTGATTGAGGTCGGCAAACAGTACCCGGACGTAGCGCTTGACCACATGTATGTGGACAACGCCGCCATGCAACTGGTGCGTGCGCCCAAGAAGTTTGATGTGATCGTCACCGGCAATATGTTTGGCGATATTTTGAGTGACGAGGCCGCGATGCTCACCGGTTCGATCGGCATGCTGCCCAGCGCGTCGCTGAATTCCAACAATTTTGGCCTGTATGAGCCGTCCCATGGGTCGGCGCCCGATATTGCAGGTAAAGGAATTGCCAATCCTCTTGCTACAATTCTGTCTGCAGCAATGATGCTGCGCTACACGTTTGGCAACGCCCAAGCGGCCGAAACGATTGAAACTGCTGTGAAAAACGTTCTCGCCCAAGGTCTGCGCACCGCAGATATTTTTGAAGCCGGCACCACGAAAGTGGGCACGGCTGAGATGGGCGCGGCCGTTGTTGCCAGCATCAAAACGATTTCCAAGAAAACCTGCAAAGACACCTAGATTCGCAGGCGGCTTCTTGTGACTTTCCGAAAACGGCGCACAAGAGCGCCGCGAGAGTAACGCCGCATTCGGAAACTGTTCAGGTAAACATCATGAAAAAAGTAGGGTTAATCGGTTGGCGCGGTATGGTCGGCTCCGTACTCATGGAGCGCATGCAGGCCGAAGGCGATTTTGCACACATTGAGCCGGTGTTTTTCTCCACCTCGGCGGCGGGCGGCGACGCGCCGAAGTTCGCGCCCAAGACCACGGTAGAAACCAAGCTGCAAAACGCTAGTGACATTGACGCGCTAAAAAAACTCGACATCATCATCACTTGCCAGGGCGGCGACTACACCAAAGAGGTGTATCCCAAGCTGCGCGCCGCGGGTTGGAACGGTTATTGGATCGATGCCGCCAAAACCCTGCGCATGCAAGACGACGCAGTGATCATTCTCGACCCCGTGAACATGCCGGTGATCAAGGATGCGCTTGCCAAAGGGCTGAAGAACTACATCGGCGGCAACTGCACTGTGAGCTGCATGCTGATGGGCGTGGGCGCACTGTTCAAAGCCGGGCTAGTGGAATGGATGCAAACGTCCACGTATCAAGCGGCCTCTGGCGGCGGCGCGCCCAACATGCGCGAGCTGCTTACGCAATACGGCGCACTGTATGCGGAAGTGAAGGATCTGCTGAGCGACCCTGCCAGCGCGATTTTGGAGATTGATCGCAAAGTCACTGCCAAGCAGCGCAGCTTTACGCCAGAAGAAACGCAGCACTTCCGCGGCATTCCGCTGGGCGGTAATCTGATTCCATGGATCGATGCTGATCGCGGCGATGGCACTAGCCTAGAAGAATGGAAGGGCGGGGCAGAGGTCAACAAAATCATGGGGCTGGGCAAAATGTTCGGCACGCCGGAAATCCCGATTGATTCCACATGCGTGCGTATCGGCTCCATGCGCTGTCACTCGCAGTCGCTCACGTTCAAGCTCACGAAAGATGTGCCCTTGGCCGATATTGAAGCGATGATTGCCAGTGACAACGCGTGGGTAAAGCTTGTGCCAAACGAACGCGTGGCCACGGAAACGCAGCTCACAGCGGCCAATGTCGCGGGTACGATGCATATTCCCGTGGGCCGCGTGCGTAAGCTCGCGATGGGGCCGCAGTATCTGGGCGCATTCACGATCGGTGATCAACTGCTATGGGGTGCTGCGGAGCCGCTGCGCCGCATGCTGCGGCTGCTGGTTGACTAATTGACGACAATGCATAGCGCGCATCGCGGGCAGGCAAGGGTTCGCGATGCAAAATCTTCTGCGCATTTCGCAACGTTTTTGCAGATGTAAACTGCATTTTTGAACTTCGCAAGTTGCTTAAGCTTGCGCGTCTAAGTGCTTGATGATAATTTGATTTCCTCTAACGATTATTAGTCCGGGGTGGGGTGTGGCCATAACTCGTCGCATGCGTATTTTGTCAGCGCTCATGGTTGCCGCTTTAGGCTCCAGCGTGCATTTTTCTTTGCACGCCGCGGGCCTTGGCAAACTCACAGTGTTTTCTGCGCTGGGGCAGCCTTTGCGCGCCGAAGTCGACGTCACGTCGGTCAGCAAAGAAGAAGAAGGCACTCTTGCTGCGCGTCTTGCGCCGCAGGAAGCGTTTCGCATTTCAAATATTGAATACAACCCGGTGTTGGGCTCCATGCGTTTTGCGCTGGAGAAAAAGCCCGATGGGCGCCAGGTCATCAAAATTACGTCCAGCCAGCCGGTCAACGAACCGTTTCTGGATTTGCTGCTTGAGCTGAACTGGAACACCGGCAAGCTGGTGCGCGAATACACCGTGCTGCTTGATCCGCCAACGGGCCGTCTGGCTCCCGTTGAAACAACACCGGTTGCGCCACCCGTGATTGCGGCGCCCGCGCCGGCACCGGTTCGCCCTGCAGTTACACCGCCTGCGCCGACACCTGCGGCGCCGCCCGTGGCTGCTGCGCCCGCGCCCGCGCCGTCGCCCCGTCCGGCACCTGCGCCGCGGCCAGCACCCGCGGCAGCGCCAAAAGCTGCGCCTGTGGCTGGTGATTACACCGTCAAAGGCGGTGACACGCTCACCGGCATTGCTTCACGCGCTAGAACTGGCACTGTAAATCTGGATCAGATGCTGGTTGCCATTTTCCAAGGCAACCCAGATGCGTTTGCCGGCAATATGAACCGCTTGAAGGCCGGCGCAGTTTTGCGCGTGCCGGATCAAGCCACTGCAGGTGCGATCGACAAAGCAGAAGCGCGCCGCACCGTGATTGCGCAGACGGGTAACTTCTCGCAGTACCGCGAGCGTGTTGCCGCCGGCGCCGCAAGAGCACCCGCGCCGACAGAGGCCAGCGCGCCCAAGCAGGCTGCAGCTGGCGCAGTAACGGCCAAGGTTGAAGAAAAATCCAAGCCGACGCAACCGACTGACCAGCTCAAGGTCGCCAAAGCCGATCCTGGCGCTGCTGGTGCCACGGGCCAAGGCGCAACCGCTGCAGCCAAACAAGCTGAGCTTGAAAAGGCCGCCAAGGACAAAGCAGCCAAAGAGGCCGCCGCGCGTGCTGCCGAGCTTGAAAAGAACGTCAAGGATTTAAAAGCGGCAGAGGTGAAGAACCAGGCATTGGCCGCTGCGCAGCAAGCTGCTAAAGCGCCGGCACCTGCTGCAGCACCTGCTCCCGCGCCGACACCGGCTGCGGCTGCTCCAGCACCTACACCGGCGGCTGCAACTCCAGCGCCCGCACCGGCGGTCGTGGCAGCAGCACCAACGCCTGCTGCGCCTACACCTGCGGCAATCGTAGCGGCAGCGCCCACTCCTGAGCCTGCAGTGACCGCTGCTGCGCCAACCCCAGCCCCAACGCCTGAAGCAGCAGCTACGCCTACACCCGTGGCGTCCCCTGTTGCGCCCAAGCCCGCTGCGCCTCCCCCGCCGGTTGCAGAGCCAAGCTTTGTTGCCAGCTTGCTGGACGATCCGCTTGTTCCGGCAGGCTTAGGTCTGGTGGCCCTATTGGGTGGTGGATACTTCTTGTACCGCCGCCGCCGCAACAGTGGCGGTGCGTTTGAAGATAGCTTGAACCGTGCCGACACTGTCGGTGCCAATTCTGTCATCGGGCAGGCTGGCGGCCAGTCGGTCGATACCTCCAACACCAGCAGCATCTTCAGCTCCAACTTCATGCCGCTGGCCAATCAGCTGGACGCGGGCGAGGTTGATCCTGTTGCAGAGGCCGATGTGTATATCGCCTACGGCCGCGACACGCAGGCAGAAGAAATCCTCAAAGACGCGCTCAAAGAGCAGCCGGATCGCCATCCGGTGCGCCTAAAGCTGCTTGAAATCTATGCCGCACGCAAGGACAAAGCTGCGTTTGGCACAGAAGCGCTGGTGCTGCACGAGCGCACCAAAGGCATGGGCGACGAGTGGAACAAAGCCGCTGCCATGGGCGCGGTGCTGGATCCCACCAACCCGCTGTACGCCGTGGGCGCTGCCATTGCCGGCGCTACGAGCCCGCAAGGCCCCATGACGCAGCCCGCCGCCAACGTATCGCCGGTGACACTGTCGGCATTGCCGGGCGCTACGGTGCTTGGCGGTTCGACGATCATGGCTTCACCGCCCAGCCAGGCCATGCCGCAGCAGCTCTCGCCGCCCACCATGCCGGCACCGCCTGATACAAGTTTGGACTTTGACCTAGGCATGCCCGCGCTTGGCG
>JBOFGW010000097.1:0-9022 GCA_051649325.1 Burkholderiaceae bacterium | reverse complement strand
TGCGTACTGCTATCTATAAACGATACTCAAGAGAGGTGATGCACCGGCGCCAGTTCATACACCGGCGTGGGAATCTTCTCCATCCGCGCCTTGAGCTGCAACGATAAAAACTGCGAGTAATGGCGCGACTGGTGCAGGTTGCCGCCATGAAACCACAGGTTGGGCTGCTGCGTGGGCTTCCACATATTGCGCAGCTCACCTTCCCACGGGCCGGGGTCTTTGCTGGTGCCTGAGCCCAAGCCCCAGCACTTGCCCACCTTGTCCGCGACTTCTTGGCTGATGAGCTTGGCGGCCCAGCCATTCATCGAGCCGTAGCCGGTGGCGTACACAATCAAGTCCGCCGGTAGATGCGTGCCGTCCTGCATTTGCACACCGGTTTGCGTGATGCTTTCGACCTTGCCGGTTTTGAGCTTGACCTTGCCGTCCGCAATCAGCTCGCTCGCGCCTACGTCGATGTAATAGCCCGAGCCGCGGCGCAAATACTTCATAAACAGGCCGCTGCCATCGTCGCCAAAATCCAGCATGAAGCCGGCTTTTTCAAGACGCGCATACAAGTCAGCATCGCGCTCCTTCATCTGCTGATACACGGGCACCTGCAGCACCGGCAGCACCTTGTAGGGCAGCGAGGCAAAGATCAAGTCTGCCATGTCGGTGGTGACACCGGCCTTGAGCGCAGCCTCTGAATACAGGCCGCCGAGCGCCAAGTCCATCAACGTATCGCTCTTGGCGATGTGGGTGGATGAGCGCTGCACCATCGTCACGTCTGCACCGTGTTCCCACAGGTCTGCGCAAATGTCGTGCGCGGAGTTGTTGGAGCCGATCACCACGCACTTCTTGCCGGCATACGCGTCGCCGCCGGGGTGCTTGCTGGAGTGATGCTGCATGCCCTTGAAGCTTTCCATGCCGGGATACTTGGGCATGTTCGGCACTGCAGACATGCCGGTGGCCAGCACCAGATGCTTGGGCCGCAGTATGTGCGGTTTGCCACCGCGCTCAACCGTCACTTGCCACTCACCTTTAGCGTCATCAAAGTGCGCGCTTTTGCACTCGGTGCTGCCCCAGTAGTTCAGCTCCATCACTTTGGTGTACATCTCCAGCCAATCGCCGATCTTGTCTTTCGGGCTGAATACCGGCCAGTCGTCTGGAAACGGCAAGTAGGGCATGTGGTCGTACCACACCGGGTCATGCAGACACAGGCTCTTGTAGCGGTTGCGCCAGCTATCGCCCGGCCGCGGATTTTTCTCCACGATGATGGTGGGCACGCCCAGCTTTTTCAGCCGCGCACCAAGGCCGATGCCGCCTTGCCCGCTGCCGATGATCACGCAGTACGGCTGCGTGGTCACGCCCAGGTTCGCTTGTTCCTCCGCACGCCGCTCCGCCCAGTTTTTGCGGCCGGGATGCACGCCGTGTTCCACGCCTTTGTCGCGCGTATCGCGTTTTTTTTCTTCATGGCCCTTGAGCTCCACCATCGTGGTCAGCAGCGTCCAGCATTTGTCGCCCTTTAAACGAATCTGGCCTTTGCAGCGCGCCACCGCGGTTTCAAACAGAATCCAGGCCTCGGCCACGCCGCCGGCCTCTGTTGCCTCACCATCGACGCGCCAGTTCTGCGGTTTCACAGTGGCCGCAGTTGCCTGCAACATCTTTTGAATCGCCGGCCGGCCTTCCATCGTTTTGATGTTCCAGGTGAATGACACCAGGTCGCGCCAGTAGCAGTCTTCATCAAACATCTGCGCCGCGCCCGCGGCGTCGCCGCGGGTGATAGCAGCGCCAAAGGCACCGAGCCATGTATTAATGTGTTGCGTGGGGGATTGTTCGCTCATGTGCAAGTCTCCGATATGTTGTTGATTTCACTACCGAACGTGGCGTTATCTCAAGCGAGGCGCAGCCACCGCACTACCTGGACTGCCAACCTTTCTTATGTATACCGTATACATCTTGTGCGCGGCAAGGTACCCCTTCACGCAATGATTAATACGGCTGCACGCAATATTCATGCGCTTTTTCAGCCATTTTTGCCTGAAGAAGCGCATGGATATTGCGTACTGCTCTTTTGTCAACGCCCATCCCATAGTCTGCTGACACGCCCGCGCCATGGCCGCTGCCATAATGCATGCATGCAAAATTTTGTCGCGCAGTACCGCAGTTTCTTTGCCCAGCCAGACACTACCCGCATTGTTCTGATCAGCCTCATTGCGCGCATGCCTATAGGCATGATGAGCTTTGCCATGCTGATGTTCCTGCGCGATGCCCTCGGCAGTTTTGCGTTGGCCGGCAGCGTGGTGGGCGCGTACTTTATCGCCATGGCGGTGACTGCGCCGGTGCAAGGGCGGCTGATCGATCGCATCGGCCCACGCGCGCCGCTCTTGGTTACCGGCATCATCCAGCCAGCCGCATTGGCCAGCATCGGTGCCGCAGGGGTGCTCGGTTGGGGTTATGGCGTGATCGTGCCTCTGGCGATGCTCGCCGGCGCATTCACCACACCAATCAATACGCTTTCGCGCACACTCTGGCGATACCGCTTTGAGGACGGTCTAGAACGCAAGACTGCTTACGCCATCGACTCAGTGGCCATCGAGGTCAATTTCACCATTGGCCCAGCAATCATCGCGCTGTTGCTCGCCTTTGCCAGCCCAACCTGGGCGTATGCGTTTGCTGTGACCATGGCAGCAGTAGCGGTAATGGTGTTCTGGCAAACGCCGGCCTTCAAATACTGGCGACGTGAACCGCTCGCTAAGCGCCACCTGCTCGGCCCGCTGACCGATCTGCGCCTGCTCATCGTGTTTGCCTGCAACTTCGGTCTGGCGTTTTCCTTCGGCGTGCTGGAAGTGACCTACGCCGGCTTTGCCACCACCGCGGGCGCCGCCGCGCTCGCGGGCGTGCTAATCGGTCTGAACTCGATTGGCAGCGCCACCGGCGGCCTGCTCTACGGCGGGCTGCATCTGCGTACCCCGCTGGAGCGGCAGTTCGCCAGCTCGCTCGCCCTGCTCGCCGCGATGGTGGGCCTGCATAGCCTGGTAAGTTCGCCATGGATCATGGGCGCGCTCGCACTCGCCTCAGGCCTGCTTATCGCTCCCGCACTCACTGCGCAAACACTACTGATCTCGCGCATCGCCCCGCCCAAATACGCGACTGAGGCGTTTACCTGGTCATCCACATTTATTGTGAGCGGAATCGGTATCGGCACTGCCGCAGCAGGCTGGATGATTGAACACCGCGGCGTACCCAGCGCGTTTTTGATCGGCGCAGTTTCGTTGATGTGCTCAACGCTGATCGCGTTGACGATGCGAGCTGCAAGACACGGACCGCTGAGTGTTCAGAGCGAAAACTGAGACACATTTACATGGTTGTCTTGGAATTTTTCAAACAATTTGTTTGAAAAGCACATCTAGCTGCGTGTTCTCTGCAGAAAACTAGGTAGGAATTTTTTTGTGTAACTCGTCAATAAAGCCATTCATAGTACGAATCCAGTTCTTGGCCTTATAGAGTTCCGAACGCATAAGTTGCGCATCAGCGACTGAGATTGTGTTGTCGTCCTCCAAAACGTCGCGTCCCATATCAATCATGTGTTCTATGAATTGACTGCGCAAAGCTGCATAGTCGCGCGCGCGCAAGTAAAACGTCGAGTATCGGTTGACTTTTTCAAGACTGAGATGGTTCATAGCACCTGTCGCGACGGCTGATTCCCACATCGATACGTTCAGCGCGGGTGTCGTTAAATTACTTTGAACATCAGAGAACTCCAGCGTGGGTTGCTGCGTCTCGCGTGCGACTTTCAATTTATTCCCGAGGTCTGAATAAGCCGCTTCAAACTCTTCGAATACTCCAGCCAGACTTTGCTTGGTGCGTTCCAGCCCAGCCTTATTTTCTAGAATTTCCTTGTCCAGAGCCTCAACAAGCCGAAGTGCAAGCTTCTTATTTTTGCGTTTTTCAAGCGCGTGTTCGACGCCAAGTGCGATCAAGATACCGATCACAATGAGTGCCAAATGCCCAAAAAACTCAGCGACGGAACTCATGGAAAAGGGCAGGTGGATATGCATGGCGGTGGCTGTTCAACAATTATGTTTTGAGTTTACTGTAGCGTTATTAAGGTTTTGTTTGAATAAAGCGCGGTGCGCGCACTGCGAACCGCCCTCTACGCCGCCAAAGTTGGCTGTGCAGCCGGCGGGCTTCGGCCAAAAGGTGTCTGAGCGCAGCGAGTTCTTTTGGCCGCGCCGGCTGTGCTGTCAACTTTGGGAAGCCGAAGGCCGGCTTAGCGGGCGCGCCTTTCTTTGCTTACTTTCTTTGGCAAGACAAAGAAAGTGAGTTGCCGCCGGGCAACCCCCGGCAAGTTTTGCACGTGGCGCTGCCCAATTCGTAGCTTTTCACCCTCACCCCTACCCTCTCCCGTCAAGGGAGAGGGAGTAACTGCCGCGTGCCTACTCGACCGTCTTCAACACACCGCGAATCGTATCCACGATCTGATCAATCTGTTTCTTCTCCACAATCAAAGAAGGTGTGAGCGCAATGATGTCGCCCGTAGTACGAATCAACACCCCCTTCTCATAGCACTTAAGAAACACCTCGAACGCCTTGGCCGTGGGCAAGCCTGCGCGCGGTGACAGCTCAATGCCGCCCATTAGACCGAGATTGCGCACATCAATCACATGCGGCTCGCCTTTGAGTGAATGCAGCGCCTGCTCAAAGTACGGTGCCATTTCCGCTGCGCGGGCAAACAGCCCTTCGTCTTTGTAGACCTGTTGCACGGCAATGCCTGCGGCGCAAGCCAGCGGGTGGCCGGAATAGGTGTAGCCGTGAAACAACTCCACCATGTGTGCGGGGCCGGTCATAAAGGTGTCGTAGATCGCGTTGCTGGCGAGCACGGCGCCCATCGGCACGGTGCCGGCGGTGATGCCTTTGGCCAGCGTCATCAAATCCGGCTCAACGCCAAAAAAGTCTGCGGCAAACGGTTTGCCCAGGCGGCCAAAGCCGGTGATCACTTCATCAAAAATCAGCAGAATGCCGTGCTTGGTGCAAATCTCGCGCAGCTTTTGCAAGTAACCCACCGGCGGCACGACCACGCCGCATGAACCCTGAACAGGTTCCACAATGACCGCAGCGATGGTGGATGCATCGTGCAGCGCGACGATACGCTCCAACTCCTCCGCCAGATGGCCACCCCACTGCGGCTGGCCTTTGCTGAACGCTGCCTCTTTCAAGTTAAAGGTGTGCGGCAGATGATCGACGCCGCCGAGCATGCTGCCGAACACTTTGCGGTTGGCCACCATGCCGCCTACGCTGATGCCACCAAAGCCCACGCCGTGATAGCCCTTCTCACGGCCGATCAGGCGCGTGCGAGCGCCTTCGCCGCGCGCGCGGTGGTACGCAATCGCGATTTTGAGCGCGGTGTCTACACTTTCACTGCCGCTGTTGGTGTAGAACACTTTCTTCAGGTTGCCCGGCGCAATCTCTGCCACGCGATTCGCCAACTCAAACTGCAGCGGGTTGGCCATTTGAAACGGCGGCGCGTAGTCCAGCACTGCCGCCTGCTTTTGAATCGCCTCCACCACCTTGGGGTGGTTATGGCCCACGTTGCTGCACCACAGGCCGGCAATGCCATCCAAGATCTGCCGGCCCTGATCGTCCCAGTAGTACATGCCTTGCGCTTTAGCGAGCAAACGCGGCGACTGTTTGAACTGCCGGTTGGCGGTAAAGGGCATCCAATAGCTTTGCAGCTCTTGCGGTTTGAGGTGGACTTGGTCGGAAAGGATGGTCATGTTGTTCTCCAAAATTTTCTTACGTTATCTACCGAAACCGTTCGCGTTGAGCCTGTCGAAACGCATTCGCATACGTTCGCAAATGGCCTTCGACAGGCTCAGGCCGAACGGACGTAGTAATTGGCGTTTCCTCTACTTCATCGTCGGCATTACAAACTGTGCGCCGTCTTTGATCCCACTGGGCCAGCGCTCCATCACCGCTTTCACCTTGGTGTAGAAGCGGATGCCTTCCGGCCCGTACACATGATGGTCGCCGAAGATGCTCTTTTTCCAGCCGCCGAAACTGTGAAAGCTCATCGGCACCGGAATTGGCACGTTCACGCCCACCATGCCCACCTGAATGCGCTGCACGTACTCGCGCGCAGCGTCGCCATCGCGCGTGAAGATCGCCGTGCCGTTGCCGTATTCGTGGTTGTTCACGAGCTCTAGCGCTTCTTCAAACGTGTTTACACGCACCACACACAGCACCGGGCCAAAGATCTCTTCTTTGTAGATGCGCATGCTGGGCTTGACGTGGTCAAACAAGCACCCGCCCATAAAGAAGCCTTCTTCTTTGATGCCGCCGGGCTTGGCCCTGCCATCCGCTACCAGCTTGGCCCCTTCTTGCACACCCGTGTCCACATAACCTTTGACCTTGGCCAGATGCTCGCGCGTCACAAGCGGGCCCATGTCCATGCCGGTATCAAACGCCTCATGCATTTCGCCCTGCACGCCACCGCCGATTTTGAGTGTGCGCGCTTTTTCTGCGAGCTTTTCCACCAGCGCATCGGCAATGCCGCCCACCGCCACTGCGACAGAAATCGCCATGCACCGCTCGCCCGCACTGCCGTAGGCCGCGCCGGTGAGCGCATCCACGGCTTGGTTCAAATCAGCATCTGGCATGACCACCATGTGGTTCTTGGCGCCACCCAGCGCCTGCACGCGCTTGCCGTTCGCGGTGCCGGTGGAATAGATGTAGTGCGCAATCGGCGTGGAGCCCACAAAGCTCACGGCCTGCACATCGGGGTGATGCAAAATCGCATCCACCGCCACCTTGCCGCCATGCACCACGTTAAACACGCCATCGGGCAGGCCGGCTTCTTTAAGCAACTGCGCAATCAGCAGCGAGCAGCTTGGGTCGCGCTCACTGGGTTTGAGCACAAAGGTGTTGCCGCACACGAGTGCCACCGGAATCATCCACAGCGGCACCATGAACGGAAAGTTAAACGGCGTGATGCCGGCCACCACGCCCAGCGATTGGCGGAAGCTGTACGCGTCAATTCCGCCGCCCACTTGATCTGAAAATTCACCCTTGAGCAGTTGCGGCGCGCCGCAGGCAAACTCCACCACCTCCAGCCCGCGCGTGAATTCACCCATCGCGTCTGAAAACACCTTGCCGTGCTCGCGCGTGATTTGCGCGGCGATGATCTTGGCATCGCGTTCCAGCAGCTCCTTGAACTTGAACATGATGCGCGCACGGCGCAGTGGCGTGGTGGCGCTCCAGGCTGGAAACGCCGCTTTCGCGGCAGCCACCGCCTGCGCCACGTCCTCTGCGTGCCCCACGCTCACCTGCCCAGTGATTTCGCCAGTGGCCGGGTTAAAGACCGGGCTCGCCTCAGCAGCGTGCGAAGAAGCAGACCTGCCGTTGATCCAGTTGCCTATGTGCTTAACGGAGAGAGGTGCGTTCATGATGCAAACTCAAACAATGTGCGACGATTCAAAAGGATTGGCCAGCACGCGCGCCAAAAACGCATCGCACGCCGCCAGTTGGGACAGTTCAACAAATTCATCTGGCTGATGCGCTTGCTCGATATTGCCGGGGCCAATCACCACGGTGGGAATGCGCTGCTGGGTGAAGATGCCTGCCTCGGTACCAAAGCTAACTTTGCTGCGCTGCGCCGCACGCGCATGCTGCGCCACGTAGCGCACCAGCGGATCATCCGCAGCCACACCAAAGCCGGGCATGGAAAACTGAAAATCAAAGGCAATGCCACTGCCCTGGCAGACCGCGCGCATTTCAGGCTCCAGCGTTTTGGCGTAGACCTGCGCGCGGGCCAGAATGTCGTCAAACGAGGTACCGGGCATGGTGCGCACATCCACCTGAAAATTGCAGTGCCGCGGGATGATGTTCTGCCCCGTGCCGCCATCGATCATCGTCACGGTAATGGTAGATGTCGGCACCGGAAACGCAGGATCGCGCGCCTCTCTGGCGGCAATCTCATCAGCCATGCTTTGCAAAAACACCATCATCTTGCTGGCGTAGTGAATGGCATTCACGCCCTGATGCGTCATGGCCGAATGCGCTTCTTTACCGCGCACGCAGCAGCGGAAGCGGTGCGTGCCCTTGTGCGCAATGATCGGCTGCATCGAAGATGGCTCGCCCACAATGCAGCCAGACACGCGCGCGCCGCTTTCGGCAATGTCTTTGATCAGGCCGTGCACGCCAAAGCAGCCCACTTCCTCGTCATAGCTCAGTGCCAGATGAAACGGCGGCGCTTCGGGCTGTGCCAGGTGTGCGGGCACGGCATTGAGCACGCAAGCAATAAAACCCTTCATATCTGCGCTACCGCGCGCATACAGCCGGCCATCACGTTCAGTCAATGTAAACGGATCATGCGTCCACGCTTGGCCATCCACCGGCACCGTATCGGTATGGCCAGACAAAATTAGGCCGGGCGCTGCGCCCTCATCTACCGTCGCAAATAAGTTGGCTTTGCCGCCAGCCGCGTCGTAGCTCAAGCGGCTACGCACGCCCACGGCAGATAGCTGATCGCGCACCCACTCAATTAACCCCAAATTTGAATTGCGTGATGTCGTGTCTATAGCCACAAGCGTGCGCAGTAATGCCACCGTTTGGCTGTTCTGGGTTAATGCCGGGTTGCAAGGCGTATTCATACACCTAAGTGTAGGATGAATTCGCCCGCAGAATCACGCCAAAACCCTACCAATTACCCCACCCAAAGTAGCGCCAGTTTTGCGCTGCAGCAGCAAGGTGCGCGTTACACTCGGTGATTTGAAACCTTGGCAATTGCTACCTCTGAAATTGTCAGGTTGATAGTTTGGAGCATCTGACTATGCAACTGATTGAATCGATCTTGGCCGATGCGGCCAACGTCACCGCCATTCGCCACGACCTGCACGCCCACCCTGAACTGTCCTACGAGGAGTTTCGCACCGCTGACGTAGTGGCCGAAAACCTAACGCGCTGGGGGATCCCCATCCACCGCGGGCTGGGTGGCACGGGCGTTGTGGGCACGATTAAAGGCACTAAGGGCACTAGCACACGGGCG
>JBOFGW010000096.1:0-7957 GCA_051649325.1 Burkholderiaceae bacterium | reverse complement strand
CTTCGTCCTCCAGGCGCTCCAGGTGCAATCGGTGGTGGTAGAGGACGTTTTCTTGCTGGGCTTGCCGCGTGTGCAGCATGAGTTCGCGCAGATAACTCAACGCTTTCTCGGGCTCGCCGGCGGCTTCGTAGCCTTTGACTACAGACACAAGCACATCGCGCAGGATGCCTTTGATACCTCGCGCTCTGTCCAAAGCCTTTTCCAGCCGCGAAAGGCCTACATCTCGGAGCCCGGCATGCACTTCATACAAACCTTCAGCAATGGCAGCAGACAGTTCTGCGCGCTCCGAACCCGATTGCTTCGCAAACTTCTTGGCCAGCTCACAGCGCTCTTTGGCCTTCACCAAGCTATCGACTTCGAGCAAAAGGCGTGAATACACTGCTTCAGTTTGAACACGTATAAACGCTTCGCTAGCATTCACTGGGTCGGATGACCCGTCCACTCCAGCTTTCGCAGCCTTCAGGCCCCTGGCAAGATCTTCTCGATGCAGTGCAGCTAGAGCAATATTGCAAAGCGACGCTGTACAAAACTGCGCCAAGCTCGGTTCACTGCGCGCCACTGCCAGCGCTCTTTCCGAACATTCAATGGATTCTTCATACTGTGCTGCATACATCAGCCCTAAGCCGATGTTTGTCCATACAGCCAACTCACCCGGCTTATCGTTCAGCTCGATCGCCAGCTCCAGTGCTTCACTCAGAGACTCGATCGCGACTGGGAAATTTCCGCTGTCGTTTTGCAGAACACCGTGAAATGTCAGCGCCTTACGCAGCAAAGGTTTCGCTTCGCCAGCACGAGCATGAGTTACAGCGTCAGCGGAAGGCGCAAGCCCTTTAGTTACATTGCCACTCAGATAAAAGAATTGGGCCGCAGCAAGCAAGCACTCTGTGCGTGACACCGCACTCACGTTCTGGAGCTGGTTCAGCGTTAGAAGATAACTGTCGATCCGTTGCGCGCTAGTCGCATCTGGTTTGACAACCTCGGCTCGCAATTTACCCAGCAACTCTTCTGCAGACATCCCGCCAGAATGGTTCGATGGTTGTTCTTGGGTGCTCAACATAAACCGCCTGAAGCCGGGTGCTTAAAAGGTAATACACAAAGCAAAACAAACACCGTCACAATATGCCATGTTTTAGTGATTAGTGACAATTTTGTAACACCCAACTGAAACTTAACTCTCGCCCACTACCCCGTTCAGGAGAACTACCATGCAAGCAGCAAGCCAAACCACCGTTCAAGTTGAAGTTCAAACTGCCGAAACCGCTGCGAACCCAGCAAAAGTCGAGCTTTCCATGCTGCAACTCAGCTTAGTTGGCGGTGGTGCCGGCGGCGCAGCGCTCCTGATGTAAGCATACGAACAGATCACCCGCAAAAGGCGCCTTCCGGCGCCTTTTGTCTTTTGTGGTCTTTTAGCGCCAAAAATTGTCAATCTGTCATCGGCCTTGCCCGCTCAAGGTTTGATGTATGCCGCGCGCTCTTTTGACTGCAACTGTGCAATCCGCACCACACCCGAAGGCGTAAAGCTCGCCTCGCTGATGAATTGCTCACGCTTCAAGTTGCGGTTTTTCAATGTGATTTCGCAGATTTCAAACTTCACACCGCGCTTGACCAGATCTGCCACGAGCAGTTGATACGGATAGCCGCCTTTGTCCTGCGCGCCGTCCATTAACAAATCCACGCCCTGCGCATGCGTGATTACAGTGATCTGCGCGGACGGGTCTGTATCCAGGTGGTTCTTGATGTTGCGCAGGCCTTTGGTGGCTTGCAGCGCGGCATCGTCGATGTGATAAACCACTTTGTCCTGCGCGCTAGCTGGTAGCGGCAAGGCAAGCATGCTGAAAACCGCGAGCAGGCACAACAAATACTTCAGTTTCATTATGGCCACCTTCTTTCTGTCTCTCTAATCTGCATGAATCCACGCCAAGCATGCGTAGCGCGGTGTGGTTAACATCATCGCACGGCCCTACTCAACGTGCGCATCATGCCAGCGATCAATTCGTACCCACCCATTTTCGTCTCCCACGGCGCGCCCACGCTCGCGCTCGCGCCCGGCGCGACAGGTGCCTTCTGGGCCAAGCTTGGCAAGACCATCACGCAGCACATCGGCAAACCGCGCGCGATCATTGTGTTTTCGCCACACACCGCCGGGCGGACGCCGGTGATTTTTCGCGCGGCGCGGCATCCGGCGATTCATGACTTTGCTGGCTTTCCGGCTGACCTCTACAAGCTGCGCTATGACGCGCCGGGCGCGCCCGATCTGGCGCTGCACGTGCACCGCATGATGGAAGAAGCCGGCGTTGCGCACGCGTTCTCTGATACCGAAGGGCTGGACCACGGCGCGTGGGTGCCGCTGATGAATATGTTTGCCGATGCCGACGTGCCGGTGCTGCCTATCGCGCTTTCGCCCCACATGGCACCGGTGATGCAGATTGCACTGGGACGCATGTTGGCCGCGTTGCCGGGTGAAGGTGTGCTGGTGCTGGGCACGGGCGGTGTGGTGCACAACCTGCGCGAAGTGTTTGGCGCGGACGGCATGCGCCCACAAGACGCGCCTGAAGAGCCGTGGTGCCTGGCCTTTCGCACTTGGGTGGCGGATGCTGTGGCCGCCGGCAATTGGCACGCCCTGGCGCACTATCGCAAAGAAGCGCCGCTGGCTGAACAGGCCCACCCCACCGATGAGCACTGGCTGCCGTTTTATGTGGCTGCTGGCGCGGCTGGCAGTCCACGGGCAAATGCGCCCGTAGGCGTGCGCCTGTACGAAGGTGCTACCCACGGCTGCCTGGGCATGGACGCGTATGCGTTTGGGCCGCACGCGCAGGCGTTGAAAACGCTGCTTTCGCAGTAATCTCAACCTCTTCTACGCAGTATTCATGCGGGTTTTGTGGCATTTTTGCCTCAAAACCCGCATGGATATTTCGTAGACTGCTTTTGAAAACAACCCAGAAAAACAGCCACTGCCCCTTTGACACGCTTGTACCGCGTACCGCCTTCTGCCACACTTTCGCACCTGCGCGCCACGCGCACCACTCACACAAAAACACGCAGAGGAGACAACCCCATGGACAAATTTTGGCTCAAGAGCTACCCCAAGGGCGTGCCTGAGAACGTGGACATCAACCAGTACCAATCATTGGTGCAGCTGATGGACGAGGCGTTCACCAAATACGCCGCCAAGCCCGCATATGAATGCATGGGCAAGCACATGACCTTTGGCGAGGTAGATGTCGCCAGCCAAAAACTCGGCGCGTATTTTCAGAGCCTGGGTTTTCAGCGCGGCGACCGCATTGCCATCATGATGCCTAACGTGCTGCAGTACCCGATTGCGCTGGCCGGCATCATGCGCGCCGGGTTTGTGGTGGTGAACGTCAACCCGCTGTACACGCCGCGCGAGCTGGAGCACCAGCTCAACGACAGTGGCGCCAAAGCGATTGTGATTCTGGAAAATTTTGCCGCCACGCTGGCCGCGGTGGTAGACAAGACGCTATGCAAAACCGTGGTGATGGCGCGCATGGGCGACATGCTGGGCGGTGCCAAAGGCATGATCGTCAACTTTGTGGTCAAGCGCGTCAAAAAAATGGTGCCGCCCTACTCGCTATCCGGCAACGTAAAAGTGCTGAGCTTTCCCGATGCGCTGGCCGCTGGCACCGGCAAACAGATGGTCAAAAGCGCGGTCGGCCATAACGACGTGGCAATTTTGCAGTACACCGGCGGTACCACCGGCGTATCCAAAGGCGCGATCTTGATGCACAAAACCTTGATTGCCAACCTGCTCGCCTCAGAAGCGTGGATGCAGCCCGGTCTACACAAAAAAGGCAAGATCGACCAGCCCACGTTTGTGTGCGCGCTGCCGATGTACCACGTGTTTGCGCTGGTGACCTGTGTTCTGCTGGCAATGCGGTCTGGCGGCTACAACATTCTCATTCCCAACCCGCGCGATCTGCCCACGCTGATCAAAACGCTGACCGGCGTGCAGTTCAACGTGTTCCCCGCGGTCAACACACTGTTCAACGCACTGGCCAACAACGCCGATTTTGCCAAGCTGGATTTCTCTGGCCTGCGCATCAGTAACGGCGGCGGTATGCAGGTGCAAGAAGCCGTGGCCAAAAAGTGGCTGCAAGTCACCGGCTGCCCGATTGTGGAAGGCTATGGTTTGTCTGAAACCTCTTCCGGCGTGACCTGCAACCCGACTGACAGCGACAAATACACCGGCACCATCGGCCTGCCGCTTCCCGGCGTGGAAATTACGATTCTGGACGACGATGAAAAACCCGTGCCACTCGGCGAGCGCGGCGAGATTGCCATCCGCGGCGCGAGTGTGATGGCCGGCTACTGGAACCGCCCCGACGAAACCGCCAAGGTCATGACCAAAGACGGTTTCTTTAAAAGCGGCGATGTCGGCATCATGGACGCAGCCGGCTTCATCACCATCGTTGACCGCAAAAAAGATATGGTGCTCGTGAGCGGCTTTAATGTTTACCCCAACGAAGTAGAAGGCGTCATCGCCAGCCACCCCGGCGTGCTCGAATGCGCCGTGATCGGCGTGCCTGACAAGAGCAGCGGCGAAGCGGTCAAAGCCTTCGTCGTCAAAAAAGACCAAAAGATCACAGAGAAAGACCTGCGCGACTGGTGCGAAAAAGAACTCACTGGCTACAAAAAACCCAAGTTCATCGAGTTCCGCGAAGAGCTGCCTAAGACTAATGTGGGCAAGATTTTGCGCAGAGAGTTGCGCGATGCGGAACTGAAGAAAGCCGCATAACGCACCTGGCGAGGGGCCCCGCGCAAGCGGGGATCGACAGTAAGCGTTTTGCGGCTTGCTGCCGACCATGATCTGCAACGATCTAAGAAAGCTTGCCGGAGGCAGCGGCGGCGTAATGACTGAACAGACAGACCTAGATCTCAATGATGCGGCGCACGCCGCCTTGCAGTCAGAAAAGCTTCTCTTCGGCTCCGTTGTTGAGATGCCCCAAGGAACAGAAAACAGAGCACTGCTGGTGTGGCAGACCACGCCAGCAGCGCAAACTGTACAGAACGCGCAATTCATCGAAATCGCTGATGACGCTGCGTGGCAGCGCTACACCCAAGCGCGCATTCGCATCGAGGAAGGTTTTGGGGTAACTGCGCTAGGAGCCGCTCAGATGGTTGCGCACATGCGAGCATCTGCCAAGCTGCATCCGATTCGGTGGTACTTCTTGCGCACCGGCGGCGCAGAGATCGGTGCAATCGGCCGCTACATCTTTGAGCACGCGAGCAAGCGATACATGCGGTTGCAAGATGTTGATGTATTTCCCGAATATCGAGGGCACGGTTACGGCAATCTATTGCTTGCCGCTGCCCAGTCGCTCGCGGTTACGCAAGACTCCGACTTTCTCATTGTGGGCGCGGATGAAGATGATTGGCCGCTTGCCTGGTACATGCGCAAGGGTTTCGTACGCGTGGCTACCGTACGCAAACCCAAGCATCCGGCACTAGAGTTGCGCTCGTAGGTTTGCGTGCTTTGGATTATTTTTTTGCCAGACAAAGCCAGCGGATGCCATCACCGTCGCCGCACAAACACCACATCCCAAACCCCATGCCCCAGCTTGACCCCACGATTTTCAAACTTGGTCACCGGCCGCTCAAACAGCGGATTTTTGCGCGGCGCAAAGCCTTCTACTGTGTTCTGCAACCGCGGCTCGCCACTTAGCACCTCTAGCATTTGCTGCGCGTAGTCGTCCACATCAGTCGCGCAATGCAGATAGCCGCCGGGTGCGATTTTTTGCGCGAGCAGTTCGATAAACCACGGCTGCACCAGGCGGCGCTTGTGGTGCCGCGCTTTGGGCCAGGGGTCGGGAAAGTAAATGTGGCAGCCGGCAAGCATGCCGTCCGCAAGCATGTCGCGCACGACTTCTACCGCGTCAAACTGCATCACGCGCAAGCTTTCAAGCTGCATGTCTTCGATGCGCTTCAGCAGCGCGCCCACGCCGGCGTTGTAGACCTCGATGCCGAGGTAGTTCACGTCCGGCCGGCTGTGCGCAAGCGCGGCGGTGGTCTCCCCCATGCCGCAACCGATCTCCAGCACCAGCGGCGCGGCGCGGCCAAACACCCGCGCAAAGTCCGTGACCTGCGGCGCAAACGGCACGCCCCACACCGGCAGCAAGCGCGCATGCGCATCGCGCTGCTGCGGCGAGAAGCGGCTGGCCCGGTGCACAAAACTTTTGATGTGACCCCAGTTGCGCAGCGGCTTGCCGTCTTCTGTGTGCGGGGCGGTGGAGACGATGACTTTGGTCATGAAAATGCAGGTTTAGAATGCCACTACGCAATATCCATGCGGGTTTTGGAGCAAAAATGGCTCAAAACCCTTATGGATATTGCGTATCTATGTTTTAGAACTGCCAATCACACCCTGCGTAGGTGACGATGGCGCTGCGCTGTAAAGCTTCTTAGGCATGCGGCCCGCAAGGTAGGCGAGGCGGCCGGCTTCAACACCCAGCTTCATCGCGCGGGCCATGC
Organism: Burkholderiaceae bacterium; assembly: GCA_051649325.1. Lineage (GTDB taxonomy): Bacteria > Pseudomonadota > Gammaproteobacteria > Burkholderiales > Burkholderiaceae_C > JBJOQV01. The sequence goes on along the minus strand of JBOFGW010000096.1, from coordinate 1,471 downwards.
GCACGGGGTCTTGCGCTTGCGCGATGGCGGTGTTCATCAGCACCCCGGCGCAGCCTAGTTCCATGGCAATGGCTGCATCGCTTGCGGTGCCCACACCGGCATCCACAATCACCGGCACGGTGGCTTTTTCAAGGATGAGCTGCAGGTTCCACGGGTTCAAAATGCCCATGCCCGAGCCGATCAAACTTGCCAGCGGCATGACGGCGACGCAGCCAATTTCTTCCAGCACTTTGGCCTGGATGGGATCGTCGCTGCAATACACCATCACCTCAAAACCTTCTTTCACCAAGGTCTCTGCGGCCTTGATGGTTTCTGCCATGTTGGGGTACAGGTTGTTGGGATCGCCCAGCACCTCAAGCTTGGTGAGCGTGTGACCGTCCAGCAGCTCGCGCGCCAGGCGCAGCGTGCGCACGGCATCCTCCGCCGTGTAGCAGCCGGCGCTGTTGGGTAGATACGTAAATTGCGAAGGTGGCAGAAAATCCAGCAGCGATTCGCTTTTGGCATCTTGCCCGATGTTCACGCGCCGGATCGCTACGGTGACGATCTCGCAGCCCGCCGCATCCATCGCAGCGCGGGTTTGCGCAAAGTCTTTGTATTTGCCGGTGCCTACCAAGAGGCGCGAGCCAAACTGCCGTTTGCCGACGGTGAACACGTCTGGCGAAAATTCGGGCACAACGTCGGCCACCTAGCCGCCTCCGACTGCGACGACGACTTCAAGCTTGTCGCCTTCACTGAGCATGGTGCTAGCGTGCAAGCCTTTGGGCACGATTTCGCCGTTGCGCTCGACCGCAATCCGTTTGCCGGTGTGGCCAAGAACATCCAGCAGTTGTGCCACATTGGTGGGGTTCAGAAGAAAGCGCTGTTCGCCGTTGATTTCAATACGCATCTGGAAACATCAAAAAAGAAACTGGAGCGGGTGAAGGGAATCGAACCCTCGTATGAAGCTTGGGAAGCTGCCGTTCTACCATTGAACTACACCCGCAAAAATACAAAAAAACTCAAAATCAAATCTTAGTCAGTCGAACCCGGGAGCCACACGCGTTTGCATCGCGTGTGTCGTTCGCAGGCTCGCACCGGCGGTGCTCGAATTCCCCGCTCACCGTATGAAGCTTGGGAAGCTGCCGTTCTACCATTGAACTACACCCGCAGTGAGTCAATCTTAACGCAGCAATTGCGCGGCGAGACTACCCAAATCTGGGGCGTGCATGTCCACCGGCACTGAGGGCGTGGTTTCTCCGCGCCCAGGTCCGTGCTCATTCGCCCGGCTGATGAACCCCGTGCGCAGCCCAGCCTGCGCGGCAGCGGCTAGATCTGATGAATGTGCGGCCACCATCATCACTTGGTCGCGCGGCAGATCAAACGCATCGGCAGCGGCTTGATACACCGAGAGTTTCGGCTTGTAATCGCGCGCGATTTCTGCGCCCAGAATCGCGTCCCAATGCCAGTGGTTACGGCGCGCAAGATCGACCAT
>JBOFGW010000095.1:0-6793 GCA_051649325.1 Burkholderiaceae bacterium | reverse complement strand
TTTCACCTCTCCGGAATTTCCGGATAACTGATTTGTTACGCACTATCCATGCAGGTTTTCAGGCAATAGTGCTTGGAAAAGCGCATGGATATTGAGTGGTTATTTTTCAAATACAACTCCAAAGTCTGTTGCCGCGTGGGCCTCCACCTTTTCCATGTACTCACTGAACGCCTTGACCGACAGGGCCGTGGTTGACTTAAGCGTGCGGCGCACCGATGTGCGCTTGGCAAACGGCAGTTTAACTTTCTCAAACGTGTAGCCCAAAAACTTTTGTTTCATGTACCAATGCCAGCCCTCGGGCGAGGCCACAGCCCCGCTTGCCTTGGCTTTCTCTGCAATTTCGGTCAAGATCGCCCAGTAACGCTTGTGCTGCGCCAACGACCGATCATCACCCTGCTCAGCCACCACCAAGCGCACCGCGCGACCCTGCAATGTCAGCGCCTTGGCTTCGGCCCAAATATCTTGCACCGCGGCGTGCGCTTCCTTGGGTGAGCGGGCAATCAGCTCGGTCACGACAGCATACCCAGCGCGTAATGCCCCAGCAAAATAGCTTCGGCACGGTTATGGTCTTTCTTGCGGGCAAGGTATTGCTTAGCCCCGGCGTACAGCCGCAGCGCCGTTTCAATCGATTCATCCTTGTCCCGCTTGAGCGCGTAGTGCTTCTTCCAATCGTTCGGGCGGATGTAATGCACATAGCCCTGGCACTTGATGTGCAACAACGTGCGCACCACGCCAAAGGTCTCAAACTGCGATCCGATGGTTTGCGCCGGCAGGCTGGGCATCGGGATGGGAACCTCAACGCATCCGTGAACGCCGTTCTCGGCAAAACGATGACGGATTGACCATTCACTCAGCATGAACTTAAGCGCGCCAGCGTCAATCCATCGCTTCATGCTGCCACTGGCCTGCCCGTTGCTGCACGTTGGCAGATCAGCGCATTCAAGCACCGCCCCCTCACGCTGCGACAGCAGGCAGATTGCGCCTGTCAACCCCGGATCACACGCGAGCATCAGCATTGAGTCGCTCCAATATTTCCTCGCGCTTGGGCGCTTCCGGTGTAATGCTGATCAAATGCAGCATTGCCGAAGCACGCACTTTGCTTGGCCGCGTAGACTCCACCAGCCGCACGCAGCACGCAAGACAGGTCAGGTCGTAGAAGCCGGGTGTTGTGCAGTCTTTGCATGCCATGCCTCACGCCCTGCGGCGTCCGTCAATCAGCAGTGCCAACGTCTCAAGCTGCTGTGCCTGCAACGCCAGCGCATGTGCAATCTGCTTCACATCGCCCCAAGCATTCTTGGCCATTGCGCGCTCAAGACTGAGCACTTGCGGCTTGATCGCCATAAAAGCCGTGCTGGCCGCGATTGAATCGTCCGGCACGTACTCTTGGTGCTCAGACACGCTTTCCACCATTTCCGCTAGTTCACCCATATCACCCCGCACACGCATGTAAAAGCGCCAGCGCAACAATCAGCGCCAAGCCAACTATCGCTATTGCCGCCAAAATTCCGGTTGCCGCATCCAGCGGATCGTTGTCGTCATCGTTCACAGCTTGCCGCCGTTCTGCTTGATGAAGTCCTCGGCGTACTTGGGCACCGGGCGGCCAGCCGCTACCGCATTGGCTGCGGTCAGATAAGCCGGGCCAAGCGCAGGGTTACCGCGCCCGCCGTTGTCGCGCGCCTTCTCATTGGCCATCGCTGCCGCCTGTTCAAGCAAACCTGCTTTGCGTTGTCGGTTCATGGTCTTGCTCCTTGCGGCTACCAGTCGGTCGTTGTCATCAAATCGATGGGTGCGCGCGTCATGTCGCGCAAGTACTGCGTGCTCACCGGGTCAAACCACAGTCGAAATGTTTTCTCGTGGCCGTTCTCGCGGTTCTTCACGATTGCCAGCTTGGCGTCAGGCTCTTTGTCATCCCACTTGTCGGTGTCCTTGACGCGCTCTTTGGCTTTGTTGCGCCACATGATAAACGCGTTGTCCACCATGTCCACAATGGAGCCTGCACCGCGGATGTCGAACTTGCCGGGCATGCGGTCTTCGCTGTCACTTTTGCGCACGTGATGCACGAGGTGAATGTGCATCTCAAGCTCAATCGCTATCGCCTTGAGCGCCTGCACAAACTCTTTCTGCGCGTTGTAGTCATCCTCGCCGGCCACCACCATCTGCAGGTTGTCGATCACAAAGTGGGTTACGTTCAGCCTGTCACGGCAGTAACGGATCACGGCGTACAGCAATTCTTGGCGCACGCGGCCTACGTGATCAAACACCCACAGCTTGCCCTCGCACCACGCCATGAAGCCATGCACATCGGCCGGCGTCGGAAATGATTTGCACGTCGCTTGGCGCGCCATTCCGGCCAGCGTTTTCTTGGGGGCCGATTCAAAGTTGGTCGCGCAGCACTTATAACCCTGCGCGCACAGGCCAAGCGTCATCTGGCTCAAAATTCGGCTCTTGCCGTGGCTGTTGATGCCGGCCCACAGCGTGACCTCGCCAGTCAGCAAGCGCAGCAATTCGCGCGCGCCACGCAGCGCCAGACCGGCCCCGGCAAATGATTCCTTGAACGCAAACTCGCTGATCACTTCGCTGGCGTAGTTGCCCGCGCTATGCACTTTGGCCTGCGGTGCGGTCTCCTGCAGATATTCCGAAAAATCAATGTCGTGATCAAGTATCACAGCCATTTGCCATTTCCCCCGTCAGCAACCCAGCAGCACGAGTCATCGGCCGGGCGATCAAGCGGCAACATGTGAAGCTGCCGCGGACGGCCAACCGCCAGAGCGCGATCCGCAAACGCAAACACGCGGTCATAACTGCCGCGCAAAAACACCGCCAGGCCAAACAGCGCACGCACATCCAGCGTGGCCAGATTCACGGCTGGCGCGATCCACAGATCCGGCTCCGCCCACTTGCCCGTGCGGTACATAGCGCATTCGGTCGGCTCGCTCGCGCACAGATGCACCGTCACCATGTCGGTCTTGAGCCTGCCCTGTGTGCGCACAGCCAGCAGCACTTGCATCCCGTCGATCATATCTCGACCCCGTGGTGATTCGCTGCGAGCCCTGGCCGGCCTGAGCCGTTGAGCAACGGCTTTTCGTTGCGCACCCAGTTGCGCCAAGTCGCCGCCCAGTCCAGCTTGCAGCCTTTGGCACCCGGCTGCGCAATCCAGAAATCGCGGAACTTGTCGGCAATTTCTCGCACATGCGCAGCCGTCCACGAAGGTTGGTTTTGCAACGCCCACTCTCCGAGGTTTTTCGGTAAAACCCAGTTTTCAGAAAGCCTCTTGCCTCGATCCGGTTTCACCGGTTTTGGTGCAGGCATCGGCGCAGACGATGCATCTACTATTGGTTCTTGGTTCTTGGTTCTTGGTTCTTGGTTAGGTAACCAACCGTTACCGTCACGTGTACGTTTCGTAGATTTTTCATTACGTTTCGCATATCTTTCATCTGCGATTCGTTTGTTTGTTGCAGACTTTGCGTTGAACTCGGCTATCTCTTCTTGTATGCGTTTTTGCACATAAATACCGTTTTCAAGCACAAAAAATCGGCTTAATACAAACTTCACGGCCTCTATTTCCTCAGTAGTAGAGGCCCAAGTCCACTCAATCGCTTCTTCAAGCGTAGGAAATTGTTCACGGTCATAGCACGAATCGATCAAAAGCGTGTACGAACCGTGCTGAAGCATGGACAGGCGTCCTGCCTTTTTGGCATAGTCGCCGAGATTGCGTTTGTAGTAGTGCATCACGCAACCTCAAAAAAATTCGACTTCTGGCGGTTCTTGATCGCCGGAAGAACCTGCAAATTCCAAGCAACATGCAGCCCGCACACCAGTTTTGAGCGCAACGGAACGATGTGATCAACCTCGTGAGGCTGGCCAGTGCTGGCCGTCAACATCGCGGCCTCGGCGTAGATCGCAGCAATTTCAGCGAGGTCTTGTTTTGTGAGCCACCTAGGTGTCGCCGATGCTTTTCTGGCGTCTCTCATGGATTGGATCGAAGCCCGTTGAGCCTTCGAAAGCTTGGCGGCCCAATGCATGCCTGACTTCGCCTTAAATAGGGTTATTTCTGCGTCGCATCGCTCGTTGTGGTATCCGTCATCTTGAAGGACAAAGAATTCAGCGAGAACAGCCTTGAGCGCAGCTTTTTCTTCATCAGCTCTGCACAAAAGCTTGCGCTCAAGCATCTGCAAGTCATCGCTCGGCAACGGACGTTCAGTGTCGTAGTACATGTCAATCAGCTCGCGGTACAACGCCCGTTCAACGGTCGTTAAATGCCGTGTCGCGCCGCGAAAATCGCCGATATGAAACGGGTAGTGATTCAAAACCGCGTGCTCCAAAGCAAAGAAAAAAGCTGCCCCAGGCGCAACGCCCAGGGCAGCGCAAGACCCCAGCCGGGGAGGGTGCCGTGGCACAAGCTGGGGCGGAGACACTGATTCATTTGATCGCACCAAACGCGCCAGAATCGCCCAGGATCGCGCGCAGCTCTTTGGTGGGGATGCCAGTCAGTTCATGCGCGCGCAGCAGCAAGGCGGGGCCAAATACAGCCCTACCGGTGCGCAAGCGCGAGATAACTGCGCGGTCTGTACCAAGCGCCGCAGCAAGCTCGTTGTCACGCCGTACACCGAAGTGCCGTTTCAGGTGATCCAGCAAGCGCGCCGGGTCGTAGCGAAAGGATGTGTCAACGATCACAGCTTCTTCCATTGATTCGGATCGTCTGCCGTGAGCAGAAGCAGGGTGCTGCGATACCAAGAGATTTTCTGTTCGGCTTGCTCAAGCTTTTTGATGACCGACTTGGGCAAGTTGTGCGTCGCACACTTTTGCGCATCGCTCAGAACTTCAATCGTGTCCGCGTAGCAGTTCTGCGAGGCAGCAATTAGGGCGTCGTGGGTAATCATGCTGCCGGCCGCCAATCTGGCTCGCACACCGCGCAGCCGTTCTTGCAGCCCTGGATGCACTTCGGTTTATCGCTGGCGTTGCCGACGTCAATGTCTACGGCCGGCACAACGTGCAGCGCGCGACGCCTGCGCTTAGCCGCCAGATGGGCGTGGGCTTGCTCAATACTGTCGTAAACGGCGCTCATGCGGCCACTTTTTGCGGTTTGCGCGGGTTTTGGCCGGGCGCGTATTGATCCCACGGCACCTCTGGGTAACGCAGCTTGAAATACTTTAGGCGGGCCGGCGGTATCACGTCATCGTCTAGCCATTGGCTAACGGCAGACTGTGTAATCTCAAGATCGCGCGCAACTTCTGCGGCACCGCCAACGCTTGGATGATTGATTGCAGTTTGAGTGTCCATGCACAAACTTTAGCTTGCTTGCCGTAAAAAAACAACCCAATTCAAAAATAAATTATTAAGCGGGCTTGACAATGGATGTTTAGCCGCCTAAAGTTTGATTGCGTTCACAAAACCGAGGACACCATGCCAGAACCAATCGTCACCCGCGAAGACCAAGAGCGCTTCATCAAGGTCACCGAACGCGTCACCGAGCAAGACTTGGTAGACGCGCTGGAAAAAATCTCGCAGGCGTTCACCGAATACCTGCTGCAAGACTGCACGCTGGTCTACGGTCGCTTCGAGCCAAAAACCGCAGCAGAACAAAAAGCGTTTGCTCGGCTCAACCTTGCCATAGCGCACGGCACACGCCTGGCCGCAGCATGGGAGTGACCGCGATGTTTGCAGACACAGAAGTCCACTCCCACAACCAGCGCGCCATGTCCATCCTTGAGCGCGCCTACCTTGAGCCGCCGGAAGAAAGCGACGGTCACCAAGAAGCGCTTGACGCCGCGCACGACCGCTGCATTGAGGGCGACAAAGACGCGCTGCACGCCATTGGCGAAGCGCTCAACAACCTCAGCGTCAAAGACTGGGCAAAGGTTGAATCGTTTGGCGACACCTTTGAGCAAGCGCTCGGCGAGCTGATCATTGCCGCGTATACAGCCGGCAAGACAACGCCGCTCGCCAAGCTGCTGATTGACCATGCGTGCGAACAGTTGGTGGAGAAGCCATGAAATACCAAATCAAACATATCAATGGCTCCGTTTTGTTCGAGGCTGAACTAACCGAAAGCCAAAGTGGCTTAGCGGCTAGGCACGCGCTTGAAGCTGCGATGAAGTCTGGCGCGAACCTGGATGGCGCGAACCTGGATGGCGCGAACCTGCGTGGCGCGAATCTGGATGGCGCGTACCTGGGTGGCGCGAATCTGGATGGCGCGTACCTGGGTGGCGCGAATCTGGGTGACAAAAAGCTGGTTGGCCAGCGCCCTATTTTTCAGATTAGCCCGATTGGCTCTCGGGAAGATTATCTAGTTGGGTTTATGACTGATAGCGGGTTTTTCATACAAACTGGCTGCTTTTTTGGGTCTGCTGACGAATTTTCTCAAAAAGTTCAACAGACGCATGGTGGTTCCGCGCATGAAAAAGAGTATGCAGCGGCGATTGCGTTTATGAAAACACACTATGAGCTTTGGAAAGAGTAGACATGCCCCGTCTTGACAACGAACGTCAGCAAGAAATCCGCCGGGCTTGGACGCCCGCGCCAGCCGGCAAGCCCGGCGGCCTCATCGTGACTGGCTGGCGCACCTGGATTCGCACCCACTGGATGGAAGCGGCGTACTACGCCGTTCTGTTTGTCCTGACCGCGTGGGGCGTCATGTACGCAGCAGAAAGGCTTGCATCGTGATCCTGCAAATCAAACTCTGGCTGGCAAAGCGCAAGCTGCACGGCCTGAGCAAAGAGCGCGCAGGGCTGAACATGGAGCGGCATGGCGTGCTCTACGCGCGTGACAGAAACCAGCGCGACACCTACGCGCA
>JBOFGW010000094.1:0-5380 GCA_051649325.1 Burkholderiaceae bacterium | reverse complement strand
CGCAGGTGAGGCTTGAGCTACCGCCCGGCAGCACGCTGGCGCAAACCATGGCGGCTGCTGAACATGCACGCAAACTGGTGTCTGCTGTGCCCAACGTAAGGTCGGTCTACACCACCATCGGCGGCGGCGCGGCAGGCTCCGATCCGTTTGCGGCTGGTGGCGCCCCTGAAGCGCGCAAGGCAACGCTGACAGTGCTGCTGACTGAACGCGGCGAGCGACCCAAGAAGCAGCCGATTGAAAACGATATTCGCAAGGCACTGGCCGAGCTGCCCGGCGTGCGCAGCAATGTTGGCCTGGGCGGGTCCGGCGAAAAATATGTGCTGGTGCTGACAGGCGATGATCCGCAGGCGCTGGCCACAGCTGCGAGCGCGGTGGAGCGCGATCTACGCACCATTCCCGGCCTGGGCAGCATTAGCTCCAGCGCCGCGTTGGTCCGCCCAGAAATTGCGGTACGCCCTGATTTTGCGCGCGCCGCGGATCTGGGCGTAACCACTGCTTCAATTGGCGAAACGCTGCGTGTGGCGACCAGCGGCGACTACGATGTTTCGCTGGCCAAGCTCAACTTGTCGGAGCGGCAGGTGCCGATTGTTGTGAAGTTGGACACTGCCGCGCGGCAAGACTTAAACGTGCTGGAGCGGCTTGCCGTACCCGGTGCAAAAGGCCCGGTGATGCTCGGCCAGGTAGCAACGCTGGAAATGAGTAGCGGCCCGGCGGTGATCGACCGCTTCAACCGTGCCCGCAATATTCAGTTTGATATTGAACTTTCGGGCGTGCCGCTGGGCGAAATGACCAAAAAGGTGGCGGAGCTTCCAAGCATCAAAAACTTGCCGGCCGGCGTTGCGCAGCGTGAACTGGGCGACGCAGAAGTGATGGCCGAACTGTTTACCAGCTTTGGCCTCGCAATGCTCACCGGCGTGCTGTGCATTTACGTGGTGCTGGTGCTGCTGTTCAAAGATGTGCTGCAGCCGGCCACGATTTTGGCGGCACTGCCGTTGTCTTTGGGCGGTGCGTTTGTTGCGCTGCTGCTGGCCAACAAGAGTTTCTCAATGCCCTCACTGATCGGGTTGATCATGCTGATGGGCGTAGCGACCAAGAACTCGATTTTGCTGGTGGAATACGCCATCGTTGCGCGCCGTGATCACGGTATGTCCCGCTGGGACGCGCTGCTGGATGCATGCCACAAGCGTGCCCGCCCGATTGTCATGACCACCATCGCCATGGGCGCGGGCATGCTGCCGATTGCCATTGGCTGGGGCGCTGCCGATCCCTCGTTCCGCTCGCCGATGGCGTGGGCGGTGATTGGCGGGCTCATCACCTCCACGTTTTTGAGCCTGCTGGTGATTCCTGTGGTGTTCACCTACGTGGATGATCTGGAGAAGATGATTGGCCGCTTGTTTCGCAAACGGCCGGGAGCAGTCAAGCCCGCCAAACCTGCTGAGCCGGCCCAGGCAGAATAATCATTTATAATCGCTGGCTAATTTGCCGCTGTAGCTCAGTTGGTAGAGCAGCGCATTCGTAATGCGAAGGTCGCCAGTTCGATTCCGGCCAGCGGCACCAAGGTGTGCCTCAGAAACCCGCAAGAATTCATGTTCTTGCGGGTTTTTGTTTGCCTGTACGCAATATCCATGCGGGTTTTGGGCCATTTTTGCCTCAAAACCTGCATGAATATTGCGTAGAGCATAGTAAAAATTAATGAAAATCTCTGCTCTTATTGCTGAGCTGCGCCAAGCGCCCCAGCATCGGCGTCAGGTCAGTCAGCCGCCCAGCTACGAGGTGACACACCTGCCCGCCGCTGTCTTCATCGCGCTGCCAAATGCCGTGCACGGCGAGTAGGCGGGCGCGCAGCAGTGCATCACGTTGATGTTCGCGCACATGCTTCCACACAATCACATTGACCGGGCCGGTTTCATCTTCCAGCGTGACAAAGATGGTGCCTTTGGCGGTTTGCGGTTGCTGGCGCACGGTGACAATGCCGCAGCCTGCGGCGTAAGCGCCGTGTGACAATGCATTGAGTTCCTGCGCGCTTTTGATGCGCATGCGCTTTAACTTTTCGCGCAGCAGCGCCAGCGGGTGGCGCCGCAGCGTAAGGCTGGTGGCGGAATAGTCGAACAAGATTTCTTCGCCTTCCGGCGCGGCGGGGAGCAAGAGCTGTTCTTCGTGAATCGGTGCTTCGCGCAGCAGCGCAGGCGCACGCACGCGGGCGGCCGCCTCCCACACCTGCTGGCGGCGGTGGCCGGCAATCGAGTGCAGCGCATCGGCCGCGGCCAGTGCATTCAGATCTTTTACGTCCAGTGCTGCGCGCAGGCTCAGGTCTTGCGTATCCGCCCACGGCGTACTGCCGCGCGCTTGCACAATGCGCTGCGCGCCCGCTTCGCTGAGGCTACCCACCAGCCGCAGCCCCAGGCGCACAATAGGGCGAACTACAGGGCGTGCATCGGCCGAGCGCCCACCCGGCCATTCCAGCCGGCTATCCCAATCGCTGTAAGACACATCGGCGGGCAGTACCTGCACGTTGTTGCGGCGCGCGTCTTGAATGAGTTGCGAAGGCGTGTAAAACCCCATCGGCTGCGAGTTGAGCATGGCCGCTAAAAAACATTCCGGCTCGTGGCATTTGAGCCAGCTGCTTTGATACGCGAGCAGCGCAAAACTGTAGGCATGGCTTTCCGGAAAGCCGTATTCGCCAAAGCCTTTGATTTGCTCAAAGATGCGCTCTGCAAACTCTTTGGCGTAACCGTTATCGATCATGCCGCCGATCAAGCGCGCATGGAATTTTTCAACCCCACCCTTGCGCTTCCAGGCGGCCATGGCGCGGCGCAGAGAATCGGCTTCGGTCGCGGTAAAGCCGGCGGCGATCATGGAAATTTCCATCACCTGCTCTTGAAAGATGGGAATGCCCAGCGTGCGTTTGAGCGCTTTTTCAAGCCGCGCGGGTTTGTCCGGCTTTTCCTTCGTGGAGCGCTCGTACTCAATTGGTAAGCCCTTGACCACACGCTCACGCGCCTTTAGGTAAGGGTGCACCATGCCGCCGGAAATCGGCCCGGGCCGCACAATCGCTACTTCCACCACTAAGTCATAAAACTCGCGTGGCTTCAAGCGTGGCAACATGGACATTTGCGCGCGGCTTTCAATCTGAAATACACCCACCGTGTCTGCGCGGCGGATCATTTCGTACGTGGCCGGGTCTTCTGCTGTGATGTCATGCACGGTGAATGGCGCGTTGGAGTGCATACTGCGGCGCTGGCTGATCAGATCAACGCAGCGGCGGATAGCGCTGAGCATGCCCAGCGCAAGCACATCCACCTTCATCATGCCTAGCGCTTCAAGATCGTCTTTGTCCCACTGAATCACTGAGCGGTCGTGCATGGCGGCGTTTTCCACCGGCACCAGGCGCGTGAGCTGGGTTTGCGTGAGCACAAAGCCGCCCACGTGCTGGCTTAAATGCCGCGGCGCACCCATGAGCGCATGCGCGAGCTGCAGCCAAAGCTGTGCAGTGTGCTCGTGGATATTGATGCCTATGCGCTGCGCGAGTTCGCTCAAGCGGTATGCGGCAAGCTCGTCATCAAACCAATGATGCTCTTTGGCAAACGCATCAATCAGCGGCTCGGGCACGGCCAGCGCTTTGCCCACATCGCGGATGGCGCTGCGGGTGCGGTAGCAAATCACCGTGGCGGCCAGCGCGGCGCGGGCGCGGCCGTATTTTTGATAGATGTACTGGATGACTTCTTCACGCCGCTCGTGTTCAAAATCCACATCGATATCCGGCGGCTCGCTGCGCCTATCCACGCTGATAAAACGCTCAAGCAACGGGTGCGATTTTTCCGGATCGGCCGCGGTCACGCCCAGGCAATAACACACTACTGAGTTTGCGGCCGAGCCGCGGCCTTGGCACAAGATATTTTTGCTGCGCGCAAAGCGAACGATATCGGCCACGGTGAGAAAAAACATCTCGTAGTGGCATTGCTCGATCAGCCGCAGCTCTTTGACCAGATAGCGGCCGATTTTGAACGGCAGTTTTTTGCCGTAACGCTCGGCCGCACGTTCCAGCGTGAGCCTACGCAACGCCTGCGTAGGCGTGAGCCCTTCCGGCACGGTTTCCAGCGGATAGTTGTAGCGCACCTCTTCCAGTTTGAAATTGCAGCGCTGTGCAACGTGCAGCGTGGCGGCGAGCAGATCATCAGGATAGATTTGCGCCAAGCGCTGGCGGCTGCGCAAGTGCTGCTCTGCATTGGCTTGTAGTTCGAAGCCGCATGCAGATACCGGTTTGCCCAAACGCGTTGCGGTAATGACGTCTTGCAGTGGTTTGCGTGAGCGCACATGCATATGCACATCGCCCGCGGCCACCAGCGCGATACCGGCGCGCTGCGATACCTCGCGTAGCAGGGCAAGCCACAGATCGTCATCCATGTCGTGCAGCAGTTCAACCGCCAGCCATACGGTGGTATCGAGCATGCTGCAGACCGCTTGTAAGTCGTGCAGCAAGGCCGCGATCACTGCATCATGCGTAGCGCCTGGTTGGATGTAGGTGGAACGCTTGGGGGCAAACAGCACTTCACAGCCACGCAGCAAATTCCATTGGCTGCGCTCCACATCCACGCGATAGCTGCCTTTTTCAGCGGCCGTGCGCGCCTGCGTAATGAACTCACACAAACCGCCCCAGCCTTGCAGATCGTGCGCCAGCGCCACGAGGCGGTAACGCTCGACATCAAACTCGCTGCCGTAAATCAGTTTGAACGGCCGCAGATAGCGCGTGCCCGGCTGCTGCGCTTGAAGGCGTTTTAAGTAGGCTTCGTATTCGTTCCACTCGCTCCAGGCACGCACCACGCCGGCCACCGAACATTCATCGGTAATGGCTAGCGCCTCGTAGCCCAGCTTGTAAGCGCGGCGCACCAGTTCTTGCGGATGCGATGCGCCGCGCTGAAAGCTGAAGTTACTCAGGCAGTGCAGCTCGGCATAGCCGGGCAGGGCGCTGTGCGATTCTGGCGCAAACGCCACCGGCGCATCGTCATCTGCGTCGAATTGCAGCGCCGGTTTAAGGTGATCTTCAGGCATAAAACCCGTGCAGAAACCAGCGGCTTTTCTGCGCGCCTTGGACGGTAGCGAGCGATGCCGGGCGCTCGCGGTAAATCCACAGCAGCCCGGCGCGCTCGCTACGGGCGATGAAGTAATCGCGCAGCGCCGGGCCGGTGTGCGCGTGGTCTGCGCCTTCCCACCAGCCGGTTTCAATCCGGTACAGCCGCGTCAGGCGGCGCAGCGGCCCGCCGTATTGCGGAATGTCATGCCGCACCTCAAGTTGCACGGGCTGCGTGAGCAGCCAGGCGGGCATCAATGCATCGGTGCGCGCGTGTGACTCAAATGCGGGCTCAAGCGCGGCAAGCGGTTT
>JBOFGW010000093.1:0-7939 GCA_051649325.1 Burkholderiaceae bacterium | reverse complement strand
GCTGCGCGCAGCTCTCATACTGCCGCTGCGCGTCGGCGATCCAGCGGGCGACGTCTAGCTCGCTGGCGGCAGGCTCGCCGGCAGCGGCGGCAGGCGAGGCGGACTCGGTTCGAGCAGCATCTGCGGCGGGCGCGGCTTGCGCACCTCCGGCGCCTGGGCGATCGGCGGCGCGCTCTGACACGCGGTTAAGCTCAGTGACAACGCCAGCAGACAAGCAGGCGCGATCCTTGCGGGCCAGTTTTTCGACGGCGGATTGTTTCTCACGGCTCACTGCCTCCAAGGTTGATTCTCGCGCGGCCAGCCGAGCGGCCAAATCGGCGCTCTGAGCCGCGATCTGCTCGCGCTGCTGTATGGCAGCGTCGCGGGCGTTGATCGCGGCTTGCAGGCCCGCTGCGGCCTTCCGGTCGGCCTCTTTGTGCGCCGACTCAAGCCGCGCGGTTTGCCACCACAGCGCCACGCCGAGCGCCACGGCCAAGCCGGCGAGGCCGTAAACGATCGGGGCGGCGAAGGTGGCGATCAGGCGGGATAGCACGCTACAGACTCGACAGCGCTTGCACTGTCACCCATGCCGCCGCGACGATTGCGAATAGGCTTAGCCATGCGGCGAGGGCTAAGGCGGTGATGGTTAGGAGGTCGCGGCGTCTCACTCCGAGCCTTTCGCGACCAAATAAGCGATTGTAAAAACCTCTTGAATTTCTTCATTGCTCAAATCCAGCAAATTGCTTTTTGCTTTTCCATTCCCCGGAAAAAGCATTTCAGTAGCGTCTTCCAAAAGTCGATAAACGTTCAATGCGTCAGAGTTTTCTCGCAATTGTTCTTTGTAGCGTCCACCGCTAAGATGGTTTTGCACCATAAAAGCAAGCTGCATTTTTTCTAGCGCCTGCCTGTAGGCAGCAAAAATAAAGTAGGAGAAATCCACACTTCTGGCCGTGAACCCATAGATTTCGGTTACTCGAACGTGTAGCGGCATTTCGATTTCAACCGTGCTTACGGAATTCAAGGAATTTGTCCTCACAGTGCCCTCCCGTTCACCCGCAAGCCACGCACATTCCCGAAGCTAATAAAACCATCCTCATCCATCGTCACATAGGCACGGCTGGCAAGGTCTTGCGTCAATCCGCTGGCGTGGCCGCGCGCCGGAAACACGCGATCGGCGTCGAAGTAGATGCGCTGGCCTTTGCGCAACACGATCGCGGCTTGGCGTTCGTCTAGGTCGGCCTGCGCGAGGTCAACGCCAGACTTGTATTTGCCGTGCACCATGTAGGCTGCGTCGCACGTCCGCGTGCCTTCCCAGCAACTTGCGAGGTAGTTCGCCCACAGTGTTTTGATCGTGTCTGCGTCCGGCCGCGACGTGCGGATCAAGCGCGAATTGAACGCCACGGCGCTGGTGTCTTGGTAGCCGTTGTCGATCGAGGCCGATTCGGCGGTCTGCGAATAGGTGCGCGGGCCGTCATGCAGCAATCCCACGGTGAGCCCAACGATCGAGTTGCTGTCAAGCCAATCGCGGTTGCGCGCAGCTTGCGGGTGCGGCTTGATGCGGCTTTGCACCACGATTGCGCCCTTGTCGCCGTAATTCGCATGCGTGCCTTGGATGTAGATCGCCGGCAGGTCAGTGCGATAGCCGCCATTCAGCGCGTCTTTGCCGACGCCGGCCGGCGTGTCGCGGTTGATGACGATGGACGTATCGCCGATCAGGTATTCGTACGGGTCGCCGTCAACGGGCTTCGTGCGCAGCGTCGTGGCGATATCATGCAGCTTGCTCGGCAACGCGGGCACGGACTGCGCTTTTGCGGCCGGCACTGGCGATAGGTCTGGCGCGCTGCTGCCGCCGCATGCGGATAGAATGGTTGCTGCGGCAAGCGCAGCGAAGATATGATGCTTGGTAGCCATTTCAGAACTCGCTTTCTGTGTGGTTAGAAGGGCGGTGCCGGGTGAGTCCGACATCGCCCTTTGACTTTAGTCAAGCGCAAGACAAAACGCAATGACTATTCGCCAGAAAGATACAGCTTACGCTCGGCTTCGCGGCGGCGGCGGATTTTTCTTTGCAAGGCTGCGTCTCTCATTTTTTGCTTTGTCTCTTCGGAATGCGGGTTGCGTTTTTTCCCTTTGCGAGCCTCCCACGCAGCGGCAAATTTTAGCCGCTGCTCTTCCGTCATTTTTTTTCCTCTATTTGGGTGCTTGTCTGAAGCCAGAAACTCGGCAAATTTTTTTCGCCATTCCGGGGTTTGCCATCGCGCGATGAGAGCCTCCCTGTTTTTTTGCCTATGCTCTTCTGAAATTATGTAACCGCCATTTTTCTTCCGAGTAGCAACAGCTTTTTCTATAAACTCTCTTGGCATAGATTGGTTTTTCCATGCCGCACGCCCTTTTCTAGCCATGTCGGCAGCGTTTTCCACTTGCGTGCCAGCAAAAAGGTGCGAAGGGTTTACGCATTGCGGCTGATCGCACGAATGACAGATAAAGGCGCCGGGGAAAATCTCCCCCTTAAAAAGGGAAAAAGAATATCTGTGCGCGGCAACAATCTTGCCTTTTACGTTAAAGGCTCCGTAGCCTGCTGCTTGCTTTGCCCCAGTCCAAATCCAGCATTCTTCGGGAAGCCTTTCGCGAGGTAGGTAGTAATGAAACTGGCACTCATGCGAGCAGTATTTTGTCCGGTAGGGACCCTCAAAAGACTTTAAGCAGTGTTTGCATTTTGGCATGCCAAAATTGTAATGACTTTTATCCACTAAGACAATAATCAAGACAGATAAAGGGCAGCCTCTGCTTTTCTGCGCCGAACCAAGCCGTTCAACACTTTTCCGTTCGCCTTGTTGAACCATTGCAGCGCCTCCGCAGCGCCCGCGTAATCCCCGGACAAATGACGGCGTAAAAACGTGCTTTTCTTAAAAGCGTTAATTCCTACGTTGTAGGAAAAAACGACGCAGCAATCGAACTGTTCCTGCGTCGTCGCAGCGCCTTGCAAAAGATCATTCACGGCTTTTTCGTATTTCGCCACGTCGCGGCGCAGCAGCCGCTCGGCTTCTTCCTCGGTGATGCGCATACCGAGCGTGACGCCTTCGGTCGTGCCGAAACCGATAGTCCAGACATCGGCCGGGCACAAATACGCCTCCAGCCGCAGCCCTTCAAATTCCTTGATCAGGTCTAGCCCGCGCTCGCTGATGCTCATCGTTTACTCCAAAGCTTGGTCACGTCCAACGTGTCTGAAAACTGCCGACGCTTTGCATAGTTCGGCAGCCCTTCTTTCCATGCGCCCAGGCCGGCATACAGTGCCGCAACCAAGCATGCAGCGCTACCGGTTGTCGGCAGCCCAGGCGCAGCGAACATGAGCCCGGTAAGCGTGGTGGCCCACATGACGTACTGGAATCGGATGACGGGCTTGGTGGTGCTATTGCTCATCAACCGGGCGCGGCAAATGCAGATACAGATGCCGCCCAGGCAGATGCCGGCGTGAAGCAAGATCAGAGGTTCGTTCATTTTCCGTCCGCCTTTCTTTCCGCAAAGCGCGCGAACAGGCCCGCAGCCCAATCGCGGATTTTGTTCAGGTCCGGCGTCCAACCGATGAAAAACGCGATGAAAATCATGGTCTGCCTCGGCTGAAAGTCTGGCGTGATCTTCTCAATGATGCCGGCCAACGACACGGTGATGACGCACGCAAGCAGCACGCGCACCAACACGAAGCCGATCGCGCCCGCCGTGCTGTAGCTGCGCTCCGAGCCTGTCAGCGCGAGGATCGCGCCGGCCATCGCCAGCATGGCGACCGCGATGTACGCGGCTGTCGCGTGCGCGATTTCGGCGCTGACGACGCCAGCAAAAAGCAGGACAAGCAGCCCAATCAGGTCGGGCGGCGCGGGCGGGGTCGGCATGAATACACTCCCAAAACCAAAACAATCATGTACAACGCAAACGCGCTTTCCCGTACCGGCCCGCCAACTACCGCATTGCACAGCGGCACCCCTTCCGGCAGGTCAGCGATCTTCATTCCCATCCAATGCCAACCAAGCCGGCAGCCGCTCATCATCAAACCCTCGACCGCGCCGATCAGGCAGGCCAGCGAGGCGATAGCCTTGCCAAGCGACGGCGCTTGCGGCAGTACTGCATATACGTACAGCAGCCCGGCAAGCAGCGCGCAGTACAGCCCCGACTTCACGTAGTCGATCGCGGCCGCGCTTAAGCCCGCCATCGGCGTCATATCGGCGGCGATAAAGCGCAGCGTCACGGCGACGAGCAGGATGGCAGCAAGACGGTTCACTTAGGCTTTTCTTCCCCTCCGCCGCCCCCGCCTTTGACGCGCGAGCGCTCTTCGCCGCCGCCTCCGCCGCCTTTCAGAACGGCTAACACGCCTTTGGGAGATAGGTCTTTACGTGCGCAGAACAGCAGGGTTACGATGCCGCCTGCGATGAATCCGAATAGTGCTTCCATTGCTTATTTTCCTCTACGATGAATTTTCTTTTGGACCGGCAATAGCCGCGAAAGGAGTATAAATTGGACCCTATATTTTTAGGCGCCATTGTTGCGTTAATAATCCTGAGCTTGTTGAGCGGCAAGAATCGCAAGTAGCCCCGACGCCAGCGGGCCATCGGCGGGTTGATTCTGCGGAACTGGCGCAATCAAAGCGTTTCGCGGCGTCAGCATGCCGCGCGCTTGCAAGTTCAGTCCAACGTCTTTGACCGGCTGCGAAAATAGCGATAGCAGAGGCACAAATCCGCCTGCTGTTCCAATAGCGCTCAGGCCACGCCCAGCCAGCATTGCGCCTGTGTTTGAGTTGTTCACCGCCGACCCGGCGGGCTGCGCCTGAATGTACTTAGCCACGTTGGCTGCCGATTTGATTTGAGCTAACTCATCGGGCGAAAACAGCACCGCGAGCTTGCGATCGCCGATTTGCAAAAGTGCATCATTCAGCCCCTTTTGGCTAAATTTGTTGATGCCGTCCTCCACGCTGCCGCGCTTCATAACGTAGTCAATCACCTGTTTGCGCACCGCGTCTTTAAGTGCGGTATTTGCGGGCGCTGCGGCACCTTCAATCTGCAGCAAACCGCTCGCGCTGCCACCGGGAGCGGGCAACCTGGGCGGCCTCACCGCGCCCGTTTCCGCCATCAAAGCGGCAAGTTCCTCGCCGTCCTTGCTTGAGTTGATTACGTGCCTTTTGACAAAATCTTCAGGTCGAGCGCCGCTTAATGCGTCCTCAATGAAAGACCTGGATTCGCGCCACCGAAACTGTGTTTTTGACAAATTGCGCGCATTGTCAAATGCGGCTAGCGCCTGCTCCGGCAACGCGTCTGCGGTGCGCATGGCGGACGCCTGAGCAGGCGTCGTTACGCCACCGGCAAATTGCGCTTTGATCGGGGCAACACCGGTATTGTCCAGCGCTTGGCGCACGATGCCTACCGCGCTGCGCACGTTGCCATCTTTAGACATGGCTGCGTTCGAAAGAATGGTTTTTAGGTTGTCGATCGTATTTACATCAAACGGCGTTTCATACGTCTGCCCATTGAATCGGGCGCTTCCTGTCGAAATTTGGTTCAAAAACTTTTGAACCTCTGCGGGCAAAAACGCGGCTTTGTTTGCCTTGGCAAGATTGGCATAGGCAGAATTGATGAACGCTGCGCGATCAAGCGGAATGTCTCTTCCAGCAGCGTCTCTGGCGGCTCGATAAGCGGCGCTTGTTTGCGCGCTCATTGAAGCGTCTTTTGCGAGCAGCGGAGAGATCAAGCTTTGACCCGTCGCCACGTCATCTAGAGATGAGCGCGTCAACCCTCCAAGCGTATCAAGAACGGCTTTTGTGCTGCTCGCTTGCAGGTCAGGCAGCTCGCGCGCGGCGCCAACCCTCAAGCTTGAATTCGCAAGCGTCTTAGTCAGATTCTTTGTTTTAGTGAGAGCAATTGGGTCCTGTGTCAGCTCTGCAACGGTCGGCCTTGCGCCGACATTGCGGAAGTCGGCTAGACGTTTTAAAGCAGCCGCATCAAGTGGCCTGCCGGTTTCCACGGCGTCTTTAGCGTCTTGAACAAGCTGCGCTTTGACTTTAGCGCCGAGGGCGTCCCAGTCAACGCCGGAGCGGCCAAAAGTGTCGCGCAGAGTTTTGACCGTCAATTCATCGGACTGCGGAACAATTGCGTTTGCCACTCTCCTTGGAACCGCCGCAATGCCGCCAGCCATGGCGCGTGCGCCAGACAGCGCGGACGGGGCGAGCAAACCACCCAGAAGCGACGCGCCAAATTGCGCACCGAAGCCCCCGCCGCCTTCTTTTACGGCGCCGCCTGCCGCGCCAGCACCGGCCGCCGCCGCTGTTTGCAAACCAAACCGCTGCGTTAGAGGGGCAATAATTTGCGCAGCGACGGGAGACACGGACTTTTGCAAAGCGGCAGCCAAGCCGCCGCCGCCTAACACAGCGCCCATCGTGCGCGTCGTGTCGCCCGCAACGCGCTCCATGCCTGTCTCAGGCTGCGGAAAGCTGACCGCATCCATGGCTCGAGACGTTGATTGCGCCAGCGGCGTGCTCTTAAAATCTTTTCCGGTCGCAAGGGAAATTAGTTTGTCTTGCGCCATTCGAATAGGGGATGACCAAAAGTCCAGCGTTTGCCCAAGCGCTTCACCTGCATAGCGACCCGTCAGGGCGGTTTGACGCAGCAGCTCAGCGCCGATCCCTCGCGAGTTTTTTGCTTGCGCTGCGGTCTTTTGCGGCGTTTGCGCGCCATAAACTTCGTCAATTGAAACGAACCCGACGGCGCCCGGCGTCGGGGCGCCATAAGCCTCTTCAAGCGAAATCGTTGCCATTACTGAACCTCGAACCCTTGGCCGTTCCACGTGCCAACGCGTCCGTCCGGAAGCCGGTATTGCGATCCGGCGTTCAAGTCGCGGGTGAACTGCTTAGGCGGCAGCGGCCGGATCGCGCCGAAGTTGATGCGCGGGTCGGTCGTGTAAGCGCCGGGATTGCGCTGCATCGCTTCGCCGGCTTGGCGGTTGTAAGAGTCGATGCCGCGCCATGCCAAGTGCTCTTGGAAATCTAGTAGTCGCCCCATTGCGCCCGGATCGTTCGCCAGCGTGCCGACGATTTCCTTGATGAAGTCGCGATCAGTGTTCGACGGGTTTGCGCCCAGCGCCTTGGCTTGATCGAGCACGCGCCCGCCCAGGATCGAACGCAGATATTCGGAGTTGCTGACCTGCTGCGGGTCTAATTCAACACCGAAGAACGTCTTGCCAGCCTTGGATAGCGATAGCCGGAAATCCGCACCCGTGCCGGTGATCGGGTTCGTTTTCAGCAGCTCGCGGGCTTGCTGCGTGGTGTAGATCGAGTCGCGCGCGTTTGAGGCAGATTCGCGCGAATCGAGCAGCCCTTTGGCTTGCCCTTTTTGCGTTTCAGCGGCAAACGCGGCTTCGGCCGTCGATTGCCCGAACTCGCGTGGTCGTTGCTGCGCCATGCCAGCGCCTGCATTTGCCTGCGTAGGCGCCTGCATGGAGCGCGTGTAATCGGCCATTGCGGCCTGCTGCCGACGCGGATCGGTTGCAAGCGAGCCGCCGAAAGTGACGTTTTGCGGCAATTGCGGCATCTGCTGCGGCGCATTCTGCGTCTGCGGCATGCCGCCTTCGGCCAAGGCAAGGCGCGTCATGGGGATGGTTCTGCCCGCCTCGCTGCCCGGCATCTGCACGATGTCAAGCCCTGCGGCGCCGCGCTGACGGCCGATGTCGAACGGAAAGCGCGCTTGTTGCTGCGCCAGTTCGACCGCGCCCGCGTTCGCCGCGTTGATGCCAGCGTTCGCCTGCGCAAATCCTGGAACCGCCGCAACGCTGCCGTCGCCGAGCATTGTCATGCCCTTGTCCAGCGTCGGCATGAACGTTTTTTGCCCAGTCAACGGGTTGGTGTAATAGCTTCCGGCGTCCTGCTTGTAACCGGTGCCAGCGTCCTTCACGAACTCCCGCAAATCCGGCCCGCCTGCCATTTTGA
>JBOFGW010000092.1:0-2159 GCA_051649325.1 Burkholderiaceae bacterium | reverse complement strand
TCTACGCAATATCCATAAGCCTTTTGGAGCATTTTTACCTGAAAAGGCGCATGGATATTGCGTATTCATCTCTGGGAACCTTTGCTAACGCCGTTCGCGTTGAGCCTGTCGAAACGCATTTGAGATGAACCAGCGATTTGCGCGTGGCTAGAGGGCTTCGACAAGCTCAGCCCGAACGGTTCGGGGTTAATGCTTTTCTCTGGACAGCTATGTTGACGGCGGCATTTGCTGCAGCACTTCGCGTGCAAACTCCAACAAAGTAAGCGGCGCGCAGCCTTCAGCTTTGTTGTTGGCAATGATCGTAGCGGTGTAGCCGCTGGCGATTGTGCTTAGTGCCAGCGCGGCCAATGCGCGCCGCGTAATTGGGTCGGGATCCACCAGCCGGTTGAAGGGAAAGTAGCGGTCTTTGGCGGCTTGGTATTTCAGCCCCGCATGCAATGACCACCGCACCACCAGCGGCCCCGGTGGCAGCAGCGCCAGCGCCTTGGCTTGGCGCTCAACCGGCGGCATGCTGGCATGCACACCTACGCAGTAGCGCACGCCGCTTGCAGCCAGCGCACGCATCAAACGCGGTGTGAGCAAGGCGCTGTCGCGAATCTCCAGCGCGTAGCAGGCGGGCGGGCGCAGCGGCGGCAGCGCGGAAAAGAAATTGGCAAGCCGCTCAACCACCGCTGCAGTATCGGCCAGCCACTCGCGCGGTAGTGGAGATAGCTGAAACACCAGCGCGCCGAGCGCCTCACCAAGCCCTTCCACACACGGTGCAACGCATTGATCAACGGCGAGCACGGCATCGAGAAAACTGCTGTTGAGCGCAGCCGGCACGCCGCGCTCGCTGCGTACCTGCGCATCGGTGATGAGATTTGGCGCTTTGACGACAAAGCGAAAACCAGGCGGCACCTGTTGCGCATAATTGGCGTATTGCGTGGCAGATAGTGGCGCGTAGAAGCCGCGATCAATCCCAACTGCGCGCAGCAGCGCATGGCGGCTGTACTGCCGCAAGCCTTCACGCGCGAGGGTGGACTCATTGCCGCCTTTGTCATACACCAGCCCGGCCCAACCGGGGAACGACCACGATGAAGTGCCCAGATACAAGCCAGCAGGCAGTTCAGCCGGCAGATGCAGTGCTGTATGAACAGGCGCCTCTGACGGCTGACCAAACAGATCAGTTTGCACAGCGCGTCTAAACGGCGAGCGGCACAACCAGGAAGATCTGCGTGCCTTGCCCTGGCTTGCTGGCGATGCGCAGCGTGGCGTTGGCACGATTGGCACGTTTGCGCAGATTGGTCAGGCCGCGGCCGCGCTGCGGCAGCAATGCGAGATCAAAACCCGCGCCGTTATCGCTGATGCTGATGATGAGCGAGAGCGGATTGGCCTGGGTGCTGATGTGCACATTAGCCTCAGTCGCGCCGGCGTGTTTGAAGATATTGGTCAAACTCTCTTGCACAATGCGCAGGATCGGCAGGGTCGAGGTGCCGGGCAGCGTGAGCGTGTCCGGCACGTTGACCACATTCCAGTTCAGTGCGATGCCCGCTGCCTTAAAGCGTGATTGCATGCGAAAGCGCAGATTGCCCAGCGCAGGCAGCAGATCGGCACCGTCTGGCGCAAACGCATCGATGGCTAGGCGCAGATCATCCAGCGCGTCGCGCAAAATGCCTACCATCTCCTGCTTGCTGACCTCGCTGCGCTCGACCATCACCAGCGATGAAAGCAGTTGCGAGCCCAGGCCGTCATGCATGTCCTGCATGATGCGTGTGCGCTCCTCCAGCGTGACGCGGCGGCGCTCAAAGGCCTGAATCTCTTCGTACTTGGTGCGCAACTCTTTTTCGCGCGAGGCCACTTCATCAATCAGTGAATGCGTCATGCCCTCAACAGTGTTGAGCGTGCGCACAAACCGGTCCAGCAAAATGCCGCCCGCCACCAGCAGCAACAGCGGCGCGGCCAGATGGTCGCCGTAGGGTGCATCGAAACTGAACCAGCCGCCGGTGATCAGAAAGTCATTCAGCGCCATCAACAGCGCCACAGTGGTTGCTGAGACCAGGCCAAAGCTTTCCAGGCTTGGACTGCGCCACGCTGCGCGCAGCAAAATGCCAATGGCGGCGATGCTGATCAAGAGCAGCCCCGCCTGCCAGCCGCGGTCGACAAGGCTTTCCGCGAGCGAC
>JBOFGW010000091.1:0-5338 GCA_051649325.1 Burkholderiaceae bacterium | reverse complement strand
TAATCAAGCCTGCGAATATTACCTGCGAGTGCGTGGTTTCATGCGCTGATTGGATAGATTTTTACAAATCGATACGCAATGTTCATGAGCCTTCTCAGGCAAAAATGGCCCAAAACCCGCATGGAATATGCGTAGTTGTGTTTTGCGTTACAGACACACGCTCTTGCGTTTAGCCCCTCCCCCTTCAAGGGGGAGGTTGGGAGGGGGATGGGTGTGTCGACGCCCCATTCGACGAAACCCATCCCCACCCTAACCCTCCCCTTGAAGGGGAGGGAATTGAACCCACGCGCGATGTACAGAACACTCCTGCGCTGCTAAGCGCGAAAGCTATTTTTCCACTCGCGCAATTGCGCAAATCGCGCAACGCCGCCGGCGCGCAAAAACGGGTTGGTGGCCAGTTCCTGCTGAATCGTAAAGGGCACGGTGGGCACGCTGGCTGTGCGCAGTTGCTGGCACTCAGTGATGCGCGCGGTAATCGCGGCGTTCTCCGGCTCAGCCGCTTTGGCAAAGGCGAGGTTTGACAGCGTGTATTCATGCGCACAATAAGCGCGGGTGTGCGGCGCGAGTGCGGCGAGTTTGCCAAGCGATTGCCACATCTGCGCAGCGGTGCCTTCAAACAGGCGGCCGCAGCCGGCGGCAAACAGTGTGTCGCCGCAAAACACCACGGGTTCGCCTTCCACTAGGCCGGTGTAGGCGATGTGCCCGGCGGTGTGGCCCGGCACGTCCAGCACGGAAAGTTCTACACCCAGCTCTGGCAGCAGCACCTGGTCAGCTTCAGCCACTTTGCGCGTCACGCCGGCAATCGCCTCGCGCGCGGGGCCGATCACGGGCACATTGCGCGCTGCAACCAAGGTGGCCACGCCGCCCACGTGGTCGGCATGGTGATGCGTGAGTAGAATCCCGGCCAAGGTCAGCGCGCGGCTTTGAAGCCAGCTCGCCACCGGCGGCGCGTCGCCGGGGTCGACCACCCAGGCATGCGCGCCGTTGTGAATTGCCCAAAAATAGTTGTCTACAAACGCCGCAATTGGCTCGATACGGATCACTGTGCATCATCCCATCAATCAGGCCGAGCATACTGCGCACTGCGTCACCGCGCTGGCCGGTTGGCTCACCACCCCCGCCGGGCAATACGTGCTGGCCTGGGAGCAGGCCACGATCGATGAATTGGTCGCCGACGTGTTTGGCTTTCACGCGCTGCAGATCGGGTTGCTGGAGCTGGACGGGCTGCGTGCCAACCGCATGCCGCATCAATGGAAAGCCGCCGTGTGTACCGGCTTGAGAGCACCGCACGACGGCGTGTTTGAGGCCGAAGACCTGCCCTATTCCGACCAGTCGCTGGACTTGATCGTGCTGGCGCATGTGCTGGAGTTCTCGGCCGACCCGCACCAGGTGCTTCGCGAGGTAGAGCGCGTGTTGGTGCCAGAGGGCCGCGTGATCGTGCTCGGGTTTAACCCGGTCAGCTTGTGGGGCGCGCGCCAGCGTTTGCTGCGCTATGTGCGGCGGCCCTACTTGCCCAAGGAAGGGCATTTCATCAGCCGCCATCGCCTGAAAGACTGGCTCAAGCTGCTGAGCTTTGAAATTGGTCTTTCCCGCTTTGGTTGTTACGTGCCCAGCGTGCGATCTGAAAAATGGCTGGCGCGTTGGCAATGGATGGACCGCTGGGGCGAGCGCTGGTGGCCGGTGGCCGGCGGCGTGTACGCGCTCACCGCCATCAAGCGCGTACGCGGCATGCGCATGATCGGCCCGATCCGCAAGGGCGCGATGCGGCCGGTGCCTTCTGCCGCGCCGGCGGCGAGTACCAGCTCGCATGCGAGCGTGACAGAGAATCTTGAATAGAATTGCAGTGATCATTAAAAGCACTCTACGCAATATCCATAAGGGTTTTGAGCCATTTTTGCCTGAAAATCCGCATGGATATTGCGTATCGATGAAAAATACCTTGCCCTACTCCTTGACTAATAACGGATTTCCCTTCCCACATGCACGTTGACGCATTTACAGATGGCGCCTGCAAAGGCAACCCCGGCCCCGGCGGCTGGGGCGTGCTGCTGCGTTACGGCAAAACCGAGCGCGAGCTGTTTGGCGGCGAAGCCATGACCACCAACAACCGTATGGAGTTGACTGCAGTGATTCAGGCACTGACCACGCTCACCCGCAGTTGCGATGTGACCGTACACACCGATTCGCAATACGTCATGAACGGCATCACGCAGTGGATGAGTGCATGGAAAGCGCGCGGCTGGAAAACGGCGGACAAGCAGCCAGTAAAAAACATCGATTTATGGCAACTTCTGGACGCCGCTGTGGCCCGCCACAACGTGCAATGGCGCTGGGTGCGCGGCCACGCCGGTCATGCTGAAAATGAACGCGCCGATGCATTGGCCAATCTCGGCGTGGCGGACTACATCAAGAGCTAATCGGCGCTGCGCAATGCCGCAGTTTTCTGCAGGTCAAACGGTGCTAACCTCATAGCCTGTCTTGGGTAGCCTGCTACCCGGCCCAACTCTGACGGGAACGTAATGCCTGCTTCATTTTCTCGGCCCCGTGCATTGCTGTTCTGCACGCTCGCTTTTGCGATTTTCTATGCGCTGTCTTTCCCCGCGTCTTCACAGCAAGCGCAATCCACGCCGGCACCTGCGCAAGGCGCGGCGCCAGCCAGTCCGCCGCCGGCCGGGCAACGTCCACCCGCGGGACCGGGTGGCCCCGGCGGCCCGCCAGGCGCCGGCGCACCCATCACGGTCGAAGTGGCCAAGGTCAAGCCGGCTGACGTGACGGATGAAGTCAGCGCGGTAGGTACAGTGCGTGCCAATGAATCCGTGGTGATGCGGCCAGAGATCAGCGGCCGCGTAGCCAAACTGCATTTTCAAGAAGGCCAGTTTGTCAAACGCGGCCAAGCACTGGTGAGCCTGGATGCCACCGTTCTTGCCGCAGAAATCCAGCAAGCCAAGGCGGAGCTGGCGCTCTCGCGCAATAACTTCAAGCGCACCGAAGAGCTGGCCGCCAAGGAGTTTGTCAGCGCGCGCGCCAAGGACGAAGCCGCCGCCAACCTGCAGATTCAAGAGGCGCGGATTGCGCTTGCTGAAGCGCGGCTGGCCAAGAGCACAATCCGCGCGCCGTTTGCAGGCCGCATTGGTCTGCGGCAAGTTTCGGTCGGTGACTTTGTGCGTGAAGGCGCAGACATGTTCACGATTGAAGACACGGCGACGGTGAAGGTGGACTTTCGCTTGCCGGAGCGCTATTTAGCCACCGTGCGCACCGGCCAGCGCTTGACGATGGGCACTGACGCGCTGCCCGGCAAGGACTTTGCCGCCACGGTTGAACTGATTGATCCTTTAGTAGATTCAAACACGCGCAGCTTTCTCGTGCGTGGCAAGCTGGCCAACCCCGATGGCGCCCTGCGCGGCGGCATGTTTGCCCGCGTGCGCCTAGCGCTCGGCGCGCGCTCAGACGTGCTGCTCGTACCGGAAGAAGCGGTCACGCTTACGCCCAGCCAGGGCGGCAACGCGTCGTTTGTGTTCAAGGTAGCAAACGGCAAGGCCGTGCGAACAAGAGTAGAAACTGGCGGCCGCCGCAACGCGCAAGTGGAAATTAAAAGCGGTCTTGCGGCGGGCGATCTGGTGGTGACGGCCGGGCAGATCAAGATCCGCGGCAATGAAGCCGCAGTGAGAGTTGTAGAAGCCGCCGGCGCGCCCGCAGCGCCTGCAGCGCGCCCTGCTCCAGCGGCGGCCAAATCATGAGTCTGTCTGAAACCTGCATCCGCCGGCCGGTGTTTGCCACCGTGCTGTCGCTGCTGGTGGTTCTCATCGGCGCGGTGTCGTACACACGCCTGGCGGTGCGCGAGTATCCCAAGATCGACGAGCCGGTGGTTAACGTAGAAACGCGCTATGCCGGCGCTTCTTCTGAAATCATTGAAAGCCAGGTCACCAAGCCGCTGGAAGATTCGATTGCCGGGATTGAAGGCGTGGAAGTGCTGACCTCGATTTCGCGCAGCGAGCAAAGCCAGATCACGGTGCGCTTCAAGCTCACACGCGATGCGGATGCCAGCGCGGCCGACGTGCGTGACCGCGTTGCGCGCGTGCGCCAGCGCCTGCCGCAAGATGCGGACGATCCGGTCGTGTCCAAGGTGGAGGCGGATGCGAATCCGATCATCTGGATCGCTTTTACCAGCGATACATCGAGCACGCTGGAGATTTCTGATTACGCCAACCGCATCGTCAAGCCGCGCCTGCAAACCCTGCCCGGCGTGGCCGATGTGCGTGTATTTGGTGAGCGGCGCTACGCCATGCGCATCAATGTAGACCGTGACCGGCTCGCCGCCTTCCGCCTCACGCCGCAAGATGTAGAAGACGCGCTGCGCCGCCAAAACGTGGAAATTCCCGCGGGCCGGATTGAAAGCAGCCAGCGCGAGTTCAACGTGGTCAGTCAGACCGATCTGCAAACGCCGGAACAGTTTGGCAACGTGATTGTGCGCAACAGCGCCGGCAGCAACATCCGCATCCGCGATGTGGCGGATGTCGCCGTCGCACCGCAAAACGAACGGGTGGTGATCCGCTTTAACGGCAAGCCGGCGGTGTCGCTCGGCCTGATCCGGCAAGCCACGGCAAACCCGCTGGAGATCAGCAGCGCGCTCAAAGCAGAATTGCCGCGCATTGAAAAAGAGCTGCCTGCCGGCATGCAGATGCAGATTGCAAATGATCAAACCGTCTTCATTGAATCGGCAATCAAGAACGTGTTCAAAACAATTGCCGAGGCGGTGCTGCTGGTTGCCGCGGTGATCTTCTTCTTCCTGCGATCGTGGCGCGCGGCCATCATCCCGCTGGTCACAATTCCGGTGTCGCTGATCGGCGCGTTTGCGCTGATGTACGTGTTTGGATTTACCGTCAACACCCTCACCCTGCTCGCGCTGGTACTCGCCATTGGTCTGGTGGTAGACGATGCAATTGTGGTGCTGGAGAACATCTTCCGCCACATTGAAAACGGCATGAAGCCGATGGATGCCGCGTTCAAGGGCATGCGCGAGATTTCGTTTGCCGTGGTGGCCATGACGGTCACACTCGCCGCGGTATTTGTGCCGCTGGCCTTTGCGCCCGGCCGTACGGGCCGGCTGTTTGTGGAATTTGCACTGGCACTGGCCGGCGCAGTGGTCGTGTCCGGGTTTGTGGCGCTGACGCTTTCGCCAATGATGAGCTCTCGGCTGCTCAAGCATGAAACCAATCACGGCCCGATTTACCGCGGCATTGAATCGTTTCTCAACGCAATCACACGCGGCTATGAGTCAGCGCTCAAGTTCAATCTACGCCAACGCTGGATTGTGCTGGTAGTCATGGCAGCGCTGATT
>JBOFGW010000090.1:0-20861 GCA_051649325.1 Burkholderiaceae bacterium | reverse complement strand
CGGTCTTCTCAAAGAAGTAGCGCGGATCGCCCGGCCAGCCGGTGGAAGGTTTGACCGGCCCGCTAAATGCATACACCGCCCAGCCGGTGTAGGTGTTGTCGGTGCGTTTGTAATGCACGCGGATCGTGTTGGCGCCAATGCTTGCGCCTGCGGTCGGGCTGGGCGTTGGGCTGGGTGTGCCGCCGTCATCTCCGCTGCCGCCACAAGCGGCAAGGGTGATCATCAAGCCGGCGGCAAGCAGGCTGCGGGTGGCGCGAATTGTGGTGCCAATCAGGCGGCGGGCTTGCCGCCATAGGCAAGTGAGAAGCGTTTCTGTGCGCATGGTCCTCAAGTCTCCTGCATCGTGTTTTGGTACGGCGGGTTTTGCCGGTTTTCGCTTTCTAGCGAAGCGCATGCTAGTGAAGGAAAACTACATCGTCAATGAATTATTAGTAATAAAATTACTTGAAATTCTATAAACATTTGATCTATATGGATATTTATTCTGTGCGCTGTAAAGAATTGGAAATATTTACTGGTACTTGAACTACTTATTTGGCGGTATGTGCACGGGAAAGATGTGCTGATTCGCCTGGTCAAATTCGCTGAAAGCTCAGCCATTTAAAGGCAACTACGCAATATCCATGGGCCTTTTCAGCCATTTTTGGCTCAAGAAGCTTATGGATATTGCGTAGCCGCTCGTAAATCCGCTTTGGCATGATGCACGTACATGGGCTGCGCGGCGCAATCGCATCTCGCCCCCGCGCGTCCTCTCACCCTGCAAGGAGAATTTGATGAAGCTGCCGTTTTTCGCCGTTGTGAGTAGTGCAGTTGCTACTGCCGCGTTGTTGACCGCGTGCGGTTCCACGCCCCAAGCCGCACCAAAAGCCGCGGCTGCCGTGCCCGCCAATCTGGTGCCGCAAGGTGAGCGCGCGGTGTTTACCTGGCCGGCCAAGGGCGTGCAGATTTATGAGTGCAAGGCCGCCGCTGCCGGCGCGGCAAGTCCGGCCCCGGCCTGGGCTTTTGTCGCGCCGGAGGCGGAGCTGTTCAACGCCAAAGGCGACAAGGTGGGTACACACGGCGCGGGGCCGTTCTGGCAGCACAGCGATGGCAGCAAGATCGTGGGCAAAGTGAAAGAGCGCGCTGATGCGCCTGGCTCGGGTGCGATTCCGTGGCTGCTGCTCTCGGCCACATCGCAAGGCGGCGCGGGCGTGCTGGCGCAGGTGACGAGTGTGCAGCGCGTGGCCACCGTGGGCGGCGTGGCGCCGGCGGCTGGCTGTGCAGCCGCGGCTGATGTGGGCAAGCAGGCGCGCGAGCCGTACACGGCTGATTATGTGTATTTTGTTAAGAGTTAGAAGGCTTCTACGCAATATTGATGCGCTTTTCCAGCCATTTTTGCCTGGAAAGCCGCATGGATATTGCGTGTTGTCTTGAGCGTGCTAGCTCAATTCAGCCAGTCGGCCGCGGCCCACTCGCTGCTGAACATGCCGACTTTAAAGCCGCGTTCACGCAGCACCTGGCCGGCGTGGACGATGTCGCGGTCGAGCTGGTCAAACACAAACGCAATCTCGGTATTGCGCGCGGCTTCG
The DNA here is from genome assembly GCA_051649325.1 of Burkholderiaceae bacterium. Lineage (GTDB taxonomy): Bacteria > Pseudomonadota > Gammaproteobacteria > Burkholderiales > Burkholderiaceae_C > JBJOQV01. Next base: position 19,293 of record JBOFGW010000090.1, on the reverse strand, counting down.
TCTGCCGGTGCGCTTAACGCCGGGCTGGCGCGATCAATCGACTTGGGCGCCTCAGGCATCTGGCTGTAATCGACCATGATGCGCGTGCACTGCATGCGGCGCGCAAACTGCCGCACGCCCTCGCAGAACTGCGGCAGATCGCTGCTGCGCAGACTAGGCAGCGCTTGCGCGCGGATCGCGCGGATGTCGCTGTCGTAGTGGATGCGCCACTGCTTGCAATCGATTTCGTTTTCCATGCGCCCACTGTAGGCGCTCGCCCATGTAGTTTCTGTAAGGCAAGGTCAAATTGGGGCTTCAAAAGGTGCAACCCTCTAACCCTCAGTCCACCAGGCTTGCTTAGACAAAGAAAATACTAATCTTGATAGTGCTCTACGCAATATCCATGGGCCTTTTGGGGCAAAAATGGCTCAAAAGGCGCATGAAACCTGCGTACTGTGCCTTTAAGTGCCTTGTTTGTGACCTTTGTTTGCCTTGCTTCAGATCACACCGAGCAGGTTGTGCCACAACTGCTGGCCCAGAAAGCGGCCGGGCAGCAGCGTGAATACACCCGCGATCACGCAACCGCCAATGAATATGCCTTTCATGCGCGCTTTGTGCGCCACGATGTTGCCGGTCTTGGCGTTGTATACCGCCATCGGCAATTGAACCCCCACATACAGCGTGAAGAAATGGATCGGTGTGAAGCCAGCAATGTTGGGCATGCGGTAATCGCGGATAAACGCGCTGGTGATCGTGGCGGTGGCCATGAGCAGCACCCAGGCCCAGCCCCAAACGCGATGCCCCGTATCGCCACGGCCCGCGCGCCACAATTGAAACGCACCGACCAGTAGCGCAGAGAGCGCTGCAATCATGTGAACAAAAATCAGCGGGTGGCGGGCGTACAGGTTCACAAATGCGTCCATGGCGGTTCTCTTGTTTGCTGCATTAGGGTGGTAGATGCGCGCAGTCTGGCCGCGCGCAGCAAGCCGCAAAAGCAGTAAGCGACCAATCCGCGCAAGCACGCCGTCAATCGCCAGCGCAAGGCGCGAAATGCAGAGGGGATGCTGCGCAGCACAACGTGACGCGATGGGATGCAACATCAGCGCGCACAGAATCGGTGCAAGCCTGTGCAAGAGGCCGGCCTATCGCGCTGCACTAGCGCAACTGCAATCCGCCGGGCAACCGCTGGTCGGACAACCTCATTCCAAAATCACTCATATGCGGGACATCCCGCATGCGCGCCGGAACTTGTATGCACCGCGGCACTCCCAAGAGCGTATTTGGGAGAAGTTGATGGCGACACTTATTTCGCACTACCGCATGCGCGGTAGTGCAGCTTCACTTGTACTGGCCTGCGCAATTGCATTGACCGGTTGTGGCGGTGAGAAAGAAGACGAGGGTGGTGGTTCGCCGCCGGTAGGCAATCCCGCACCGAGTCCGGGAGCTTCACCCGCACCGACACCTGGCGTAACCCCGGCGCCAACGCCCGGCGTAACGCCCGCCCCCACACCAGGCGTGACCCCAGCACCGACGCCGGGCGCCACACCTGCACCCACTCCAACACCCGCGCCCACGCCGGGCGCCACGCCGCCACCGGCGCAAACAGAATTGCCGCCGCTGCCGACGGGCTCTGCAGAGCTGCCGTTGCGCCGCCTGACCAAGACCCAGTATGTCAATGCGATGCAGGACATTGCGCGGCAAGCCTTGCCGTCCCAAGGCGCTGCGATTGCCAGCGCGTTGCCCGCAATGGCCACGAACTACCCGGCCGACACCATGATCAATATCGGCGGTGAACGGCATGGCGGCTTTTACAGGCTAGACCAAGCCGTGCAGCAAGGCCATGTAGACGCAGCGTACGAAATGGCTGGCAAGCTGGCGACGGAGTTCACCACATCGGCACGCATTGGCGCACTGATGGGCGCCTGCGCCACCGACACCAATACCGCCAATGACGATACCTGCCTGCGCGACACGATCCGCAAGGTCGGCCGGATTGCATGGCGCCGCCCACTGACGGATGCTGAAGTCACCTTCCACCGCAATCTGGCGGGTTCTACACCAGTGGCAGCACTCTCTGTAGCCGACGCGCTGACGCTGCTGCTGTCTGCGCCGCAGGTGATGTATATGGTGGAGCACGGTCAAGCCGCCGTCACCGCTGGCCGTGCACAACTCACCGCGCACGAACTTGCAGCGCGGCTGTCGTTCCACTTTTGGCAAACCATTCCTGATGCTGAGCTGTCCGGCTTGGCCGATAGCGGCCAGCTGTTGACGCCGGCAACCTATCAGGCGCAAGTCGCGCGTCTGGCGGCAGATGCCAAGACAGAACCAGTCGTGCGCGAGTTTTTTGCGCAGTGGTTCCGCCTGCACGAACTCGAGCCGCTGGATAGCCGCTTGGGTGACGTCGTGTTCGATGCCTTCCGTGGCAATTTCACACCGACGAAAGATTCACGCCAAAACGCCATGAACGAAATTGGCGAGCTGGCGGCTTATCACCTCAAGACCGGGGGCAGCTTGAAGAGCATGTTCGCCGACAAGCGCTCTTTTGCGCGCACGGCGGACATTGCCTCGCTCTACGGCGTACCGGTGTGGGACGGCACGAGCGCGCCGCCAGACGTGACCACCGGCGGCCGCAGCGGCCTGATGACGCGCGTGGCATTCCTCGCCACCGGCTCGGCCAACACGCGGCCGATCATGAAAGGCTATCGCGTGCGCAGTGCGCTGCTGTGCCAGCAGCTGCCGCCGCCGCCCGCCGATGCGATGAATGCCACGGTGGATTTATCCGGCACCATGACCACGCGTGAAGTGGTCGAAGCGGTTACGCAAAAACCCGGCACCAGCTGCGTAGGCTGCCACACCATGATGAACCCGCTGGGCTTTGTCACCGAGAACTTCGACTCGCTGGGCCGGCCACGCACCGTGCAGCGTTTGTTTGACGCGCAGGGGCAGGTGACCTCATCGCCGGCGATCAAGACCGACGGCATTCCACGCATCACACCGGCAGACGCGCGCTTTGCCTCTGATAGCCTGCAAGCCTCGCAGTTCTTGCAGGAAAGCGGCGAGTTCGAGCGCTGCTTTGCGCAGCACTACTTCCGCTACACCTTTGGCCGTAGCGAAAGAGAGGGCGATCGTGCCGCTGTCACCGATCTGATGAACGCAGCGCGTACTGGCGCTTCGATCCGCGATCTGCTCGCACGGCTTGCACTGCGGTCTGAATTCCAGTCAAAGACATTCTGATGTCAAGCAATCCCGCCGCCGCGCCGCGCATGGACCGGCGCCGCTTTTTGCAGGGCAGCGGCGGTGCCGTGTTGGCGCTGCCGCTGTTGCCATCGCTGTTTGCCAGCGATGCGGCTGCACAGGCTGCGGGTGCACAAAAGTCTTTTATCCACATGCTGTCCTGGCATGGCGGCGTGTATCAGAAAAATATGTACCCCGCCGTAACCCAAACGGATCGCATGACCTATGCGGGCCACGAGGTGCGGCGCGGCGCGCTGACGGCCGCAACCGCCGGTGGAGAAGCGCGTATTTCTGAAGTGTTGCGCGCGCCTAGCGCGGCCTTGTCTGCCGGTTTGGTGAGCAAGATGAATGTCATCAACGGCATCGACATCCCGTTTTATATCGGCCACAACCGCTCGCAAGGGCTGGGTAATTTTGCCGACTCTGATCAAGCGGACGACGCAGTCAAGACCCGCGGCCAGCGCATGACGATCGATCAGATCATGGCGTGGTCGCCTACGTTCTATCCTGATCTTGCGCGCGTGCGTGAGCGTGCCATCGTGCTGGGCCACAGCTCATGGTCGTGGTCGAGCCCGGCGAGCCGCACTGGCTCCCTACAAAAGACAGGCCGTACCGCATTCTCCAACCTGGAGTTGTTCGACAAATTATTTGGCACTTCTACCGCGCCGGCGCGGCCGCTGGTGGTTGACCAGGTGCTCGAAAGCTACAAGCAACTGCGTGATGGCAGCGCGCGCTTGTCTGGCGCGGACAAGCAGCGCTTGGACGATCACATGCAGCGGATCTTTGAACTGCAGCGCAAGTTGCAACTTGCCGCTGGTGCGCCGCCACCACGGCCCGCAACCAGCACCGATAGCATTCGTAATCCGGCCGGCTATGAGATCAATCCCGCCAGGCAAGTGCAGGCGCAGGGATTGATGAACGACATTATTGTGGCGGGGTTCAACGCCGGCGCGTCGCGCATCTGCGTCACCACGCACGACGAGACGTTTTCAAACTATGCCGGCGACTGGCATCAGGAGATTGCGCATCAGTCAGATTCGCGCCTGTCTGCGCAAGACACGGTAGCCACGGCAAGCCGCACCTTCTTTTCCAGCTGCGTGCTGGACTTGGCCAATAAATTGAACGGCGTTGCAGCCGCAGGCGGCGGCACTTTGCTGGATCAGTCGCTGATGGTGTGGACGCACGAAAGCGGCAACTACACACACGATTCCACCAGCGTACCGATCATCACGTTCGGATCGGCCGGCGGTTTTCTGCGTACCGGCCAGTATGTGGACTATCGCAATCTGAATAAAGGTTTTGGCGGCAGCATGGTGCAGGCGGAGAACCGCTGGCACGGCCTACTGATGCATCAATGGTGCGGCACCATGCTGCAAGCCATGGGCATCCCCAAAAATCAATACGAAAACTTGGCCCAGAATGGCGGCTACCCGGACTTCAAGTTTGATGATATGCCGGGTTGGGCACGCTATCCGGGCACAGAAGCGCCTTATCCCAGTGCGGTATGGGGCGCGACAACGGAAGTACTGCCTTGGCTCAGGGCTTGAGCAAAAGGCACAGTAGGAACAGTGATGGAGAAGCAAGCATGACGACCAAAGAAATTTCCAAAGACCGGCGCCGTTTCTTGGCGGGCGCGGGCGGCGCGACGTTGGCGCTGCCGGTGCTGCCGTCTTTATTCACGGCGAAGGAAGCGCATGCGCAGATGGCCGGCTCAAAGTGCTTGGCCACGTTCATGACGCCGCACGGCGGCATCGGCCAGAAAGAGATGTACCCGGCCGACAGCATGCTCACGGAAAACATGCAGTACGCCGGGCACCAAATTCGCCGCGGCAATCTGACGGGTGCGGCGGCGGGCGGCGACACGCAGGTCTCCGCTGTCTGCCGCGCGGCAGCAACAGATTTAACGCCCGCGTTGATCGCCAAGCTCAACATTGTGCGCGGTGTGGACGTTCCGTTCTGGATTGATCACAACACGGGCGGTGCGCTGGGCAATTGGGGCGATACCAATGTGGGCGATCGTTTTCCGCCGACCAAGTTCATCACCCGCACGCAGACGGCAGATCAGGTTGTGGGCTGGTCCAACTCGTTTTACAGCGATACCTCGCGCCTCAAAGAGCGCGTGATTGTCGTGAATTATTTGTCGTATGCGCACTCCGATCCGCGCGCACGCACCGGCAACGTGGAGCGCGTAGGCTCCACAGCACGCGGCAGCCGCGAGCTGTTTGACAAGCTGTTTGGCACCAACACCGCACCAGCGCGCCCACTCGTGGTGGATCAGGTGCTTGAAAGCTACAAGTCTTTGCGCAACGGTAATGCGCGGCTGTCGGCAGAAGACAAGCGCCGTTTGGATGAGCACATGCAGCGTATCGCTGAGCTGCAGCGCAAGCTGCAAGCCTCTGCACCTCCGGCGCCGCCCGCCCGCCCAGGCAAGAGCAGCTCTGAGGTGGATGTTGCCTCCAACTTTATTACCGCCGCAGCGCCGCAGGTGGAGTATCACAAGCTTTGGAATGAGGTAGTCGTGGCGGCTTTTTCCACCGGTGTTTCACGGGTGGCAAGCTTAGGTACTTGGGGCTGGGACTTTGGCATCGGTCGCCACGGCACCTTCGCAGATTTCTCCGGCGATTGGCACGACCAGATCCTGCACAAGTACGCCTACAGCGGCCCGGAGTACGACCAAATCGTGGTGGCCAACCGCCGTTTCTTTTCGCAGGTGTTTGTGGACTTGGCCAAGCGCATGGACGCAGTGAACATGGGCAATGGCAAGACGCTGCTGGATCAATCCCTTATCGCGTGGCACCAGGAGTGCGGTAACAGAACCCATCTTGGCATCAACATGCCGATTGTGACGTTTGGCTCAGCAGGCGGCTATCTGCGCACCGGCCAATATCTGGACTACCGCAATACCAATAAACAGCTCGGTGGCGGCGATCCGTCGTGGCATGGCCTAGTGTGGAATCAATGGCTGGGCACGATGATGCAAGCGATGGGACTCGCGCCAACCGAGTATGAAACCGCCGGCAACGCCAAGGGCTATCCCAAATGGCGCACGCGTGATGAGCACATCATCGAATGGACGCGCTACAACGGCTACAACGGCGTGACCGAACAGTCCTATCCAGATTCGGTGTGGAACGTCGCCGGCGATCCGCTACCCTGGATGAAAGCTTAGAGCTACACAGTCAGATGCTCGGCCGACGGCCGGGCACCGCGCAAATAGATGGTGGCGCCTGTGGTGGTGGTAATGCGCGCATGCGGCACGCCTTTGCGCGCCATGTGAAACCCGCCGGCGGGCACGAGCAGATCACCAATCAGCAGATCACCTTCCAGCACCACGCATTCTTCATCCACCGGGTGATGATGCGGCGGGATCACCGCGCCGGGTGACAGGCGCAGCAGATAGCTCATGATGCCATCGGTTTCATTGAGCACTTTGATCTGAATACCGGCTAGAAAGTCGCGCCAAGAGTCCTGCGCTTTTTGCACCGTAATGTGCGCGTCGTCAAGCATGATGTTGGCGAGCACGCGCGCTTTGACCCGATCGGCCAAGGCCTCATGCGGCGGCTGCGGCGATTGCGCGGCCGTGAGCGCGGCAATCACATCGGCATCGAGAGTGGCGGGAGTAGGTTTCATATTCTTCATATTCCGAAAAAATTATGCGTGTAGCAGCGTGCGCAGTTTTTCCTGCGCGCGGTTAATCAGTGACTTCACCGTGCCCAGCGGCATACCGGTGTGCGCTGCGATCTGCGCGTGACTCATGTCGCGGTAATACGCCAGCGACAGCGCCCAGCGCTCCTTGGCACCCAACTGCGCCAGCGCGGCATGCAGCGCAGCATTGGCCTGCGTGGTTTCGAGTAAATCCGGCGGGCCAGCATCGTCGGCCGGCACATCGAGCGTGTCTTCATCAAGTGCTTCTTCGCGCGGCTTGCGCAGCAAATCCAGCGTGCGCGAACGTACGATCAACAGCAGCCAGGTCACTGCACTGCCGCGCGCGGCGTCAAAGCTGCCGGCCTTGCGCCATACCTCCAAGTACGCTTCGGCCAGCACGTCTTCCAAATCCGCCGCACTCACCATGCGCCGCGCAAGTGCTTGCGCATAGCCCACGGTGGCATCGTAAAACGGCGCAAACGCCTGCTGGTCGCGCTTGGCGGCGCGCTGCAGCAGGCCGGCCAATTGTTCATCGCGCGCGGCGCGCTGCGCAATTTGGGCGGTCAGCGCAAGCGCTGCGGCTTCTTCCGCGTCCTGCGCTGGGCCGGGCGCTGCATCCACAAGCTTGAGGGTCACGGTTGATTTTGCCGGCTGATTGATCGCAGTGTGCAGCGAAGAAGTTAGCCCTCGCTGCGCGCCTTGTCCAGCCGAACCCGGTATCTCATTGAGTGCCACCATGCTCTTCGCATCTCCCGCTGTTTTGCAGGAGTACGCAGGCAAAGTAAGGTTGGATTCAAATGCCTCTACGCAATATCCATGCGACTTTTGAAGCATTTTTGCCTCAAAAGTCGCATGGATATTGCGTAGACTGCTTTGAAGTGCTTAAAAATTAAGTGCTGGAAGTCGCAGCACGCGCCAGCGCGGTGATGCCCGCCCAATCGCCTTGCGCGATCAGCTTGCGCGGTGCGAGCCATGATCCACCGATGGCGCGCACGTTGGGCAGGGCGAGGAATTGCGCCGCGTTTGAAGCGTCAATGCCGCCGGTGGGAACAAAGCGTAGATCGGGCAGCGGCCCAGCCAGCGACTTGAGCAGCGGCACGCCGCCCACGGCCTGCGCGGGGAAGAGCTTGAGCAGGTGATAGCCGTGCTCGGCCGCGGTCATGGCCTCGGAGGGCGTGGCCACGCCGGGCACGAGTGGGATGGCGCTTTTGCTGCCGGCCGCAAGCAACGCAGCGGATGCACCCGGCGAGATGGCAAAGGCCGCACCTGCATCGGCGCAGGCTTTAAGGTGTACGGCATTGAGTACTGTGCCCGCGCCGAGTGCAATCGGGACATCAGCCTTGGCGATCGCTTCAATCGCGGCGAGCGCGGCGGTGGTGCGCAGCGTAATTTCAATCACGTCCACGCCGCCGGCCAGCAGCGCGTGTGCGAGCGGAACGGCGTGCGCGGCATCGTCGATTTCCACTACAGGGACAAAGCGGCTGGTGAATTGGGGTAGTTTCATAGTTAGGTGAGCTGCCTATATCCGTTCGCGCCCCGCCTGTCGAAACGCATTTTGGGTGGACGCAAAGGGCTATTACTCGCAAATGGGCTTCGACAGGCTCAGCCCGAACGGTTGGCTCAAATAATCGATCAACGTGTTCAATCCAGTGCAATCACACTGGCGCCCTGATCAGCACGCGTGACGTTCTGGCGAAAGCGCGCAAATAGTTCGCGGCCAAAGCCTTCGGTGGCTTCAACGATTGCTGCAGCCGGGCGGGCGGCGAGTGTTGAGTCATCCAGCAATACGCGCAGGCTGCCGGTTTCGCAGTCCACCTCGACCACGTCACCGTCTTGCAGTTTGGCGAGCAGGCCGCCTTCCGCGGCTTCGGGCGTGACGTGAATCGCAGCCGGCACTTTGCCCGATGCGCCGGACATGCGGCCGTCGGTGACCAGCGCCACTTGCAAACCTTGGTCCAGCAGTACAGAAAGCGCGGGCGTGAGCTTGTGCAGCTCGGGCATGCCGCAGGCGCGCGGGCCTTGGCCGCGCACGACCACCACGCAGTCGCTCGTGAACGCGCCAGCCTTGAATGCGGCCTGCACCGACTCCTGGTTTTCAAACACGCGGCAGGGCGCGGAGATTTTGCGGTGCTTGTCCGCCACCGCAGAGACTTTCATAATCGCGCGGCCCAAGTTGCCTTGCACGAGGCGGATGCCGCCTTCTGCGAAGAAGGGCTTGCTCGCGCCGCGTAGCACCGTGTCGTCCGCCGATTGCGCGGGCGCTGCTTCGTAGCGCAGCACGTTCGCTTCAGCCGCGATGCACTGCGTATAGGCCTGCATGTCCCCGCCGGCGATGGTGCGAATATCGCCGTGCATCAAGCCTTTTGCCAGCAACTCGCGAAACACAAAAGCGGTGCCGCCCAATTCGTTGAAGCGATTCACGTCCGCTTCGCCGTTGGGGTACAGGCGCGTGAGCGTGGGCACGGCGCGCGAAAGGGCGTCGATATCGTCCCACGTCATTTCATAGCCGGCGGCGCGCGCAATCGCGAGCCAATGCATGGTGTGGTTGGTAGAGCCGCCAGTGGCCAGCAGCGCGACGATGGCGTTGATGAGCGATTTTTCATTCACCAGCTCAGCAAGTGAATCGGCGCCGGTCATCGATAGCTGCGCAACGCGCTGTGTGGCCGCGCGCGTGAGCAGCTCGCGCCGCGGATCGTCCGGGTGCACAAACGCCATGCCGGGCAGCATCAAGCCCATGGCCTCAAGCAGCAACTGGTTGCTGTTGGCGGTGCCGTAAAACGTGCAGGTGCCGCGGCCGTGATACGCAGCCATTTCCGCATCCAGCAAGGCTTGCGGGCCGACTTTGCCTTGCGCGTGCTCTTTGCGGATGCGCGCTTTTTCGCTGTTGGACAGGCCGGAACTCATTGGTCCTGCTGGTACAAACACGGTCGGCAAGTGGCCGAAAGACAGCGCGCCGATCAAGAGGCCAGGCACGATCTTGTCGCACACGCCCAGCATCAGCGCGCCGTCGTACAAATCATGCGTGAGCGCTACGCCGGTGGCCATGGCGATTACATCGCGCGAGAACAAACTCAGCTCCATGCCGGGCTGGCCTTGCGTCACACCATCGCACATGGCAGGCACGCCGCCGGCGTATTGCGCCACCGCGCCGCGCTTACGCGCCTCGTCTTTGATGATGGCGGGGTAAGTTTCCAGCGGTTCGTGAGCAGATAGCACATCGTTGTACGCGCTGACAATCGCCAGCATCGGCGTGGGCTGCGCTTTGATGGCGATTTTGTCGCCGCTGGGCAATGCGGCGTAACCATGCGCCAGATTGCTGGCCGACAGCCGCGCGCGGGCGCGGCTTGCGCTCTTCATTTTTTCAATGCGCGCCAGATAGGCAGCGCGCCGTGCGGTGCTGCGTTCACGCAGTGCAGCGGTGATGCGGGCGAGTTCAGGGTGCAGAGAAGGGTTCATATTTGCATTGTAATTTTATTACACGATTACTTGCAAGTATCTGCTCAATAAAACCCTTATCCGAGGTGTTTGTATTGGTAAATACGCTGTGTAAATAAATTACGTGAAATGCTACTTCCGCAAGCGTTTGATCAAGCTGGACGTATCCCAGCGGTTGCCGCCCATCGCTTGCACGTCGGCGTAAAACTGATCCACCAGCGCTGTAACGGGCACGCGCGCGCCATTGGCTTTTGCCTCCTCCAGCACCAGGCCTAGATCTTTGCGCATCCAGTCCACCGCAAAGCCAAAGTTGAATTGATCATCCACCATGGTCTTGCCGCGGTTGTCCATCTGCCAGCTTTGCGCCGCGCCTTTGCCGATCACATCCAGCACGAGTTTCATGTCCAGCCCGGCGGCTTGGCCGAACGCAATGCCTTCAGATAAGCCCTGTACCAGCCCGGCAATGCAGATCTGGTTGACCATCTTGGCCAGTTGGCCCGCGCCGCTTGCACCAATCAAGGTAAACGCTTTGGCAAACGCCATGCCCACTGGCTTTGCCGCGTCAAACACTGTCGCATCACCGCCGCACATCACAGTGAGCATGCCGTTCACCGCGCCGGCCTGCCCACCGGAGACCGGTGCATCCACAAAGTGCAACCCGCGCTGCTTCGCTTGTGCATAGAGTTCGCGCGCGACTTGCGCGGATGCGGTGGTGTGGTCCACCAGCACCGCGCCGGCTTTCATGCCCGCAAACGCACCATGCTCGCCCAGCACCACGCTTCGCAGATCGTCATCGTTGCCCACGCAGGCAAACACAACATCGCAGCCCTTCGCGGCTTGCGCAGGCGTGGCGGCGCTGGTGCCGCCGTATTCAGCCGCCCATTGCTGCGCCTTGGCCGCCGTGCGGTTGTACACCGTCACCGCATGGCCGGCGCGCTGCAAATGCCCGGCCATCGGGTAGCCCATGACCCCAAGGCCAATAAAAGCAACTTTTTTTGCGGGTGTAGCTTCGTATGTTTTGGTGGTCATGGTGGCAACGTGTAAGGTTTCAGAAGAGCGGGCGACAATTCTTGCACACCCCCTTGGAGGCGCAGTCATGCATCGCACAAAATCTACGCTGTTCTGGTCGCTCTTGCTGTGCAGCACATTCGCTTTTGCCCAAAGCGCTGGACTCACCACGCGCGCGAGCAGCTATTCGGTGGATGAAACCGTGGCCAAGATTGAAGCGGCTGCAAAAGAGCGCGGCGTGAGCGTGTTTGCCAAAATTGACCACGCGGCTGAAGCCAAAAAGGCCGGCCTGCAAATGCCGCCTACACTGCTGCTAATTGTGGGCAACCCCAAGGCCGGCACCCCGATGATGCTGGAAAAGCCCAGTACCGCGATTGACCTGCCGCTCAAAATTCTGGTGGCGCAAGGCGCAGACGGTAAGACCGCTGTCACGCTGAACGACGCAGCCTTTATGCGCAACCGGCATGGCTTGTCTGAAGACGTAGCCAAGCCGCTGGCTGGCGCTGCGGCGTTAGTGGAGGCAGCACTGAAATGAAACGCATGTTGTGTACAGCAATCACGCTAATCATTTCAATGGTAGCTGTGCAAAGCGCGCATGCACAGTGCCGCGGCGAGACCGGCAAACAAACCACTGCCCTAGTGGAGCTGTTCACCTCAGAAGGCTGCGACAGTTGCCCGCCGGCAGACAAAGCCATCTCCAAACTCAAGCCCACCGACAAAGCCGTGCCGATTGCCTGGCACGTGGACTACTGGGACCGCCTGGGCTGGAAAGACCGCTTCGCGCGTGCGGATGCGAGTGTGCGCCAGCGCGATCTGGTCGCGGCGCAAGGCAGCCGCAGCGTGTACACGCCGCAGTGGATCGCCAGCGGCAAGACCGTGCAGCCCGGCAATGGCGCGGCTACGATTGAGCAAGCGATTGCCTCCGTCAACAAACAGGCGGCGCCGGTATGGATGGCACTGACCTACGGGCCGGTGCTGTTTGGCTATATGGGCGTGGAGCTGGCTGGTGAAGCGCCCGCAGGATCGCAAGTGTTTATCGCGCTGGTGGAAGACGGCATCACCTCACAAGTGACTGCCGGCGAAAACAAAGGCGCACTGCTTACGCACGACCACGTCGTGCGCGAAGTGGTTGGCCCGCTGCCGCTGGGCGTGAAGCGCTTGAACCACGCGCACTCCATTGGCGTTCCGCAAGATGCCAACCCGGTCAAACTGCGCGTCGTCGCCTGGGCGCAAGACGCGCAGGGCCGCATTTTGAATGCGGTGGCGGCAACTTGCCAGAAAAATTCATAGCTGAAAACAGTCTACGCAATATCCATAAGCTTTTCAGAGCAAAAATGCCTGAAAAGGCGCATGAATGCTGCGTAGTGTTAAACGCGCTTGTTTGCTATCCGCCCAAACGTTTCACGCATGCAGGGTCTGATTGCGCGGTCCGCGTGATCTCAAATTGGCGCACTCGCTCACGCTCCTTGCCTTGCGGCATCCACTTAAGCAGGCGTACGGCGTCACCGTCTTTGACCTCATAGCCAATTTCTTGTGTTGAATCGCCAATTTTTCCGCCTTTGCGACCAATCAGTTTCATACCATCGCGTAGCCCTGCTTGATAAGCGGGGCCGTCGGCCACCACACCGGTCACGGTGTTGTTGTTTGCTACCGTGCTTTCAATATCAAAGCCGCGATGAAACACCGCGCGTTCCACAGTGTTGAGTGTCCCGCAGGGTGCAAACGTGTCGGCGGAAAGCGGTACGGGTACACCTCTTTCGATGTACTCAGCTAAGTCATTGCTTATATCAATTCCCGCTACCTCACGCATCGCTTGTTTGAATAAGTCTGGCGCGTAAGGGCTTAGACGTGCTTGGCGGGGTTCGGCCATGCGCTGCATCGCTAAGAGCACATCGTCGAACCGCTGTTTGCCTTGCGTAGCGATCTGAAGCTTGTGGTCCCAATAAATCGCGGCCAACATTCCACGGCGGTAAGGCAATTTTTGTACATGCGGGTCGGTCCAGAATTTCTCCAACACCATGGCGTTAGGCGCCGCTTTCACTGGAGAATTCTCATAGTCTTGTAATGCTTCGTTGAAAGCTTGCGCAAAGTCCTTTGGAGACCAAATGCCGCTGCGTACAAGTACGCGCCAAGATGCCCAGTCTGTAAATCCCTCAGACAGCCAGTACTGCAGCTGCTCGTTTTGCTCGGGCAGTCCGCCAATGCGGCGCGGCACCCACGTGTGCATCATCTCGTGCGCCATCACCTGCACAATACGGTCAAGCCCTGCATTGGGCGTGGCGAAGAAGGCAAACGCGTCGGAGCGGCCCGTGCCGCCGATGCTAATGGAGCCCGGCCCTTGCATGGCAATGGGCAGTACCGTCACCAGGTATGGCTCGCCTTTGCTGCCCCAGTAAGCACGCTGGCTTTGGGCAATCTGCATAAACGCGCTGCGCCACTGCGCATCGCTTTGCTGCCACTGCCCGCGAATCGCCATCCGCTTGCCGCCGCCAGCGTCGATCACGCGAAAATCCCCACCGACCAAAACACTTTCCGTTAGATCATCAAATGTGAGTACACGGCCCGTGTGCTGATGATCTAGGTCGGAGGCGGCTTTGGCCCAAGCGGGCATGCCACGCAATTCAAAGCGAGCGAGAGATTTGCCGTCGATACTCAGCGGCTGAGCAACCAATGCATTACCCAGCACATGGAAGTAGCGCGCTGCGATTTTGGGCCGGTAGTCATTACCCTTGTTGGTATCAGGTGGCCCTTGCGCATCGTCCACTACGCGATAGCGCAATGTGATGCGGGCGTTCGGTGCGTGTGTGAGCACGCGAACGTGCGGCGCATCACCTGGCGCAATGGTCGCACCTTGGGCGCGCAGATCACGCACGGATTTATAGAGTTCACGCTCGCCGCCCCATTCATTGGGTAGGTGCACGCGGGTGGAGCCGGAAGCCGCGCCGTTAAAGCGCAGCGCCACGTCCAGCGCCGAGAATGTCCCGTCTTTTACAACCGGTTGTACTCTCAACTCAACCGGTGCTGCATTTGCAGGATTGAGCCATAACGCTGCGTAGAGAAGAAGCATCGCGAGCTGGATCGTTTTCACCGTCGACTCCTCCGTGCTCAATGATTTACTGAGTACCCGGGGACGCACCATTTCACTAAGTTGGTTTCACGCCCACAAAAAGTTCTGCACAGGCCAAAAATTGCGGAGTGAAGGATTCACGCAAAGCTCATGATGTTGCTAGGGCAGTACGCAGTATCCATGCGAATTCTGAGGCATTTTTGCCTGAAAAAGCTCATGAATACTGCGTAGCCGTAGTCGGTAAATCACTCGCCTGAAGCGTTCAACCCGGCCAATTGCAGCGTCTTCTTCGGATTGATCAGATTTACGCGGCCGTTCTTTTCCGCGCCTTTAATGATCAAGTCTTTCACCTGCGCGACGGTCAGCTCAGGTTTCAGCGCAAATAGCTTGGCCGCGAGATTGGTCACTTGCGGCGCGGACATGGACGCGCCGGAAAACTTCATGCGCTCACCGCCGGGGATGACGCTGTCCACCTGAAAACCATTGGCGTGCAGCACCACAGTTCTGCCAAAGGTGGAGAAGCTGGTTTCTGTACCGGCTTGATCCACTGCACCCACGGTTACGAGATTGGGCAGCGAGAAGCCGCCCGGGATGTACTCCTGAAAGTCTGCGCTATTGTCTTCATTGCCGCTGCCGGCCACGAACAAAATCTCCGGTGCCGATTCAAACGCGGCCTTGAGTGCGTCGCGCTCAATCAAAAACAGCTTGCGCGCCATTTGCTTGCGCTCTTCACCGTCTTTGCCAACGCCGTGGTACGCCAGCGCGCCTTCATACGCGCCTGCGCCGTAGCGCCAGCTCATGTTCACCACACGCACTTTGTTGGCCTTGAATGAATCAATGATTTTTTGATAATTGGCCGCTGCCGCGCGCGATAGTTCTTCACTCGGTTTGGTGGGTACGTTGCTGTTGCTCCAGTGGTTGGATGCCGCAAACACCTGTGCAAACGGATTGCCCGCGACCGCAATGCCCGCCACGTGCGTGCCGTGGGTGTAGAGCGTGGCTGCGCTCATGTCTTCTTGAAACTGTTTGAGTTCTTCAGGTTTGAGTGTGGCGATGCGCTGCTTGAGTTTGCGCGTAGCATCGGTATCCAGGCCGGCGCTCAAATCCCATGAGCCTTGCACGAATTGCTTGGTCACCGGCCAGCGCGCTCTACCGTCTTTCAGGTCACGCAGCAGCTCGGGCACTTGCACGCCTTTTTCAAAATCAAACGCAATGCCTTTGCCTGGCGCGTTTTTGAACAGCGCCATGTCCACGCCCGAATCCCACACGCCCACCACCACAGGTTTGGCCTTGGCATTGGCAGGGAGTTCAAACAGGCGCGGCGTCCAGATATCGGGCTTGGCTACTTTGCTGGCATTGGCGTCAATCACTTGCGTCAGCGCCGCCACGGCTGCGTCTTTGTACGGGTTGATCACATCCATTTGCACCCGCGCGCCCAAAATGCCGCCGACCAAACCCGCCGGCACCACCATGTTGCTGTTTTTGGCCACTGGGTCGGCATTCTCACGCATGCTGGGCGCAATCAGGGCAGAGTTGGCCAGCTCAAACTGGCCTTTGGTTGCCTTTACGTTGTCTTGCACGTCGGCCCAGTTCATCGCGCTGTAGCGCTTGATCAGCGCGTCGGTAATTTGTTTGTTCTGCGCGGCGGCGTCACCGCCTGCGGCTTTGGTCTGCGAGATGGCTTCGGCCACTACGCCGCTGGTAGCGCGGCTACCGGGTTTGTCTTGCAGCTCGCGCACTTGTGCCATGAACTTGGGCACCTCGGCCCACTGACCGCGCAGCATCGCCAGCGTGGCGCGTGTGCTGAGCATGCCGCGCAGGACAGCTTTGTCTTCAATGTCAAAGGCAGCCAGATCGCCGGCGATATCTTTGTCCAACTGCTCGGCCAGCGGCATCAAATCCGCTAGCGGCCCGGCAACGAGTTCGCTGGGCAGTTTGGGTAAGGTGTACGTGCGGCGCGGCAACTGGTCCGCGCTGGTGATTTTTTGCTTGGCTGCGGCCGTGGCCGGCGCGGTTTGCGCGTGGGCGGTGCCGTTGAGCGTGAGGCTGATCAATGACGGTGAGAGTGCAGCCGCAACGGCCGCCGGCAAAACAGCAATCTTCATGGGCAGAATCCTCCAGAACTATTGATTAGCGCAGTGAAAGCAGCGCAACAATAGGGAAGTTTTCCCGCCCGCGCCTTGTTTTGCGACGAACTGTCGAATTGCCGGTATGAGCTGCAATCGGCCGCGCGGCCCACAGCCGGGCCGCGAGCGCGCCAGTACCCGCGAATCGGGTATCCGCCGGGTGTGGTTTGCGCCGTGTTGCTGCGCATTTTCACCAGAATCCGGTACTTCTGAATTGTTGCGGCACCAAGTTAATCGCCAATAATGGTCGCAGCAGTCACTAGGGAGGTGCGTTCGATGCAAGTTGTAAAGAATGTGATCGCAGCGGTTTTGCTGTTGGCTGCCGCAAGTGCCAACGCTGAAATCGTGATTGGCCAAACGATTGCGTTAAGTGGCAGCAATGCGGCGCACGGCGTTGCGATCACTAAGGGTATCGATGCCGTGATTGAGAGCGTCAATGCGGCAGGCGGCATTGGTGGGCAGAGAATACGCATTGTTCGGCTGGATGATGCGGGCGATTCCAAGCGCGCGGTAGAAAACGCGATCAAACTGATCGAAAAAGAAGGCGCGGTTGCGCTGTTCTCCGGCATTGAAGGGGGGCCATGCACGGCCGTGACCAAAGAAGCCACATCGCGCAAAATTCCCGTGATTGCGTGCGCTGCCGGCGCGCCCGATTTGCGCGACCCGTTCAACCGCTATTCGTTTCCCGTGCGCGCCGAGCATCTGCTTGAGTTTGTGAGATTGATCGATGTGGCCGCAACCTACGGCTATAAAAGGCTGGCGTTTTTGCATGCCGATAGCGAAGGCGGCATCCGGCACCTGGCCAATGTCAACCGTGTGCTGACCGCGCGCAACCTGCCGCCGGCGATCGCGATTCCGTTCAAAAGCGATACGCCGCCTGAATCGGTGGCGAAAATTCTGCAGGATCAAAAGGTGGATGCAATCTTCAACCATGGTTCATACGGTTACTACGCCAAAGTGATTCAGGCAACGCGCAAACTGGATACGCAGGTCGCGTTTCTGGCCGTGAACTCCGGCGCGCAACAAATTGCGGATCTGCTCAAAGGCGAGGCCTCAGGCATGGTGTTCACCCAGGTGGTGCCCTATCCGTGGGCGTCTACACCCAGAGTAGTCACTGAGCACGCCGATCTGTTCAAGCGCAAGTTTCCCAGTGATGCACTTTCGTTCTCCAGCATGGAAGGGCATATCAATGCTGCCGTGTTGGTGGCTGGACTCAAGCGCGCGCGCAGCTTCACCCCAGCGGCGCTGGTGACCGCATTTGAAACACTCGGAACGGTGGACGTCGGTGGCTTTGAAGTGGTGTTTACGCCCGCGTCGCGCAGAGGCGCCGCGTTTGTGGACACTGTGGTGGTCTCTTCGCGCGGAACCTTCGTTCACTAGCAATATCACTTGAACTTGCGCGCGGCGGGCAGCCGCGGCGTAACATACAAATCATCAGCAACGCGGCGCGGAGCATAGAAGCCGGCCGCATTCATGGTGAGAAAAATATGGCTAAGGGCGACCTATTTGCGCATCATCGCATCAAGGGCAAGTTCAATCTAACGGCGTTTGATCCAGAATCAACGCCTTTTTCCAAAGGTGATGAAGCAGCGCAGCGCGCCAAGCTGGACAAACTTGCCAGCGAGCTGGACGAGCTGCAAGACCTGCTGCATGCCAACAGTAATCACAAGCTGCTGCTAGTGCTGCAAGGCATGGACACCAGCGGCAAAGACGGCACCGTGCGCTGGGTGTTTGGCCGTACGTCGCCGCTGGGTGTGCGGGTGGCGGCATTCAAGGCGCCCACTGAAGAAGAAAAAGCGCGCGATTTTCTCTGGCGCTGCCACGCCGTGGTGCCGCGCACTGGCGAGCTGATGGTCTGGAACCGCAGCCACTACGAAGACGTGCTGGTGCCCGTGGTGAACAAATGGATCGATAAAGAACAGACCGCGCAGCGCTATGCGCATATCAACGCGTTTGAGACCCTGCTTTCCGAGACTGGCACGGTGGTGCTCAAGTGCATGCTGCACATCGGCGCTGACGAGCAGAAAAAACGCCTGCAAGCGCGCATTGATGACCCCGCCAAGCACTGGAAATTCAGCCTGGGCGATCTTGAAGTGCGCAAACAGTGGGCCAGCTATATGAAGGCGTATGAAAAAGCGCTGGCTGCAACTTCCACAAAAACCGCGCCCTGGTATGTGATTCCAGCCAACGACAAGCTGCATCGCAACCTGATGATTGCGGAGCTGCTGGTAAGCACGCTGAAAAACCTCAAGATGAAGCCGCCCAAGGCCAATCCTGCGTTTGCAGGCGTGGTAGTGCAGTAAGTGGGTCAAGCAAACGAGCGGCTGCCAATGCTAGCTGCAAAGCTGCGACTAGGCACACTTAACGCGGATGACATGCACGCTGCCGTGGACCAGCTCATTGATGAAGGATTCATGAGCGAGAATTGCCTTAAAGCGCTCGCATCAAAACCCGCACAACTGGACGAGGTTGCCCCAGCGTTTGAAGATGCGCTGCGCTTTTATCAAGTGGAACTGCCGGTGAATGGGCAAGCCGCAATTTTCTCGATCATCCGATACCGTCTGCGTCAGATTGCCGATACAAAAGTTTTGCCGTGGGCTGGCCTAAAACAACTGATGGCTGATATTCAATGGTGCGAAGATTTCGAAAACCAGAACGAAGAGCGTTATGTGGGTGAGCGCTACGGCCTGCACCCGTTAGTTGGTTTGTACTGGAGCATGGATGATTTTTTGGGTGAAGGCACTGATGCGTGGCATCCAGGCCGAACGCGCGAGCAGGCTCTTCTGGATTTTGATCAAT
>JBOFGW010000089.1:0-2028 GCA_051649325.1 Burkholderiaceae bacterium | reverse complement strand
CCTGAGTACACCGGGATAATCAATAAGCAAATCATCCGGGAAACCGCAAGGAAGGCCTCTAATGCTCTATCAGCTTTACGAGATGCAGCGCTCGTGGCTCAACCCATTGACCGCTTTTGCACAGACGCAGGCGGAATGGCTGAATCATCCCTTAAACCCGATGCTGAACAATCCGCTGATGCGGCGCGTGGCGGCAGGCTATGAACTGATGTACCGGCTGGGCAAGGAATACGAAAAGCCGGCCTTCGGCATCGACTTTGTGCGGATGGCCGGACAAGAAGTCGGCATCGCAGAAGTGATCGTCGCGCGCAAACCGTTTTGCAAGCTGCTGCATTTTCAAAAACTGGACATGCCTGCCGGATTTGCGCAGCCCAAAGTGTTGATCTTTGCGCCGCTGTCCGGCCACCACGCCACATTGCTGCGCGATACCGTGCGCACCATGCTGCCGGACTTTGACGTGTACATCACCGATTGGATCGACGCGCGCATGGTGCCGCTGGAATCGGGCGCGTTTCATTTGGATGACTACGTTCAGTACTGCATTGATTTCATCACCAAGCTCGGGCCAGATCTGCACGTGATGAGCGTGTGCCAGCCTACCGTGCCGGTGCTGGCCGCCATCAGCCTGATGGCCACGCGCAAAGACCCGCATCTGCCGCGCACCATGACGATGATGGGCGGGCCGATTGATCCGCGCCAGAGCCCGACGCAGGTGAATAACCTGGCCACCACACGTCCGTTTCAGTGGTTTGAGGCCAACGTCATTGCCAAAGTGCCAGACAAATACCCCGGCGCGGGCCGCCGCGTGTACCCCGGCTTTATGCAGCACGCCGGCTTTGTGGCCATGAATCCAGACCGGCACGCCACCAGCCACTGGGACTACTACCAAGACCTGGTCAAAGGCGACCTTGAAGACGCTGATTCGCACCGCAAGTTCTATGACGAATACAACGCCGTGCTTGATCTGGACGCGGACTATTACTTAGACACCATCCGCACCGTTTTCCAAGAGCACCGCCTGCCCAATGGCACTTGGACAGTGCGCGGCGAACTCGTGCGCCCGCAGGATATCACCACGGTGGCGCTGCTCACCGTGGAAGGCGAGCTAGACGATATCTCCGGCCCAGGCCAGACGCAGGCGGCGCATGATCTCTGTACCGGCATCCCGCAATCCCGCCAAAAAGACTTTGTGGCGCAAGGCGCGGGGCATTACGGCATTTTCAGTGGCCGGCGCTGGCGCGAAATGATTTATCCGGTCGTGCGCGACTTTATGCAGAAGGCCGAGCCTGCAAAAAGCGCAAAACCAAGCAACGTGCGGCGCTTGCGTGCATAGCACTTTGACGGAACTTCGTAGGCATTTTTCCGTCATGTGAAAGTTGGCGTATAAACGTTATGTTTATCGCTATCTTTCACAAAATCCATCACCGTCGGGGGTTCATCATGGCGTTTTTCAAACGCGTTGTTTCATCTTTCACCGCAGTCTGCGTGCTGGGTTTGAGCGTGCCTGCGTTCGCACATGTCGGTGGTGCGCCGATTATTACGACTGAAGAAATCGCAGCCTCTGCGCAAAGCGCGCAGCTCAAAGACCAAGTACGCAGCCTGCTAGAGCGTGCTGAAGTCAAAGATGCATTGCAAAAGCACGGCGTTGACCCATCGCAAGTGCAAGGCCGTGTGGATGCGCTGACCGACGCTGAAGCTACGCAACTTGCGCAGCAGCTTGAGCAAATGCCGGCCGGTGGTGACATTCTGGGCATTTTGTTCACGATATTCCTCATTCTGCTGATCACTGATATTTTGGGCCTGACCAAAGTCTTCCCGTTTACGCGCTCAGTTCGGTAGTTGTCTATGCAGGGGCGCGGCGCGCTGATGACATCAAGCGCGCTGCGCCTTTTGTTTTGGGTGTTCGCAGCATTCGTTGCCGGCTGCGCCACACCGCCTCAGACCGCGCAGCTGCTCACGCAGCGCCCCGCTGGTCTGCCCCCGGCGCATCAAATCCCATCCGTACCCTATTTTGTGCAGGACGCGCTG
>JBOFGW010000088.1:0-4965 GCA_051649325.1 Burkholderiaceae bacterium | reverse complement strand
AACGCAGGCGGCTTTGCGCTTGCTTGATGACCAGATCGGCCAGCTTCTTGCCGTAGTCCACATGCTCGTTGAGCCACAGCTCCAGTTGCGGTTTGCTGTAGCCGCCGATCAGGCGCACGGCATCGCGGCTGTTCAAGCGCTCTTTGATCTGGCCTTGAAACTGCGGGTCGAGCACCTTGGCGGACAGAATAAAACTCGCGCGGTTGAATACATCTTCCGGCAGCAGCTTGACGCCTTTGGGCAGCAGGCTGTGCAGATCTACAAAGTTCTTCACCGCGCCAAACAATCCTTCGCGCAGGCCGCTTTCATGCGTGCCGCCTGAGGCAGTATGAATCAGATTCACAAAACTCTCACGCACCACGTTGCCTTCTTCGGTCCACACCACGCACCACTGACCGCCCTCACCTTCAGCAAAGGTATCGTGGCCCGCAGGCGCGTATTGCTCACCTTCAAAAAACGGAATCACCGGCTCTTCGCCTTGCAGCTCGGCTGATAAATAGCCCTTTAAGCCATCGCTGTACTGCCATGCCTGCGTTTCACCGGTTTTCTCGATGGTCAGCGAAAACTTCACGCCCGACAGCAATACCGCCTTGCTGCGCAGCGAGCGCGCAAGCTCGGCCTGGGGAATGGTTGCCGAGTCAAAATACTTGGGGTCGGGAAACACCACCACTTGCGTGCCGGATTTTTTATCGTCTTTGGTGGCATTGCGGATGTGGATTTTTTGCACCGGCTCGCCACCTTCAAACGGCAGTGTGTGCACCTTGCCTTCGCGCCACACGGTCACTTCCAAGCGTTTGGACAGTGCGTTGGTCACGCTCACGCCCACGCCGTGCAAACCACCGGAAAACGCGTACGCACCGCCGTCTTTCTTGTCGAACTTGCCGCCCGCATGCAAGCGGGTAAACACAATTTCCACCACCGGCACTTTTTCTTCAGGATGCGGCCCGCAGGGAATGCCGCGGCCATCATCGTCCACCACCACCGCGCCGTCTTTGCGCAAGGTAACGCTGATGTGTTTACCAAACCCGGCCAGCGCTTCATCGCAGGCGTTGTCAATCACTTCTTGAATGATGTGCAGCGGATTTTCTGTGCGCGTGTACATGCCCGGCCGCTGCTTGACCGGCTCCAGCCCTTTGAGGACTTTGATCGAGGCTTCGCTGTAGTCTTTTGAACTCTTGGTTGCCATAGTGGGTTTGCGTATTTTTGCGTGTGATTCTGCGATATTGCGACATTGCACCGCACTAGTGCTTTGCGCGCGCGGCGTGTTCCACCCGCGCCCAAGTTATCCCCAGCCGCTGTGGAAAAGAGGCCGCATTGTAACGACCCACCCAGATTCCATGCGCCCTGGCGTGGTGTGCTGAAAAAATGCGCAGCGTGGTTGCGCGGCCGGGTTTCTATAATGCAACCGTTTATTAGGCACCGCCCCCGTAGCTCAGTGGATAGAGCATCCCCCTCCTAAGGGGAGGGTCGCACGTTCGATTCGTGTCGGGGGCGCCAGCGACCGAGGTGCTTAGCTGCTTTAAACGCCTGCCGTGGCAAACACCTGATTCAGCAGCGCCCGCAACTGCGCCGGCTTGATTGGCTTATGCAGCAAGGCAAGGCCCGCCGCTTTGGCGGCCTGCAGTTGCTCGGCTTGCGTGTCACCGGAGATCAGCACCGCGGGCGTGTCGCGCCCCAGCAGCCGGCGCAGGCGCCCAATGGTCTGGATGCCGGTTTCACCATTGGCCATGCGCAAATCGGCCATGACAAAGTCGGGCGCGAATTTTTGTTCGACCCAGTTGCATGCCTCGGCGCAGTTGGCGGCCAGCGCGACCTCGCTGCCCCAGGCGGTCAGCAGTTGCTGCATGCCTTGGCGCACCTGCGGCTCGTCATCCACCACCAAAACGCGCTTGCCCTGCACGTTGTCCGCGCCGGGCGCCGGCGTATGCACGGCAGCGTGAGCAGTTACCAGCGATGCATCCGCCATTGCCACACGCACGCTGAATGCGCTGCCGTGGCCAGGCTGCGATTTAACCGCCACATCAAGCCCGAGCAAATCGCTCAAACGCTTGACCGTGGCCAGCCCCAGGCCAAGACCTTTGGAGCGGTCGCGCTCGGCATTGCCTACCTGAAAGAACTCTTCAAAGATACGCGGTAAGTCCTTGCTGGCAATGCCCACGCCAGTATCGCGCACATGCACGGCAAGCTGCGCGCCCGCCGGTTCTACCTCTACGCTGACCGCGCCGGCGGGCGTGTAACGGATGGCATTGGACAGCAGGTTGGACAGCACGCGCAGCAGCAGCACGCGGTCGGTATGCACGACCAGATCCGTCTTTTCGATGTGCAGTGCAAGACCCTTGGCCTGCGCCACCGGCCGATGCGTGGCGGTCAGCTCTTGCAGCACCTGATTCAGCTCAAAGTAGCTTGGCGCGGCCTGCACCATGCCTGCATCCAACCGCGAAATGTCCAGCAGCTCGTCAAACAGCGCGCCAAGATTGTCCACACAGGCCAGAATCTGGGCGGACAGATACGGCACATCCGCCTTGACGCCGCGCTCCTGCAGCGCCTGGGCAAACAAGCCCAGCGCATGCAGCGGCTGCCGCAGATCATGGTTGGCCGCAGCAAAAAACTGTGACTTGGATTTGTTGGCCAGCTCTGCCTGCTCGCGCGCCCGATTCGCCGCCTGATTTTCACGCAGTAGTGCATCGGCCAGATCGCGCTTTTCATTGCGTGTGCGAAACAGCTCTGCCATTGTCTTGGCGCGCGTATGGCCGCCCATCAGCACAGACACAAACACCAGCATGGCCAGAAACGCGACCACCTGATGCAGATAGTCGCCGGCCCACAGATTGCGCGGAATTACCACGATCGTCATGCCGATCGCGTAGGCGTATAAGGCCGGCAAGAAGCTGGAAAGGTGTACCAACGCGCCCAGTGCAGAGCCGGCTAGCGCCAAATGCAGCAAAGCCTCTGCCACAACATCTTGCGGCAAATAAATGGCAAGGCTGATCGCCCCGTTGACTACGCCCAGCGCAAAACAGAACACCACCGCGCACTTGGCCCACCACACGCGGCGCGCGTGGGCGTGCTTGGAGCGTTTATAGACCTGGCAACAGATCAGCGTGGCGGCATAGATGGCGCTTGCCGCAATGGTCCACAGCGCCAGCGGCGCAAGTGCAACTTTGTTCCAAAAAAAGACCAACAACGCAGCCATGATGCCGATGCCCAGCAGCACACCGGTGAACGTGTCGTGATACAGCAGATCAATCTGCTCGTTCTCAACATCAAGCGACAGCAAGCTACGTGTTTCTGCCCACCATGCACGCATTCAGACCGCCCACGCCAGGTGCAAATGCCGCCGACTATGCACTGGCGCATAGAACGCCCTACGCCGCCGCGCAGGCGCTAAGGCACAACAATCTTGGGGGGCGGCAGTAGGCATGGAATATGAGTTCACGTGTGGCAATCTGCTGCTGCGCACTACGTGACGCAGCCAATCTTACCGGGTCAACTGCGATTGCGCAGCGCAGGGATTGAGTGAGTCAAAAACAGGAAAAATTCAAGCATTCAGAAGCATGTTACGCAATATCCATGCGGCTTTTCAGGCAAAAACGGCTGAAAACCCGCATGGATATTGCGTATATGCCTTAAAGATCTTAGCTTTTTGGGTTGCGTTTGGACTCAAGCAGCTCCCAGCGCGCAAGCAACTCCAGCAGCAGCGCATCAATTTCCTCGGTGCGGTCTGTTACCTGCTTGATCTGCGCTGCGTCGCCTTGATAAAACGCTGGATCTTCCAGCTTGGTGGCGAGCAACTTCTGCTCTGCTTCCAGCTGTTCAATGCGCGCGGGCAACTCGTCCAGCTCGCGCTGCTCTTTGTAGCTGAGCTTGACTACGCGTGGCGCTGCCTTGGCCGCAGCAACCGGCTCCGCCGCTTTGGGCGCAGGAGCCGTTTGCAACGGCTGGCTGCGCGCGCGCTG
Organism: Burkholderiaceae bacterium; assembly: GCA_051649325.1. GTDB lineage: Bacteria > Pseudomonadota > Gammaproteobacteria > Burkholderiales > Burkholderiaceae_C > JBJOQV01. The sequence continues at coordinate 1,009 of JBOFGW010000088.1, read as the reverse complement.
CGTGAGCCAATCCTGGTATCCGCCGACATACTCGCGCCACTGGCCCGGCCCTTCCCAAGCAATGGTTTGCGTGACGACATTGTCGAGAAACGCGCGGTCATGGCTGACCAGAAACACGGTGCCGGCATAGTCCCGCAGCAGTTCTTCGAGCAGTTCCAGCGTGTCGATATCCAGATCGTTGGTGGGCTCGTCCAGCACCAGCACGTTGGCCGGCCGCGCAAACAGCCGCGCCAGCAGCAAGCGGTTGCGCTCACCGCCGGAGAGCGATTTGACTGGCGAATTGGCGCGCGCCGGTGCAAACAAAAAATCACCCAGATAACTCATGACATGCTTGCGCTGCGTACCAATCTCAATCCACTCGCTGCCGGGGCTGATGGTATCGACCACGGTTTTTTCTTCATTAAGCTGTGCGCGCAGCTGATCAAAGTACGCCACTTGCATGTTGCTGCCTTGGCGGATGCTGCCGCTGTCGGGTTTGATCTCGCCCAAAATGAGTTTGAGCAGCGTGCTCTTGCCCGCGCCGTTGGGCCCGATCAGCCCGATCTTGTCGCCGCGCATGAGCGTGGCAGAAAAATCCTGCACGATCGGCAGCGCACTGCCATCGTCGCGCGTGTAGCTTTTGCTCACATTGAGCAGCTCCGCGACCAGCTTGCCGCTGCGCTCACCGGAATCCACACTCATATTGACGCGGCCGGATTGGTTGCGGCGCTGCGCGCGCTCATTGCGCATGTCAAACAGGCGCTGCGCCCTACCCACGCTGCGCGTGCGCCGCGCCTCCACGCCTTTGCGGATCCAGATTTCTTCTTGCGCCAGCAGCTTGTCAAAGCGCGCATTGGCGAGCGCCTCATCTTCCAGCTCTTTGGCTTTGCGGGTTTGATAAGCAGAAAAATTGCCCGGATAGCTGCGCAGCACGCCGCGGTCCAGCTCAATAATGCGGGTGGCCACACGGTCTAGAAAACTGCGGTCATGCGTAACCAGCAGCGCGCTGCCATTAAAACCAAGCAACAGC
>JBOFGW010000087.1:0-38538 GCA_051649325.1 Burkholderiaceae bacterium | reverse complement strand
AACCACCTGATCGGCAGCCACCCCGGCTACCGCTATCCGGTGCAGACGCAGGAAAACTGGACGCTCGCCGGTGCGCTGTGGGACCCGCATGGCTACTGGGGCGCAGCAGGTAATTACTGGACCTATGACACACCGTTTTTGACGAGCGGCGCGAACTGCACCGCCGTCGCGCCCGCCGGCAGCAACGGCATGAGCTGTGCCACCGAGTACTACGGCGTGGGCGACTTTTACACGGACAACTCGCAGCGCTATTCGCCCTACATGCCGATCCGCGCCACGCGTTACGACGCCGGCGGCAACGTGATCGGCACGTGGAGCGTGGGCGATGGCACGCTTGCGCCCAAGCTGGGCAACATGCGCCACTTTTCCGCGATGAAGGGTGGCCGCTATCTGCTGGAGTTTCCCGGCTATGCAACGCCGGCCAACTTCTTGCAAATCGGCATCACCAACGCGTACCGTGCGGACGATGAATTTGTACTTGGCGTGCCTTTTAGCGGCGCGGCCAATCCAAAAGTCGTGCTGCGTAACAGCAAGGCCAGCCGCACGTTGACCGCGGCAGCATCATTGGCTGATGTGCAGGCCGGTGCGGGCGACAAGTTCTGGCATGATAAGGGCGCAAACACCGTGTGGGTCAAAGCCAAAACCCCCAACGGCGATGCGTACGCCAACCAGAGCGCCAACAGCGATGCCAACCTCTACCGTTACTTTGAACTGCGTATCGACAAGTAAAACCGCGGTGCTTGCTGCAGCATGTTTGCTCGCTGCATGCACCGCCAAAGATGCGGCCACGCCCGCGCAACTGGATCAACTTGCCAAGCAGTGCGCAGCGCAGATGGTGGCCAACACCTGCCGCGCGATGGGGCCGGGCGTCGCGGCCAGTGCCAAGCCGGGCGAGGTCGTGTTTGTGGCCGGTATCGGCCCCGTAGATGCAGTGCTGCTCGCCAATTTGCAAAACGCCGGCGAGCGCATGTGCGCCGACGTGCGCACGCTGTGCGAAAAGAACTGGGCCGGCAAAGAATGCGGTGCGCTCAAGGCGCTGTACGCACCAGAACTTGCGGCAAAAAAGTAGGTTTACGCAATATTCATGGGCTTTTTGGGGCAGAAATGCCTCAAAAAGTCCATGGATATTGCGTGCTCTGCTCTACAAGTTGTTAGAAACCTCCGTTCGCGTTGAGCCTGTCGAAACGCATTCGCGATCAGTCATTTATTCAACTGAAAAGTGAGAGGGCTTCGACAGGCTCAGCCCGAACGGCTCGGTCTCCTACAACGCGCCTTTGGCGTATTCGAGCTTAAACACCGCGCGGCGCTCGCCTACATGCGTCCCGCGTGCGTTCGTAATGGCTGCGCGTTGCAGCGATGCGAGTGCTGTGCGCTGCGCATCATCCAGCCAGCCAAGCTGATCCAGCACTACCATCGTCGCTGCGCCGCGCGCAAGGCTGCCGCCGTCTGAAATCTTCAGCGCAAACGCTTGGCCGCGGCTTTTGCTGCCGATCACCTGCACGCCGTCTGCACCGACTTTGCTCACCCAATCGCCGCCGCCCGCACGCATTAAGAGCGCGTCTTCGCGGCCTGTGCCCGAAACCAGTTCGGGATGCGCCGTCATCGCGCTGGCAAGCTGCGCAAACTGCTCGCCAAACTCCGTATCAGCGCCGCCTGAAGCGAGCCGCGCATAGCCCAGTGCCAGCGCAGAAAGTGGCATGGCGTAGTTGGGTGCGCTGCAGCCATCAATGCCCACCTTGAGATCTTGCGCATCCATCCGCACCGCGCGCGCGACTTGTGCGCGAATGGCATGCTGCAGCGGATGCGCGGGGTCGATGTAGTTCGCGTCCGACAAATCGTTGAGCGCACAAAACGCCAGCATGCCGGAATGCTTGCCCGAGCAGTTGTGGTGCCGCTCGTCAAACGTTTCGCCCGCGGGCAACGGCAAATCAAAGTAGGAATATTTGCCCGGCACATGGCAGCCGCATTGCAGGCGTTTGTAGGTGGTGCCGGCCTTGGCGAGCATTTCTTCCACCGCGGCCACATGCATCTCTTCACCGGAGTGGCTGGCGCACAGCATGGCCACATGGCGCGACTCAAAGCCCAGCGCTTGTGCGCCGCCGGCCTGCATAAAGGGCAATGCCTGCAGCGCCTTGAGCGTGGAGCGCGTGAAGGTGACCAGATGCGGATCGCCCGCCTGCGCTAGCACCTTGCCCTGCAGGTCCACCACTGCCACCGCACCGTAGTGAACGCATTCAGTAAAGCCGCCGCGCGTGGCTTCGATTAACGGAACGTAATTCATGCTGCAGGCGTTTCCTTGGTTTTTTTGGGCAGCAGCTTGGCAAACAGGCTCACCACGACCAGCACCAGCGCGCCCGCCACAACGCCAAACACACCATCCAACAGCGTGGGCACGACCGCTTTGGCAAACGCGTTCCAGTTTTGCACCAGGTGTTCAATCCAGTGATGCAGCGGCGCAATGCCATGCACGAGAATGCCACCGCCCACCAAAAACATTGCCGCGGTACCGACGATGGACAGCGCCTTCATCAACCACGGCGCAAACCACAAAATGCCACGGCCCATCGTCTGCACCGCGCTGCTGCCGCTCTTGCTCATATGCAGCCCTGCGTCATCCAGTTTGACGATGCCTGCCACGAGGCCATATACGCCAATCGTCATCAGCACCGCCACCGTGCACAACACCGCTACCTGCGTGCCAAAGGGCTTGTCCGCCACCACACCCAGTGTGATGACAATAATTTCCGCGGACAACACAAAGTCGGTACGAATCGCGCCTTTGATTTTGTCTTTCTCCATTGCCACAAGGTCGACTTTTTCATCGGCAACGGCTTTGACCAGCTCTTGATGATGCTTCTCGTCTTCTTGCTTGCTATGCAGAAACTTGTGCGCGAGTTTTTCAAAGCCTTCATAGCAAAGAAACGCACCGCCGATCATCAGCAGCGGCGTTACCGCCCACGGTGCAAATGCGCTGATAGCCAGTGCGGCGGGTACCAAAATCGCCTTATTGACCATCGACCCTTTGGCCACTGCCCACACCACCGGCAGCTCGCGGTCGGCTCGCACGCCGGTGACTTGCTCGGCGTTGAGCGCCAGATCGTCGCCCAGCACGCCGGCGGTCTTTTTGGCGGCCACCTTGGTCATCACGGACACATCGTCCAAAATCGTGGCAATGTCGTCCAGCAGGGTTAGTAAGCTCGCGCCGGCCATGTTGTGTGTTCTCCTTTGCCGCCAGCATAACGCTTGTATGCTTGCAAACAAATTGCTTGGAGCATTCTTATGCATTGGGTTTGGCTGGGCGTTGCGGTGATTTTTGAAGTGATTGGCACCATTGCCTTGCGCGAAGTGGATGGCTTTAAGCGGCCGATTCCACTCGCGCTTGTGGTGGCGGGCTACGGCATGGCGTTCTATTGCCTGACGCATATTCTGAAAGTGATTCCGGTGGGCATTACCTACGCCATCTGGTCGGGCGCGGGCAGCGCGCTGGTGGTGATCGTGGGCTGGCTGTGGCTGAAGCAGGCGCTAGATACAGCGTCTGTGATTGGCATTGCCATGATCATCGGCGGCGTGGTGGTGATGCGCTTGTTTTCCAAAACCATGGTGCTGTAAGCGAGGCCTCATCATGCCAATTACCAAAGGCTACAAGGCGCTGCTGGCCGAGGCCGGCGCACTCATCAAAACCTATGCGGTTGTGGATGCCATCAGCCTGCACGGCAATGAAGGCAAGGTGTTTGTTGACATCCGCGACCCGCGCGAGCTGGAGCGCGAAGGCGTCATCCCCGGTGCGCTGCACGCCACGCGCGGCATGCTGGAGTTTTGGGTTGATCCCGAAAGCCCGTACTTCAAACCCGTGTTTGCACAGGACGACAAAGAGTTCGTGCTGTTTTGCGGCGGCGGCTGGCGCAGCGCGCTCGCGGCCAAGACCTTGCAAGAGATGGGTATGACCAACGTCGCGCATATCGAAGGCGGTTTTGGCGCGTGGAAGAAAGAGGGCGGGCCAGTAGAAGAGAAGCAAGAGAAAAGGCCGCAGTAGCACTGTTGCGAGGCCATGGATTTTGAGCAGCGCATCATCAGTTTGTCATTGCGGTAGCGCAAGACCACTTGCGCAGTGCTGCGATCGCTTCATCGCCGGGGGCGAGGTACCCGCAACAGCAGAACAGCTCATGCGCTCGCGCTACAGCGCATACGTTATCGGCGCGCGCGACTACTTGCTCGCCACCTGGCACCCCTCCACGCGGCCAACAACGCTGGAGCTGGATGCGCAGACCAAATGGCTCGGCCTAGAAGTCAAGGCGCACGCGCAGCAAGACGCAGATCACGCCACGGTGGAGTTTGTGGCACGCTACCGCGTGGCCGGCAAAGGCCATCGCCTGCATGAAGCCAGCCGGTTTGAACGCGTGGCGGGCCGGTGGTTGTATGTGGACGGATCATTCAAGCAATCCAAGCAATTCCTCAAGTGATCTACGCAATATCCATGCGCTTTTTCAGGCAAAAATGCTTGAAAAAGCGCATGGATATTGCGTAGAGGCATTTGAATTGCATGCGTTAAGCTGCGCGCATGGCCCTTAAATCCACGATCTACAAAGCGAGCCTGTCGATTGCCGACATGGATCGACATTACTACGCAGACCACGCGCTCACCATCGCGCGGCATCCGTCTGAAAACGATGAGCGGATGATGATCCGACTGCTCGCACTCGCGCTGCACGCATGCGAAGGCATTAGCTTTGGCAAGGGCCTGTCTGATCCCGATGAGCCGGATGTGGTCGTGCGCGACTTGACGGGCGCCATCACGCACTGGATTGAAGTCGGCCAGCCCGATGAGCGCGCGATTCTCAAGGCCTGCGGCAAGGCCGGCCAAGTGACGGTGCTGGGTTACGCCAGCAGCGGCGAGGTGTGGTGGACAGGGATTGAACACAACCTCACCCGCGCGCGCAACCTGACGGTGCTTGCTGTGCCGGCCGCGCAATCGCAGGCGCTCGCCAAGCTCGCGCAGCGCAGCATGCAACTCCAATGCAGCGTGCAGGATGCGAGTGTGTTTATTGGCGATGGCAGTGCCAATGTGCAGCTGGATGTTGGTGTGTGGATGAAGCCGGGCCAATAAGCGCACCGCTTGCGCGTGTGGAGCATATTTGAATAAATTCTACGCAGTATCCATGCGGGTTTTCGGGGGAAAATGCTTGGAAAAGCGCATAGATATTGGGTAGAGCGCTTCAAAACCCTTCCAAACTGCCCGAGAAACCGCGCTTTGCATGCAAACCGCTTACACTTGACGTATACGTCAATTCGTCAAGAAAAAGCGATTCCATGCCGATCTTTGAGACCAAGCTCAACCCGCGCGCGGCCGAGTTTCAATCCAATGCGCAGGCCATGCGCGCGCTTGTAGATGATCTGAAAACCAAGCTTGCGCAGATCGAACTGGGCGGCGGCGATGCCGCCCGCGCCAAACACACCGCGCGTGGCAAGCTGCTGCCGCGTGACCGGGTGCAAATGCTGCTCGACCCCGGCACGCCGTTTTTGGAAATCGCGCCGATGGCGGCTTTTGGCATGTACAAAGAAGCCAGCGGCAACGACGCTGCGCCCTGCGCGGGCGTGATTGCTGGCATCGGCCGCGTGAGCGGTGTGGAATGCGTGATCGTGTGCAACGACGCTACGGTCAAAGGCGGCACCTACTACCCGCTCACTGTCAAAAAACACGTGCGCGCGCAAGAGGTGGCGCGCGAGAATCGCTTGCCTTGCATTTACTTAGTAGATAGCGGCGGCGCGAATCTACCCAATCAAGACGAAGTGTTTCCCGACCGCGATCACTTTGGCCGCATTTTCTACAACCAGGCCACCATGAGCGCGGAAGGCATTCCGCAAATCGCGGTGGTGATGGGCTCCTGCACCGCCGGCGGCGCGTATGTGCCGGCCATGAGCGACGAGAGCATCATCGTCAAAAACCAAGGCACGATTTTTCTCGGCGGCCCGCCGCTCGTAAAGGCCGCGACTGGTGAAGTAGTGACTGCAGAAGATTTGGGCGGCGGCGATGTGCATACGCGCTTGTCTGGCGTGGTGGATCATCTGGCGCAAAACGACTTGCACGCGCTACGCATCGCGCGCGAGATTGTGAGCGATTTGAACTGGCGCAAAGACAACCCGCTCGTGCTCAAAGAACCCGCGCCGCCCAAGTACGAAGCGGATGAACTGCTCGGCGTCATCCCCACCGACACCAAAAAACCGTTTGATGTGCGCGAGATCATTGCGCGCGTCGTCGATGCCAGCGAATTTGATGAGTGGAAAAGCCGCTTTGGCACTACGCTCGTTACCGGTTTTGCGCATATCCACGGTATGCCCGTGGGCATCATCGCTAACAACGGCATTTTGTTCAGTGAATCTGCACAGAAGGGCGCGCACTTTATCGAGCTGTGCTGCCAGCGCAAAATTCCACTCGTGTTTTTGCAGAACATCACCGGCTTCATGGTGGGCCGAAAGTATGAAAACGAAGGCATTGCCCGCCACGGCGCCAAAATGGTGACCGCGGTGGCGTGTGCAAGAGTGCCCAAGTTCACCGTGATCATCGGTGGCAGTTTTGGCGCCGGCAATTACGGCATGTGCGGCCGCGCCTACAGCCCGCGATTTTTATGGATGTGGCCGGGCGCGCGCATCAGCGTGATGGGCGGTGAGCAAGCCGCCGGCGTACTGGCCACCGTCAAGCGCGACGGTATTGAGCTTAAAGGCGGCGCGTGGAGCAAAGAAGAAGAAGAAGCCTTCAAAGCCCCCATCCGCGACCAGTACGAGCGTGAAGGCCACCCCTACTACGCCACCGCGCGGTTGTGGGACGACGGCATTATTGATCCGCGCGATACGCGCACCGTGCTGGCGTTGGGACTGTCTGCGAGTTTGAATGCGCCGATTCCAGAGACGAAGTTTGGCGTGTTCAGGATGTGACATGCTTGCCAAGCATTTTCTGATTTCAGCTGAATTACTTTGGGACAAAGTAGAGAACCATCATGTCTACCCGTACACATTACCGATCTTTTTAGGTTTTGAAAAACTCGTTTTCCATCCGAGAGTAACTTTCCTGGTGGGGGAAAACGGCTCTGGCAAGTCAACTTTCTTGGAAGCCATTGCTACTGCCTACGGTCTGAATGCGGAGGGAGGGAGTCGAAACTTTAACTTCAGCACATACCGGTCCCATTCGAATTTAGGCGATGTGATGCGTCTCGCGAAAGGCTTGGGCCGCGTCAAGGACAGTTACTTTCTGCGTGCAGAGAGTTATTACAACGTGGCTACTCGCATCGAAGAGTTGGACGCAGAGCCATCATTTGGCCCGCCTATCAAGGACTCTTATGGTGGCAAATCGCTGCATGCGCAATCGCACGGCGAATCATTTATGACACTGCTGCTGGAGCGACTGCGTGGCAGCGGACTATATTTTTTTGATGAACCAGAGGCAGCGTTATCGCCGGCCCGCCAGCTTACTTTTCTTGCGCGGTTGCACGATTTAGTACAACAACAATCGCAATTCGTGATCGCAACACACTCACCAATCATGCTGGCATATCCAGATGCTTGCATCTATCACTGTGGGCAAAACGGTATGGAGCGCATTGAATATCGGGATACTGAGCACTATCAGCTTACTAAAAGCTTTTTGAATAACCCTGAAGCAATGCTCGATAAACTCCTCAATCCGCAACCGAGCTTGATTGAGGAACAGTGATGCAAACACTTGAGATCAAACACGCCGGCCCGGTCGCGCAAGTCTGTCTCAACCGGCCCGATGTGCGCAACGCATTTAATGAAACTGTAATCGCGGAGCTGACGCAGGCCTTCGCGCAGCTCAGCACAAACGCAGATGTGCGCGCCATCGTGTTGGCGGGATATGGCAAAGCCTTTTGCGCCGGCGCAGACTTGAACTGGATGAAAAAGATGGCTGGCTATTCGCATGAAGAGAATCGTGCGGATGCAATGAGTCTGGCGACGATGCTGCGCACGATCTATGCATGTGAAAAGCCGGTGATCGCGCGCGTGCATGGCGCATGCTTTGCCGGGGGCATGGGGCTCGTGGCGGCGTGTGATGTGGTGGTTGCCGCGCACGAGGCGGAGTTTTGTTTAAGCGAAGTCAAGCTCGGTTTGATCCCCGCCACCATCAGCCCGTACGTGATCAAAGCGATGGGTGAGAATGCAGCGCGCCGCTACTTTCTGACGGCAGAAAAATTCACGGCGGCAGAGGCGTACCGCATCGGCTTTGTGCACGAAATCTGCCCAGCGGAATTGCTTGATGAAACGGTGGATGATGTGCTGAACGCGCTGATCGACAATTCGCCGCACGCGGTGCGGCAGGCCAAGCGTTTGGTGCGTGAGGTCAGCGGCAAAGCGGTGGATGATGCGCTGCTGGCTGATACCGCAGAGCGCATCGCGCAGATTCGTGCCAGCGATGAGGGGCGCGAAGGCGTGAAGAGTTTTTTGGAAAAGCGCAAGCCTAATTGGGTGTTGCCGGAGGAGTCATAAAGTTCCTCCCCCTGCTGGCAGGGGGAAGGGAACAAAAGCAAGATTTATAGATGCTGTACGCAATATCCATGCGTCTTTTGGAGCAGAAATGGCTCAAAACCCGCATGAAACCTGCGTAGTTCAATTTGATTTTTGAGACGTAAAGGCAGTTTGATGGCAATTGCAGAAGCACCCGTGAAGTTTCATTCCCCACGCACGCCGCAGTCGGCGAAGGTTGAGCGCGTGAGCACCAGCCAGATCGAAGCATGGCTTGCCATGCCGCTGCCCGATCTGCTGTTCGCCGCGCAAGCTGCGCACCGCCAACACTTTGATCCCAATGCAGTGCAGCTTTCATCCCTGCTATCGGTCAAAACCGGCGGCTGCCCTGAAGACTGCGCGTATTGCCCGCAGAGCGTGCATTACGACACTGGCGTGGGCGCGGCCAAAATGCTGCCGGTGGATGAAGTGCTGGCCGCCGCGCACGCGGCAAAGGCCGCTGGTGCTACACGCTTTTGCATGGGCGCAGCGTGGCGTGCGCCGAATGATCGTGATGTAGAAAAAATCGCCGCACTGGTTGAAGCGGTGCGTGCCACCGGCATGCAAACCTGCGCCACGCTGGGCATGCTCACGCAGGCGCAGGCAAGCGTGCTCAAGCACAGCGGGCTCGATTACTACAACCATAATCTGGATACCGCGCCGGAGTTTTACGGCGACATTATTTCCACCCGCGACTATCAAGACCGGCTCGACACATTGCAAGCGGTGCGCGATGCAGGCATCAACGTCTGCGCCGGCGGCATCGTGGGCATGGGCGAGAGCCGCGCGCACCGCGCCGGGCTGATTGCGCAGCTGGCCAATCTTGATCCGTATCCTGAAAGCGTGCCGATCAACATGCTGGTGCGCGTGGCCGGCACACCGCTGGCCGATCAAGCGCCGCTTGATCCGTTTGAGTTTGTGCGCACGATTGCGGCGGCGCGGCTGGCGATGCCCAAGGCGTGGGTCCGCCTATCAGCCGGGCGGCGCGAGCTGGGCGATGGCGTGCAAGCGCTGTGCTTTATGGCCGGTGCGAATTCGATTTTTTACGGCGACAAACTGTTGACCACCGGCAACCCGGATGTATTGGCCGATCAGCAATTGTTTGAGCGCTTGGGTTTGAAAGCAGTGCAAATTTGAAATGCATCTACGCAATATCCATGCGCCTTTTGAGGTAAAAATGGCTGAAAAAGCGCATGGATACTGCGTGCATTAAAGTGAAATTGAGGCTGCAATGTTCACCAAAATATTGATCGCAAACCGCGGCGAAATCGCTTGCCGCGTCGCCACCACCGCCAAGCGCCTGGGTATCAAAACTGTGGCGGTGTATTCAGATGCGGATGCGCAGGCCAAGCATGTTGCGATGTGCGATGAAGCGGTACACATCGGCGGCGCGCAGCCCAAAGAAAGTTACTTGCGTGCCGACGCGGTGATTGCCGCATGCAAAGCCTCCGGCGCGCAAGCGGTGCATCCAGGCTACGGTTTTTTGAGTGAGAACGAAGGCTTTGCGGCAGCGCTGGCAAAAGAAAACATCGTCTTCATCGGCCCGCCGGCCAGCGCCATCGCGGCGATGGGTAGTAAATCCGCCGCCAAAGCGCTGATGGAAAAAGCTGCGGTGCCACTCACGCCGGGCTATCACGGTGACAATCAAGACGGCGCGTTTTTAAAGCGCGAAGCAGACAAGATCGGCTACCCCGTCATCATCAAAGCGGCAGCGGGTGGTGGTGGCAAAGGCATGCGCGTGGTGGCGGATGGCAAAGATTTTGCTGAGCTACTCGCAAGCTGCAAGCGCGAGGCGATCAATGCGTTTGGTGACGACAAAGTGCTAGTGGAAAAGTACGTCACCCGTCCGCGCCACATCGAAATTCAAGTATTTGCAGATACGCACGGCAACGCCGTGTACTGCTTTGAGCGCGATTGTTCGCTGCAGCGCCGCCATCAAAAGGTGCTGGAAGAAGCGCCCGCGCCGGGCATGACCGCGGCGCGCCGCCAAGCGATGGGCGAGGCCGCCGTTGCGGCCGCAAAAGCCGTAGGCTACGTGGGTGCAGGCACCGTGGAGTTCATCGCCGACCAAACAGGCACGTTCTACTTTATGGAGATGAACACGCGCCTGCAAGTGGAACATCCGGTGACGGAAATGATCATCGGCCATGATTTGGTCGAGTGGCAACTGCGCGTGGCTGCAGGCGAGCCGTTGCCGGTGAAGCAGGAAGACCTGCGCATTCACGGCCACAGCATTGAAGCGCGTGTGTACGCGGAAAACCCTGAAGGAGGCTTTCTGCCTTCCACCGGTACGCTGTCGCACCTGCATTTCCCCGCGCACGCGAGCTTTACGCGCGATGGCCACGTGCGCGTGGACAGCGGCGTGCGCAGCGGCGATGCGATCACACCGTTTTACGACCCGATGATCGCCAAGCTGATCGTCTGGGGCGAAGACCGCGCGCAAGCACTCGCACGCATGGCGGCAGCGCTGGATGCCACGCACATTGTCGGCCCCAAGACCAATGTGGCGTTTCTCGCGCGCTGCGTGCGTAATGCCGCGTTTGCCAAAGGCGAAGTGCATACCGGGCTGATTGAGCAGGAAAAAGCCTCGCTGCTGCCGGCCGCACAGCCGCCTTCGCACCGCGCCATTCTGCTTGCAATCGCCAAGGTGCTGGGTAGCGAGCAAGCGCAAGATAGCCACGATCCTTGGAACGCCCGCAACGGCTGGCGCATTGGTGCGCCGCTCGCCCGCCGCTTTGTACTGGGCCATGAAACTGGCGAGATTGAAGCGCACGTGATCTATGGCCGCGACCAGTACCAAGCACGCTTCGGTCAGATTGAAACCGGCTTCTCTTTTTCAGCCAAGGGCAGCAGCACTGTCGTGACAACGCCGTGCGACCAGTTTCACGGCACCGTGGTTACGCGCGGCGAAGAACTGCATGTGTTTGAGATTGGCCAGCTCAACATGCTGCTGCTTGCCGATCCGCTGGCGCATGCTGGCGAAGATGCGTTTGAAGGTGGGCGGCTGACTGCGCCAATGCCCGGGCGCATCGTAGCCGTGCTCGCGGGTAGCGGCAGCAAAGTGGCCAAAGGCACACCGCTGATCGTCATGGAAGCGATGAAGATGGAGCACACGATCGCCGCGCCCGCAGACGGCAAGCTGGAAGAGGTCTTATACGCCGTCGGCGATCAGGTCAATGAAGGTGCGCAGCTCGTTCGTTTTGCGGCGGGAGCCTAGAACATGGAAGCGATCAACGGCCTTCTCGCCATCGCGCTTCTACTCGTTGCGCTCGCACCGGTATTGATCGCGGGGGGCCAGTTGATCGTGGCATTTATGGTGCGTAAACGCATGGGCGCGCATCTGGTGTGGTGCTTGGCCACGCTGGCGGCTTTGGTGGGCGGCGCGTTGATTGCACTGCAGCTTAGCCAAATGGAGCAAAAACTTTTTGGCGCGATGGTGCTTGCGGCTCTGCCGTGGATTGCGCATTGGCTGTGCAAGCGGTTCGTCATGCGCGATGAGCCATCTGAGGGGCCGGCACCGTGAACATCGCGCTTGCGCTCACCGGCGCGAAAGATACCAGCATGTGGCACGCTGCCTTGCAGCAGCATTTGCCGCAGGCGCGCGTGATGGACTGGGTCGCTGGCGCGCCGCCCTGTGACTACGCAGTAGCGTGGGCACCGCCACCGCAGTTTTTCGCTGAGCAAACGCGCTTGAAGGCGCTGTTCAGCGCCGGCGCGGGGGTTGACCACATTGTCAAAGTGCCCAATCTGCCCACCGGCTTGCCGGTGGTGCGGATTGAAGATGCAGGCATGGCGCAGCAAATGGCGCACTACTGTTTGTGGGCTGCAGGCCGCGCCGCCTATGGGTTTGACGACTATGCGCAGGCCCAGCGCGAGCGCCGCTGGATCGAAGGTTTTGCCGCCGAGCACGTGGGCGCGAGCGTGGGCGTGTTGGGGCTTGGTGTGCTGGGCGGCCATGTGGCACGCACGCTCGCGCAGGCCAGCTACGAGGTCCATGGCTACAGCCAAAGCAGCAAGCAGATCGAAGGTGTGCAATGCTGGCACGGCGATGCGCTTGAAAAATTCCTTGCGGCAACGCAGATACTGATTGTGATTGCGCCGCGTACGCCCCACACCACTGGCATGGTCAACGCGGCGTTGCTCCAAAAACTAAAACGCCCGGCGCATCTGATTAACATTGCGCGCGGCGCTCTGGTGAACGATGCGGATGTGCTTGCCGCACTGGATGCAGGTGTTCTGGCCGGTGCAACGCTGGATGTCTTTGCCAAAGAACCATTGCCGCAGGATCATCCTTACTGGACGCATTCCAAGGTGACTGTCACACCGCACGTCAGCGGCAAAACGGTCATTGGTCCGGCAATGGCGCAGATCGCAGAGAAAATAAAACGCCTGGAGCGGGGCGAGCCGGTTAGTGGTCTCGTCGACCTCAATAAAGGATATTGAGATGAGTGAGCAAATACATTTGATCGATGTCGGCCCGCGCGACGGTCTGCAAAATGAAAAGCAGATCGTGCCTGCAGCCGTCAAAATCGAGCTGATCGAACGCCTGGTGGATGCCGGCCTCACGCATGTAGAAGCTGCGTCGTTTGTATCGCCCAAGTGGGTGCCGCAAATGGCCGATGGTGCGCAGGTACTTCAAGGAATCAAGCGCGCAAGCGGCGTGACTTACGCGGCGCTGGTGCCCAACACTAAAGGGCTGGAAGGCGCGCTGACCGCGGGGGTAGACGAAGTGGTGGTGTTTGCTGCCGCAAGCGAGGCATTCAGCCAAAAGAACATCAATTGTTCGATTGCAGAATCCATCGAGCGGTTTGCACCGGTCGCGCAAGCGGCGCTTGCGCAAGGCAAAAAGCTCAAGGCCGCAATCTCCTGCTGTTTGGGTTGCCCCTATCAAGGCGAAGTGCCGGTGAGCGCGGTGCTGGATGTGCTGCAGCGCTTGCGCACGCTGGGTGTGCAGCGCTACGGCATTGCAGACACTATTGGCGTTGGTACACCGGCGCGCACGCGTGAAGTGATCAATGCGTGCGCTGCAGAAGTAGGCGTGGAAAAACTCACCGGCCATTTTCATGACACCTACGGCATGGCGGTGGCCAATGTGGCTGCATCCCTGGCCGCTGGTGTGCGCACGTTTGAAGCATCGATCGGCGGGCTCGGCGGTTGCCCTTACGCCAAAGGTGCCACAGGCAACGTGGCTACCGAAGATGTGGTGTATCTGTTGCAAGGCATGGGCGAGGATTGCGGCGTTGATTTGCACAAGCTGGTGGAAACTGGCGCGTGGATCAGCAAGCAATTGGGCCGCGACTACAGCAGCCGCGCGGGCAAGGCCCTGGCAACCAAGTGGTCGAAGGTCTGAAGCATGTATTCGCCAGAACTCAAAGTCGGCTACGCCTTTGAATCCACATTTGACGTGAATGAATCGATGACCGTGCCCGGCATGTACACCACCGTGCCTTTTGCCAGTGAAATGCCGCCGGTGCTGGCTACCGGCTATATGGTGGGCATTATGGAGTTGGCGTGCACCGGCGCGGTGATGCGGTTTGTCGATTGGCCGCGGGTACAAAGCGTTGGCACGCTGGTGAGCTTCAAGCATTTAGCGGCCACGCCGCCAGGCATGCAACTGAAAATCAAGGGCGAGGTGGTTGAGCTTGAAGGCCGCCGCATCCGCTTCAAGGTTGAGGCATGGGATGCGCACGACAAAATTTGCGAAGGCGAGCACGAACGATTCTTTATCGATCCAGCCAAATTCAACGCCAAGCTTGCGCAAAAGCAGGGCAAAGTAGGCGCATGAACATGCGATCGCCGTTTTCGCCGCTGCAGGCGTCCATCCCAGAGCCGGTGGTGCCCTCGCCATGCGTCAACATCTGCACCATGGATGCGGCTACCGGGCTGTGCGCAGGCTGCATGCGCACGCTGGATGAGATCGCTACCTGGGGCAACAGCAGCAGTACCCGCAAGCGTGAGATATTGCAGGCAATTGTTCTGCGCAGGCAAAAGGCGGCGTTGTGACCGCGCGCAAATCAGTCGATTGGTATTTCGATGTGATTTCGCCGTTTGCGTATCTGCAAAGCGAGCAGCTTGACGCGATCGCGCAGCACGCCGACATCCATTTCAAACCCGTGCTATTCGCCGGCCTGCTGAATCATTTCGGCAATGTTGGCCCGGCAGAAATTGAACCGAAGCGCCGCTTTACGTTTGAACGCATTGCGTGGCTTGCGCACAGTAAAAACATTCGAGTGGTCATGCCGCCTGCGCACCCATTCAACCCTTTGCCGCTGCTGCGCTTTGTGATCGCGGCAGGCTGCACGCGCGATGCGATGCACGCTGCGTTTCGCTTTGTATGGCAACAGGGCAAAGTGCCGCAAGACGAAGCCGCGCTGGCGCAGTTGCTGCAGCAATTTTCTCTGTCCGCTGAAGCGCTGAACAGCGATGCAGTTAAACAGCAGCTGCGCAGTCATGGTGAAGGCGCGATTGCTGCTGGCGTGTTTGGTGTGCCGAGCACGGTGGTGGATGGGCGGGTTTTCTGGGGTGAAGATTCTACGGACATGCTGCTTGCCTATCTGCGCGGCGATGCATTCTTTGACTCGCCACTGATGCAGGCCGCCACGCTCTTGCCCAGCGGCATTCAGCGCAAGCGGCCCTAGCGATGTCTTGGCCAATTGCCGGGATGCAGGTGTTTGAGCGCGGCTGGCTGTCGGCCAACAATATTCTGTTTGCTGCAGATGACGGTGCGACGCTAGTGGATACCGGTTATTGCACGCATGCGCCGCAAACCGTGGCGCTGGTTGCGCATGCACTTGCGCAAGCACCACTCGCGCGGATCATCAACACGCATTTGCATTCTGACCATTGCGGCGGCAACACAGCGCTCAAAGAGCGCTATCCGCGAGCGCAGATTTTTATTCCGCCGGGCGAAAGTGAAGCGGTGCGTGCGTGGGACGAAGATGCGTTGAGCTATCGCGCCACCGCGCAAACCTGCCCGCGCTTTATGTTTGACGGCATCATTGAGCCGGACACGGAACTGAAGCTGGGCAACAGCATGTGGCAAGTGCTGAGCGCGCCCGGCCATGACCCGCACTCTGTGGTGCTTTATTGCCCGCAGCACAAACTGCTCATCTCCGCCGACGCGTTGTGGGAAAACGGCTTTGGCCTGGTGTTTCCCGAGCTGGACGGTGCGCAGGCGTTTCATGAAGTAGCGGCAACGCTGGATGTGATTGCAGATTTGGATGTGGATGTTGTCATCCCCGGCCACGGTGCGCCGTTTAGAGACTGTGCGGCGGCGATTGCGCGCGCACGCAGCCGCTTGGAGGCGCATGTGGCCAATCCGGCCAAACACGCGTTTCATGCCGTCAAAGCGCTGCTGATGTACCGCATGATGGCAGAGCAGCGCGCAGATGCGGCAGCGCTGCAGGCGGAGATTGCAAGCGCTGACTTGTTTGTCCGTATCGCGCAGCGCTGGTTTGGTGAGCCGGCGCACAGCACCGTTGCGCGCGCCTGCGATGAGCTGGTCGCCAAGGGGCAGTTGGTGCGGCAAGGTACAGTCATTGCCCTGGCCTAAAATCCAGGGACGTTGTAAGAGATTGACAAGAAATTGACCAAAGGAATCACAATGAAGTTGAAGTGGATCAAAGTTAGTGCAGCGGCGGCTTTGCTTGCTGCCAGCCTGGGCGCAAACGCCAAAGACGCGATGGTGGGCGATATTCACATCGGCAAACCCTGGGCGCGCGCTACCGCGCCGACTGCGCAAGTGGGCGGCGGTTTTATGTCGCTGATGAATCACGGCAAGGCGGGTGACGCGCTGATCGCCGCCAAGGCCAACGTGTCTGAAAAAGTAGAACTGCATACGCACAGCATGGAAGGCGGCGTGATGAAAATGCGTGAAGTGCCGCGCATTGATATTCCCGCGGGCAAAACTGTGGAACTCAAGCCCGGTAGTTTTCACATCATGTTCATCAACTTGAAGGCGCCGCTCAAGCAGGGCGAGAAAATTCCGCTCACGCTAGTGTTTGAAAAAGCCGGCGAAGTCAAAGTGGATATGCAGGTAGATGAAATGGGTGCTGGCGGCAGTAAGTCAGAGCACAAACACCACTAAATTTATTGTTTTATAGATGCTCTACGCAGTATCCATGCGGATTTTGAGGCAAAAATGCTTCAAAACCCGCATGGATATTGCGTAGACTGCTTTGAGCGGCTTGTTATTTTGAGTCTTTTGGCTCTGGCGGAACGTCAATCGACTTATCCAGCTTCATCGCCGCTTTAATCAGCATGTGCGCAGACACCGGCGCGGTCAAAAATAAAAACAAGGTGATCAGCAGCTCATGCAGGCTGGGCTTGGCATCGCGCACCGTGAAGTACAGCGCCGATGCAATTAGCACGCAGCCCACGCCCAGCGTCGTGGCCTTGGTCGGGCCATGCAAGCGCTTCACAAAATCACCTAGCTTTGCCAAGCCCCACGAACCCACCAGTGCGAAGAACGTGCCGATCACAAGCAGCACGGCAATCATCACATCAAGCCACAGCGGCAGTTGTTGTAGCGTGTTCATGCCTTACTCCACCACATCGCCGCGCAGCAAAAACTTGCTGACCATCACGGTGCCGATAAAGCCCATCATCGCAATGATGAGCGCCGCTTCAAAGTACAGCGCGGTATCAAAGTACACGCCCAGCAGAATCAGCAGTGCCAGCGTGTTGATGTAAAGCGTATCCAGTGCCAGCACGCGGTCTGCAATCGCCGGACCGATCAGCAGGCGCCAGGTGTTGAGCAGCAGCGCCAAGGCAAACGCCGCGATGATCCACGGCAAAATCGTCGCGGTGATCATGCGAATATCTCCATCAGCGGTGCCTCATAACGTGATTTGCAGGAATCGATCACGGCCTGCGGATCATCCATGTTGAAGCAGTGCACGAGCAAGTGTGTGCGCTCGTCATTCAGGTCGGCAGACAGTGTGCCCGGCGTCATGGTGATAATGCCGGCAAAGGCCACAATGCCGTGCGGATCTTTGATGGACAGCGGTATCCACACAAAGCCGGGCTTGATGTTTTTCTCCGGCCCCAAAATACGCTTGGCGACATCGATGTTGGACACGACAATGTCGTATAGCACTGTGAGGCCCAGGCGAATAATCACGCCGGGTTTGCGCAGCACCGGTTTTTCCGGCCGCAGCGCTTCAGTGAACCAGGGAATCATCACCGCAAAGAGTGCGGCCAATACCAGATGCCCGGCCGACCAGCTCAGATTCATCACCGGCCACAGTACAAACAGCAGCAGTGACAACAGCGGCGCAGGAAAGAGGCGCTTCATTTGCCGGCCTCTTTATCTTTCCACTCGCGCATTTCTTTGCGCACATCAAACATCGGTGGCGCCGGCTCTTTGTTCAGCACGGCATTGATGTAGGCTTGGCGTTCAAACAGCTGGTTTGCCGCGGCCTGCGTGTAGGCCGCCAGTGGCCCGGCGAACACCACGCAGGCAACCGCGGCGGTAGCGGCAAGCGCCATCGCCTTGGTGTGCACCGCATGCAGCGGCATGGCGGCAGATTGCTCGGCACGCGAACCGTAGGCGGCTACTGCGCCTTCATCAGTTTTCCAGAACAGTGCGCTGCCGGCGCGTGCCATCGCAACCGTCATCGTCAGCCCGGCAATGAGTACCACTGCCCACACCCACGCTGCATAGGGCGTAACCAGCGCGGCCTTCAGCAGCATGGCCTTGCCCAAAAAGCCGGCCAAAGGCGGCAGACCGCAGGCCGCAATTGCTGCGATGAAAAACCACACGGCCCAGCGCATACGCTCAGCAATATCGCCCGGCACTAGCAAGTCGTTGGCGCTCGCGCGTGCGGACAATACGCGATCCGCAATCAAAAACAGCAGCGCGGCAATCAACGTGCTGTTCACCAGGTAGAACAGCCCTGCACCAACGGTCTGCGCGCTGTTCAGGCCCAGCGCAAGCAACAGCGTGCCGGCCGATGCGATGATGATGTAACCCACCAGCGCACGCGCACGCGTGGCCGCCAGCGCGCCCACCGCGGCCAGCGCCAGCGTACCCATCGCCAACAGCGGCAGAAACGGCTGCGCAAGATTAGCCGCCGCGCCGCCCGCATCGCCAAACACCAGCGTGTACATGCGCGCAATCGCGTAAATGCCCACCTTGGTCATGATGGCAAATAGCGCTGCCACCGGCGCAGTTGCTGCGCCGTAAGTGTTGGGCAGCCAAAAGTACAGCGGCAAGAGCGCGGCCTTGACCGCAAACACGACGAGCAGCAGCAAACCGGCGGTTTGCGCGAGCAGCGCTTTATCCGGCGGGAGCTGCGGAACTTTCACCGCCAGATCGGCCATGTTCAGCGTACCGGTCAGGCCGTACAGCAAGCTCACCGCAATCAGAAACAGCGCGCCACCCGTGAGGTTGAACACCACGTAATGCACCGATGCTTTGACGCGCGCTTTGCCTGCGCCATGCAGCAGCAAGCCGTAAGAAGCCGCGAGTAACACTTCAAAGAACACGAACAGGTTGAACAGATCGGCAGTGAGGAACGCGCCGTTGATGCCCATGAGCTGAAAGTGAAACAGCGCATGAAAATGCGGCCCACGTGCATCGTCGCCACCGCTGGCATACAGCAGGCTGATGGTGGCCACCAGCGCGGTGAGCAGCAGCAGCATGGCGCTCAAGCGGTCCAGCGCCAGCGCAATGCCAAAAGGCGCCTTCCAGTTGGACAGCAGATAGCCTTCTACCTGGCCTTGCGCGGCGTGCATCGTCAGACCAATGCACACCATCAGCAAAAAGCCCAAAGAAAACAGCGAAATCGGCCGCACCCACACTGCGCGATTGCGCTCCAGCAATACCAGCAGCGCGCCCGTCATCAGCGGCAACACGATCGGCACAATGATCCAATGCGGCCAGCTCATTGCTGCGCCTTTTCCGCATCATCGCCATCGACATGATCGCTGCCTGCCTCGGCGCGCGCACGCAGCGCAATCACAAGTAACACCGCCGTCATCGCAAAGCTGATAACAATGGCAGTGAGCACCAGCGCTTGCGGCAGCGGGTCGGCATAGTTCGCCAACGTCGGGGCACGGCCATCGATGATGGGCAGCTTGCCAATCTGCACGCGGCCCATCAGAAAAATAAACAGATTGACCGCGTACGACAGCAAGGTCAGCCCGAGGATCACGTCAAACGTGCGGGCACGCAGCATCAAATAAATGCCAGTGCCGCACAGGCCGCCCACGCCGAGCGCAAGCATCAAGGCCATCATGACGATTTCTCCTTGGCACCCGTGGTCAGGCGTGCAATCGCAACCAGCGCGACCACCGTGGCGCCTACCACCGTCAAAAACACGCCAAGATCAAACAGCGATGCGCTGGCCAGCGGCACCGCGCCCACGATGGGCCACACCGGGTAGTCATACGTGCTGGTCAAAAACGGCACGGCAAAGAACCAGCTGCCAATGCCGGTGGCGCCCGCGATCAACAAGCCCCAGCCGACCCAAGGCCTGAAGTCTGTGCCCATGCGCTGCCCGACCCATTGCTGGCCGTTCGCTGCGAATTGCAGAATCAATGCAATCGCCAGTACCAGGCCGGCAATAAATCCGCCGCCGGGTTGATTGTGGCCGCGCAGGTAAAGATAGATCGTGACCAGCACCGCAAACGGCAGCAGCAGGCGCGAGACTAAGGCCAGCATGAGCGGAAAGCGCTGGCTCGGCGTACCCGGTTGCTGCGCAAAGCCGGCAGGTTGAAAGCCAGCAAGCAGCGCGTAAATCAGCAACCCTGCAATGCCCAGCACCGTAATCTCGCCCAGCGTATCAAATCCGCGATAGTCCACGATGATCACATTCACTGCATTTGCGCCGCCGCCTTGCTCCACCGTCGTTTGCAAGAAATAGGGGCTGATGGAATCAAACGGCCGCGTGAGCACCATATACACCAGGGCCGCGATGCCGCTGCCTGCCACTGTGGCAATTGCCGCATCGCGCAGCTTGCGCGCACGTGTGTCCGACACGGCGCTTTCGTGCGGCAGCCAGTTCAGCGCCAGCATCATCAGAATGATGGTGACAATTTCCACCAGCAATTGCGTCAGCGCCAGATCAGGCGCTGACAGATAGACGAATGTCAGCGCAACCACCAACCCAACCGCGCCCAGCAGCACGAGTGCGAGTATGCGCTGCCGATGTGCCAGCACTGTAGCGACCATGCAGGCCATGCCAATCGCCCAGACCGCGACAAAGCCCGCACTGACCGCGCCGCCCGCAACGCTGCCGGGTGCTATTTGCGCACCCGTCAACCAAGGCGCAATCCCGGCTGCAATTGCGGTGAGAATCAGCAGCAGCAGATAGCGCTGCAGGCTGCCGTTTTCCAATCGTTGTGTTAGAGCCGATGCGCCGCGCGCCAGCGCGCCGATCTTCCATACAAACAGGTCGCGCCCACCTTGCTTGGGGCCAATCGGCAGATGAATCAGTTTGTGGAGATTGATAAAGCGCTGCAGGCCAAAGTACAGCGCAATGCCGCCCGCGAGTGCAATCGCACTCATCAGCAGCGGCAGATTGAACCCATGCCAGATGGCCAGTTTGTATTCCGGCAGCGCTGCACCGGGCGCGCCGAACAATGCCGCCTGCGCGGCGACGGCAAGCGTGGGGCCGATGGTCAGCGCGGGAAAGATACCCACTGCCAGGCAGATGACAACGAGCAGCTCAACCGGCAAGCGCATGAAGCGCGGCGGCTCGTGCGGCGTTTTTGGCAGACCGACCGGCTCGCCGTTAAAGAACACATCGTGCACAAACCGGATGCTATAGGCTACAGACAAGATGCCTGCGAGCGTGGCACCCACAGGCAAAATCCACTCCATCGCGCGATGGCTTTCTTTGAGCACCGTTTCTGCGAAGAACATTTCTTTGGACAAAAAACCATTGAACAGCGGCACGCCCGCCATCGACAGGCTGGCCACAATCGCCAGCACGCCCGTGATCGGCATGTATTTCATCAAGCCGTTGAGTTGCCGCATATCGCGGCTGCCGGTCTCATGGTCGATGATGCCTGCCGCCATGAACAAGCCTGCCTTGAATGTGGCGTGGTTCAGAATATGGAAAACACCGGCCACCACCGCGAGCGGCTCATCTAGGCCAAACAGCAAGGTGATCAAGCCAAGATGGCTGATGGTCGAGTAGGCAAGTAGCCCTTTTAGATCATGCTTGAAGATGGCGATATAGGCGCCCACCAGCAGCGTTGCGAGCCCGGTGAGGGAGACAAGCCAGAACCACGGCTCCGAGTTGCCTAGCGCTGGATACAGGCGCGCCAGCAAAAACACGCCGCACTTGACCATCGTGGCTGAATGCAAGTAAGCCGACACTGGCGTGGGCGCCGCCATCGCGTGCGGCAACCAGAAGTGAAACGGAAACTGCGCGCTCTTGGTAAAGGCGCCGAGCAGCACCAACACCAGTGCTGGCACATACAGCGCATGGCTGCGGATTTGATCGCCAGCGGCGAGCACGGCATCTAGCTCGTAGCTGCCCACAATGTGGCCGATGATCAGCGCGCCAGCCAGCAGGCACAGGCCACCGCCACCGGTGATCGTGAGTGCCATGCGTGCGCCTTCGCGCGCGTCGCTGCGGTGGTGCCAAAAACCAATCAGCAGGAAAGACGCAAGGCTGGTGAGTTCCCAAAACACCACCAGCAAAATCAGGTTGCCGGCGAGCACGACACCCAGCATCGCGCCCATGAACAGCAGCAGAAACGTGAAGAACCGGGCCGCAGGATCTTCTTTGGCGAGGTAATAGGCCGCGTACAACACCACCAGTGCGCCGATCGCGCTGACAAGCAGCGCAAACATCCACGCCAGGCCATCCATGCGCAAGCCAAAGTTCACGCCAAGGGACGGAATCCACTCGACGCTAAAGCGCAGCACCTGCCCGCCGAACACGGCCGGTGCGGTGGCTGCGACGAGTGCGCAGCAAGCGAGCGCAGTTGCGCCCGCAATCCACGCCGCGGTTTTTCGCTGCGCATTGGGCACCGCCAGTGTCAGCAGCGCGCCCGCAAAGGGCAGCACCGCCAGCCACAGCAGCGTCACTTGATTGGCCACGGTCAGGCGGCGTTTTGCTTAGCGGGGCGAAGCATCACGACCAATATCGTCACAATGGTGATGGGAATCACAAAGGTCATCATGACGGCACTGAAGCTGCCCAGCGCATCATGCTGCTGCGCGGCCAGGATGAGATAGGCGGTGTATGCGGCGTAATAGCCCAGGAAAACAAAGCCTTCCCAGCGCGCGATCTCGCGCCCGGTCATGAACACCGGCAGGCAGGCAACCGCCACCGCGAGCATCACCCAGATGTCGAAGTTGATCACCGCAGGCGCCATGGAAAGGCCGCCGACAGACACCAAACCTGAAACCCCCAGACAGCCCAGAATATTGAACGTATTGCTGCCAATCACATTGCCTACCGCGATATCCCGCTCGCCCTTGATGGCCGCAGTGATGGAGGTTGCAACCTCTGGCATGGACGTGCCAGCGGCAACAATCGTCAGCGCGATCACCAAGTCGCTCACGCCCATGGCCTTGGCAAAAGCGACTGCCGAATCCACCAACCAGTTGGCGCCCAGCACCAGCAATGCGAGCCCACCCGCAACCAGCAGGATCTGCACGGCCCAATGCGCGTCCCAGCCGCCTTTGGCAGGCATGCTCTCTTCGTATTCGTCCTTGGTGGCCGCGGTTTCGCGGCGCGATTGCACCACCAGGAACACCGTGTAGGCGACCAGCAGCGCAAGCAAAAAGCCGGCTTCTAGGCGTGACAGCGCACCATCCAAAATAAAGGCGAGCAGGATGAGTGAGGCGCCGATCATGATCGGCACTTCCTGCCGGATGATCTGCGCGTTCACGATCAAGGGCGTAATCAACGCCGAAAGGCCCAGAATAAACAGCACGTTAAAGATGTTGCTGCCCACCACGTTGCCCACGGCAATGTCCGTCTTGCCGTCAAATACCGCACCCACAGAAACAGCAACCTCGGGCGCGCTGGTGCCAAAGGCCACCACCGTCAGCCCGACCACGAGCGGTGAAATACCTACAGAGATGGCAAGTTTGGAAGCGCCGCGCACCAGCAATTCTGCGCCGGCGACCAAGGTAATCAGCCCAAGAATGAAGAAAAGGAGTGTCATGTTCTTGTCCGGGCGCAAAGAAGCCTGGCCGCGCCGTTAGGTCTAAAGCGCCGAAGTTTACGCATTGCAACAAAACGCCGGTATCAGGGCATTCCTATGCAGATGTTTATTGCTTTGCTTGACGACATTCAATATTTCGACTATTCTAGAAATATGGAAATAATTAATCCCGTACAGGCGCCGCAAGCTGCGGATGTGGAAGCAACGCAGGCAGGCGAGGCCTTTGCAGTCGATGTGCTGGCAGCGCTCGCGCATCCGGCGCGGCTGCGGGTATTCCGGTTACTGGTTCAAAGCGCACCGGACGGAGAACCGGCGGGTGCCATTGCGCTGGCCTTGGCCATGCCAGCATCGACCTTGTCTTTTCACTTGGCGCATTTGGCCAAAGTCGGTCTCATCAACGCAGAAAACCGTGGTCGCCAGGTGATTTACCGGCCGCAGTTTTCGCAAGTGCAGCGGCTCACAAATTTTTTGTTTGAAAACTGCTGCAGCGGCACGCCGTGCGCGGCAACACCGATGTGCAGCCCTAACTCGGGAGAGTGCAAATGAAACGGTTTCACGTGCATGTTGCGGTGGAGGATCTAACCAAATCGGTCAATTTCTACTCGAAGCTATTTGGCAGCGAACCCAGCGTCAAGAAAGACGACTACGCCAAGTGGATGCTGGAAGACCCACGCATAAATTTTGCGATCTCACAGCGCGGCGTGCCGCCTGGGGTGGAGCATCTGGGCTTTCAGCTTGATTCAGTGGATGAATTGAACGCGCTGACGACGCAACTGCGCGCCGCAGAAGTTGGCGTGCAAGACGAGTTAGCCGCCACCTGCTGTTATGCCAAGAGCGACAAGGGTTGGGTGCATGATCCACAAGGCATCGCCTGGGAAGCATTTGTCACCCACGGTCAAGCCACCACCTACAGCAGCACAGAAAGCACAGAAGCAGCCTGCTGCACACCGCAAGCGGTCAGCGTGCCGGTCAAGATCGGCCGCGCGCAGCCGGCGGCGCAACAAATGACAACGGCGAGCAAGGCGTGCTGTGGTTAAAAACGTTTTGATTCTGTGCACCGGTAATTCCGCGCGTTCGATTCTTGGTGAAGCGCTCATCACGCACTTGGGTGCGGGTAGATTCAAAGGCTTTTCCGCAGGGAGTAAACCCACTGGGCGCGTGAATCCGTTTGCGCTGGAAACGCTGGCGCGGCATGGCATTTCGCTGCCCGATGCGCGCAGCAAAACCTGGGATGAGTTTGCGCAGGCGGGCGCGCCCGCAATGGACTTTGTCTTTACGGTGTGCGACAGCGCCGCCGCTGAAGAGTGCCCATACTTCCCAGGTGATGGCGTGCGTGCGCACTGGGGCATTGCTGATCCAGCAGGCGTGCAAGGTAGTGATGATGAAAAACGCGCGGCGTTTGAACTGGCTTATCAGCGCTTGCACCGGAAAGTTGCGGCATTTGTCGCGCTGGATTTTCAGCGGCTTGATGCGAGCGCACTTTCTAAGGCGCTGGCTGAAATCGGCAAGCTCGCCTGATATCGAGGGGCATATTGAAGCGGCACTTACTGTCTGAATTTCTTGGCACGCTCTTGCTGCTCGCTGTGGTGGTGGGCTCCGGCATCATGGGTGAGCGCCTAGCCGCTGGCAACGTTGCGGTTGCGCTGCTGGCTAACACGTTTGCCACGGCCTGCGGTTTGTACGTGTTGATCAGCATGCTTGCACCCATCAGCGGCGCGCACTTTAACCCGGTGGTGAGTGCAATGGCTTGGGCGGACGGCGCTCTGGCCGGGCGGGCGGCGCTCGCCTTTATTGCAGTGCAGATTGCAGGCGGTGTGCTGGGCGTTTGGCTCGCGCATGTGATGTTTGAGCTGCCGGTGTTCGTGCTTGGGGTTAAGCCGCGCACGGGGCTGGCGCAGTGGATTTCTGAATTGGTTGCGACTGCGGGTCTGGTACTCACCATCCGCCTGTTTGTGGCCTATCGCAGCGCGCAGGTGGCTGCCGGTGTGGCTTGCTATATCGGCGCGGCCTATTGGTTTACTGCGTCCACCTCGTTTGCCAACCCGGCAGTGACGATTGCGCGCAGCTTAACGCCGACTTTTGCCGGCATCGCGCCGGTGGATGCGCCCGGCTTTATCGCGGCGCAGTGCGTGGGTGCGGGCGTGGGCTATGTGCTGGCGCGCGCGCTAGAGCCACCCGCACCGCCGGCGGCCGGGCGATCTTGAATCAACCACGGCGCGCTGATGATAATGAGCCCGCCAATCAAGTCCTGCACGCGGATTTCTGCGCCACCAAACATCCATGCAGAGAGCGATGCGATCAAAATTTCGGTGAGCATGATCACGGCAGTGATATTTGCCGGCAAACGCCCCACGCCGTACTGAAGCGCCAGGTTGCCCACCAGAAACATCAGCGTCCAAAACGCCAGCATGCCGGGCACACCGGCTCCAGAAAACTCTGGCGCAGGCACCAATCCAAACTGCATCAACACCACCGCGCCCAACAAGGAGAGAATCGCGCCGCCGGCAAACATGGCGATGGCGCGCGACCATTCGTTGATGTGGTTGAGTTTGCGCAACATCACATTGTTCAGCGCAAAGAAAAAGCCGCCGCCAATCGCCAGCCAATCCGCCGTTTGGCTCGGATAAGGCAGGCCTAGCTTGGGTTGCCACAGCACAATGAAAGCGCCGATGAGGCCGAGCGCCACACGCGCCACCGCGCGCTGCGTGATCGCGTCGTGCAGAATCACGCGTGCCAGCAGCACCGCCCAGATCGGCATGAGATAAAACAGCAGCACCACGCGCACCACATCGCCCACGGCCACGGCTGTGTTGAAGAACGCGTTGGTCAGGCCCGAGCCCATAAACACCGCCAGTAGGCCGGCGTGCAAGGCAAAGTCGCGCAGCACACGCCACTTCCACAGCGCAAGCGCAATGGTGGACACGCTGTAAATCACTGCTGTGGCCCACAGCGGATGCAGGCCCTGCGCTTGCAGGCCTTTAAAACCGATCCATGACATGCCCCACACCGTGGCATTGGTCAGCAGGCCGGCTACGGCCAGCAACGGCAATGTGCGCACGCGCGGTGCTCCGTTAGACTAGGTTGAGAGGAAAAGTAGAGAGTTTGAATTGCTCTACGCAATATCCATGCGCCTTTTCGAGCATTTTTGCCTGAAAAAGCGCATGGATATTGCGTAGTCACCTCTAGGATTCTACGTAAATCAGTTTACTGCGCCTCAATCAGCGGCCCGGCAAAGTCTGTTGGTGTCATCACGCGCCAGAGTGGCAATTCAAGCCCGGCAGCAATGGGCGATGCGCTCTTGATCAAGCGCACTGCAAGCAAGCTGCCCTGGCTTTCGGGCTCAATCATCACTGCGGCGATGCGCGCCATCGGCTGCTCAAGCGAGACGTAATAGCTGCCCGCGGGGAACGGCAGCGTGGTGAGCTGCGTGTCTGCATTCACGCGGTCAAGCTGCGTCCCGCCATCCCCTTGCTCTTGACGGATGCCGCGCACGATGTAGCGCTCCACATTCACATCTACACCGCGTGCCAGCCGTATCACGCGCACGCCGTGATTGGCGAGGCGCTGCGCCGCGGCTTCCTGCTCGGCCGAAAGCAAATAGCCCACGGGAATTGGCCGGCGCAGCAGCGGCGTGACGATGAGTGAGTTTTGAAAATCTACCTTCACCGCGCGCTCTTCACCGGTCACGGCGTCGAGCATGGGAATATCGCGCGTTTCGCGGCGCGAGGCGTAATCGATCGTGATGTCGCCCGCCCAGTCGTTGCGTGCCTGCGCTACAGCTTTTTTCAGCAGCTCAGTGTTCTGCGCGGCCGTGCGCAAAATCGCCGACACCGCGATCACATGCGACCCCACGCGGCGCTGAAAATAGTCGCGTCCAAGCCCAATGCCGCGCGTTTCAATCAAGTAAGACACCGCACCGTACAGACCAAACGCGTTGCGCGCGATGCCGGGAAAGTTGCTGCCCGTCTGCACCACCGCTTTGTCCTGCGCGGGGCTGAGTGTGTGATACACAAAGCTTTTGAGATTGTTGCGCTTGAAGGCAGCATCTAGCGCTGGATCAAACACCTCTCTCACCAGCTGGCGCAGCGGATCGGCCACCTCGGGGTGCGAAGCCGCTTGAATCAACACATCGCTGGCCTGCACCGCGGCAAAGCGCTCAATCCAGCGGCCGCCCACGGTGAACTCATGCAGGTCTACCACCACATGCGGCGGAATTGTCCGCATCCAGCGCCGCAGCGCTTGATTCTCTACCGAGGCAAGATCAAGATGGTCACGGTTCAAGTCCAGCGTGGCGGCTTCGCGCCTCATCACGGCCGCGCCGTCTGGGTTCATGCGCGGCGCGATCACGACTGTGATGCGCTCCAGCAGGCCGCGCAGTTCGCCACGGCTTAAACGGCGCGCGATCTCAAGCGCCGCCTCGCCACCGGCCGGCTCGTTACCGTGCTGTAGCCCCAGAATCCACACCACCGGTTTGCGCGAGGTAGCAATTTCGTGCGGCGCGCCCTTGCCGTCTGCAGTGAGAATCAGCAGATGCAAATCGCGCCCGCCCGGCGTTTTGCCGATCACGCGCCAACTCAGCTGGCCGCTGTCTTGCGCGTCCAGCCGGGTGATGAAGCTGAAGAGCTCCGCATCGCTGGTGAAATCGCGCTTGCCCGGCGCAAAGGCCGGCGTGTCGATGGCGATGGGTAAATCAGCAAAGCGCTGCTCAAGCGCCAGCTTGTTTTGTGCATGCGCAGCCGCCGCGCAAAACAAAAGCGCAGCCAGCAGGCTGCGCCATGCGATCATGTGCCAACTGTTATTGATAAGACCGAGCGTCCTCAATCACTTTTCCATCATTGGGCAGGCTGCCCAATGGCACGCCTTCAACCGAGCCCCGCAGTTTAGTCACATCCCGCAGCGCGTCGACGATGCGTTGCAGCAATTCTGCAGGCAGCGCAGCGTCTGACTCACATTTGAGAAGCATATCGTCCTGGCCCATTTGCCCGGTGACAACAAGGCGTGCGCGCTTGACCTGCCCAAACTGCTTCACCACATCGGCCACCTGGCCAGGATGCACAAACATGCCGCGCACTTTGGTGGTTTGGTCTGCGCGGCCCATCCAGCCGGCGATGCGCGTGTTGGTGCGGCCGCAGGGCGAAGGCTCTGCGAGCACCTTGGTCAAATCGCCGGTGCCAAAGCGGATCAGCGGATAGTCCGGGTTAAAGCTGGTGATGACGATTTCGCCTACCTCGCCCGGCGCGCACACATCGCCGGTGCCGGGCCGCACGATTTCCAAAATCAAATCTTCTGAGAGCACCATGCCCGGATGCACCACGCCATCTGTTTGCGTTTCATACGCGACGCAGCCCAGATCAGCCGTGCCGTACCACTGCAGCACGTTTGTCATGCCGTGCTCTTTGAACCAGGCGCGCAGGGAGGGCGGCAGCGCCTCCGCCGCGACCAGCGCGTTGCGCAGATGTCGAATGTCTGCCTTTGCTTCCTGCGCTTTTTCAATCAGGATGCGCAAAAAACTCGGCGTGCCGATGTAGGCCGCGGGCTTGAGTTGCTGGATCGCTTCAATTTGTTGTTCAGTCGCGCCAATGCCTGCGGGAATCACCGGGCAGCCCAGCTTGCGTGCGCCGCCTTCGATCATGAACGCAGCCGGCGTGAAGTGATACGAAAAACAGTTCTGCAGCACATCACCACTGCGAATCCCGGCGGCATACAGCGCTGGTGCGGTACGCCAAAAATCCTCGCCCGTGCCCTCCGGGTCAAAAATCGGCCCGGGCGACATGAACAGCCGGCCCAGCTTTGCGGTGGCCGTGGTGGTGAGTGCGCCAAAGGGCGGCGCACCGGTTTGCAGCGGCTTGAGATCGTTCTTGCGCGTCACCGGTAACTGCACGAGTGCAACGCGTGAGGCCACCGCTGCTGCATCTACATCTGCCAGAATGCGCGCCCAGCCGGATGCTGCTTTTGCCCTGGCAAGCAGGCCCGGCAAGTTGCGCATCAGCAGCGCTTCACGCGCATCTGCGCTGTGCGCTTCGCGCGGATCGAAGACATCCGGTTTGGTCATTGCTGTCGCTCTTTCTCTAATTCTTTCTGCAGTTTTTTGGGCAGCTTGGCGCGCACGAGTTCGTAGCTGCGCGTGAGGCACTGCGCCAGCTCGGCATCGCTCATGGCGCTTGCGGTTTGCAGCATCACCCATTTATGCCGCGCCAGATACGGTGCGGGCACAATGCCGGGCCGGCCGGTAAAGGCTAAAAATAATTCGTCATCAACCTTGAACGACGGCGGGCTTGAAGGTGTTTTGCCGTCTTTGGTGAGAAACACCGCGAACATCTTGCCGCCCACGCAATACGTCAGATCAGCGCCCCACTTCAGATCGGCGACTGCACCAGGCAGGGCCGCGCAGTGCGCAGCAGCTTTTTTCAGGTTCACGCTACTCGTCGTCCCGCCCGGCGGCGAGCAGCTTGAGTTTGTCGATCAGCTTGCGATGATCCAGCGCGTTTTGCAGCGGCAGCGTTTGGGTTCTACTTGTGCCGATGATGTGCGCGACCCACTGGCCGTCTTTTTGCACAAAGCGCAGCTCGCTACGGTCTACTGCGAAGCAATTCTTCGCGGTCTCGCGCACACCGGGCAATGCACGTACTTGCCGCAGCAGTACAGCGTCGGGGCCGCCACCGCCTGTGAGCGCTTCCAGCTCGGAAAATAGATCACTCATGGCATATTTAGAAAGTGTCTACGCAATATCCATGCGGGTTTTGAGGTGAAAATGGCTCAAAAGGCGCATGGATATTGCGTAGAGCAAGTTTAATTTCACTGTCATTCCGAGCAAAGCGAGGAATCTATGTATCTCACGAGATCCCTCGCTGCGCTCGGGATGACCCGCGCAGCATCAGCGCAGATCAACTCAACCAACGCTTGCGGCGCTTGTAAAACTTGGCGTCTTTAAAACTCTTGCGCCCTTCTTTAGAAACGCCCAGGTAAAACTCTTTTACGTCTTCGTTTTCGCGCAGCGCTTTGGCCTGGCCGTCCATCACCACGCGGCCGGACTCCAAAATGTAGCCATAGTCCGCAAAGCGCAGCGCGATATTGGTGTTTTGCTCCGCCAGCAGGAAGGTCACTTTTTCTTTCGCATTCAAATCTTTGACGATGCCAAACACTTCTTCCACGATCTGCGGCGCAAGGCCCATCGAAGGTTCATCCAGCAGCACCATTTTGGGCTTGGCCATCAACGCGCGGCCGATTGCGCACATCTGCTGCTCACCGCCGGACGTGTACGCCGCCTGCGAAGTGCGGCGCGTTTTCAGGCGCGGAAAGTAGCCGTAGACTTTTTCCAGCTCAGACTGCACCTCGCCGCGCGAAAGCTTGCGCGTGTACGCGCCGGTCATGAGATTTTCTTCAATCGTCAGGTGCGCAAAGCAGCGCCGCCCTTCCATCACCTGCACCACGCCGCGCTCGACCAAGTCATGCGTCGTAAGATTTTGAATCTTCTCGCCGCGCAGCTCAATCGTGCCTTTGGTCACCTCGCCGCGCTCACCCGCGAGCAGATTGCTCACCGCGCGCAGCGTAGTCGTCTTGCCCGCACCGTTGCCGCCGAGCAGCGCCACAATCCCGCCTTCCGGCACCTGGAGCGAAACGCCCTTGAGCACCAGAATCACGTGGTTGTAGATCACCTCAATGCCGTTGACATTGAGCAGCATATTGGTGCTCGGTGTGGTTGCTGCAGTCTGCATGATGTGCCTCAAAAACTCTTTTCAAAACCCGGACACTCGCCCAGGTTTTGAAAAGAGGCTCCGCGCTTGCGGCGGAGCCACCCGCTCCCGCGCGCGGCGGGAGCGCTTCTTTACTACGACTGACAGTCTGCAGGTGCGCGGCGTGTCAGCTTTTTCTCGCCGGCGTACTTCTCTGCAGACCCTTTGACCAGCGGTTTGATGATCTGGTCATCGGCCTGCAGCCAGTCAGACGCCCAGGTGAACTTGGCACCGTCCCACGTGTGCACGCGTGCCCATGCAGAACCCATGTGGTCGTTGCAACTGGTGGAGACAGGGCGCATCACACCCTTGAAGCCCAGCGCGTCCAGCTTGGCCTGCGTCAGGTTCAGGTTTTCATAACCCCAGCGCGCCTGCTCGCCGGTCATGACTTTGCCTTTGCCAAAGCGCTCCTGCGCCGCGCGCACGCCTTCCACCGCAAGCATGGCACCCACTACGCCGCGCATGTACAGCACCTGGCCAACCTCTTCCTTCGGTCCGGTGCCCTGGCCCTTGTCGTGCACCTTGGCCAGAATCTCCTTGACCACCGGTGCTTCAGGCTCCGCGCCGTGCTGCATCATCACCGCGCTGTAGCCCTTGGCTGCGGCGCCAATGTCACGCAGATCAGGCTCGGCGCCCGACCACCAGGTGCCAAACATCTTTTCGCGCGGATAGCCGGTGGCCACGGCTTCCTTGATGGCAGTAGCGGTCATCACGCCCCAGGTCTGCATGATCACAAAATCAGGCCGCTGCTGGCGTACCTGCAACCAGATCGCCTTTTGCTCCACGCCTGGCGCAGGCACGGGCAGCAATTGCAGTTCAAAGCCGTGCATCTTGCTGCGCTCCTGCACGATGGGCAGCAGCTCTTTGCCAAACGGACTGTCGTGATAGACCACCGCAATCTTCTTGCCCTTGAGTTTGTCCCAGCCGCCTTCTTTCTTGGCAATGTGCTGCAGCAGCGTATCGCCCGCCACCCAGTAGTGGCCGATCAGCGGAAAATTCCACTTGAACACACCGCCATCGGCGGAATCACTGCGGCCATAGCCGGAAGTGATCAGCGGAATTTTGTCGGCCGGCACTTTCTCGGTCAGCGCAAAGGTAATGCCGGTGGACAATGGCTGAAACACGGTTGCGCCGCCGTGTTTGCCTTTGAGGCGTTCATAACATTCCACCCCGCGATCGGTGGCGTAGGCGGTCTCGCACTCCTCGACCAATGTTTTCACGCCGTTGATGCCGCCGCGTGCATTGACGAGTTTCATGTAGTCGGCGTAGCCGTTGGCAAACGGCGTAGCGTTGGGCGCTACTGGTCCGGTGCGGCCGGTCAGGCTGGGGAAGAATTGCACCTTTTCCTGAGCAATGGCCAGCGGCGCGGTCAGCAGTGCGCCTGTGCTGGCTGCGGCCAGCGCGACTGCCAGAGCGAGTTTCTGTAGCTTCATAACGTCTCCTTCGTTGAGCACTTGATGTGCGTACTTAATTAAACGGCCCAAATTCACCCATGGGGCATCGGGTATTCCCGGCCACGCCCGCCGCGGTCAGTGCGGGAACGGCCATAAACGCATCTTCTCCTTGCCAATGCTCCACAGGCGCGCCAGCCCATGTGGCTCGACAATCAGAAAGAACACAATCAGCGCGCCGAAGATCATCAGCTCGGTATGCGACACCAGCGCCGTGCTGATGGAAACGCCCACCAGATCGCCCAGCGCCGGCAAGGCGCGATTCAGGAAAATCGGCAGCACGACAATGAACGCGGCGCCGAAGAAGCTGCCCATAATTGAGCCAAGCCCGCCAATGATGATCATGAACAGCAGCTGAAATGACCGGTCGATCGAAAAGGCGGCCGGCTCCCACGAACCCAGGTGCACAAACCCCCACATCGCACCGGCCACCCCCACAATAAAGCTGCTGACCGCAAACGCAGTGAGCTTGGCGTACACCGGGCGGATACCGATCACGCTGGCTGCCACGTCCATATCGCGGATGGCCATCCACTCACGGCCAATTGCGCTGCGCACCAGATTCTTGGCCAGCCACGCAAACACCACCACCATCGACAGGCAGAACAAATACTTCTCAAACGGCGTGTTGATCGAAATGCCAAACACCTGCAAATTCGCCACCGAAACCGAGCCCGAAGGTGAGTTGTTGGTGAACCAGCTAATTCGCAAAAAAGCCCAGTCCCAAAAGAACTGCGCCGCCAGAGTGGCCACCGCCAGATACAGCCCCTTGATGCGAAGCGACGGTATGCCAAACAGCACGCCCGCAACCGTGGCGCATACCCCGCCCAAGAGCAGCGCTGCAATCAGCGGCATGCCATCGACACGCACAAAAAAGTTGTAGGCCGCATACGCACCCACCGCCATGAACGCGCCGGTGCCTAGCGAAATCTGCCCGCAGTAGCCCACCAAAATATTCAGACCAATCGCAGCCAGCGACAGAATCAAAAACGGAATCAGGATCGCTTTGAAAAAATAGTCGCTCGCCACAAACGGCATGACAAAAAAAGCCGCCGCAAGCACCAGCCAGATACCGATCTTGTCCTGCGTGATCGGAAAAATCTGCTGATCAGCCCGGTAGCTGGTCTTGAACTGACCGTTTTCTCTGTAAAACATGCGGTTTAATGTCTCTTTTCTATTTAGACTACGCAGTATCCATGCGCCTTTTCAGCCATTTTTGCTTGGAAATGTGCATGGATACTGCGTTACTCAATTACAAATTTGCTATACGCGGTCAATAATCTTCTCGCCAAACAACCCCTGCGGCCGCACCAGCAAAAAGATCAGCGCCAGCACGTAGGCAAACCAAATTTCAATGCCCCCGCCGAGGATTGGGCCTAAATACACCTCAGAAACTTTTTCTCCCACACCAATAATCAGGCCACCGATGATCGCGCCGGGTACCGATGTGAGACCGCCCAGAATCACCACCGGCAAGGCTTTCAGCGCCACTAGCGACAGCGAAAACTGCACGCCCAGCTTGCTGCCCCAAATCATGCCGGCCACAAGCGCCACCACACCGGCCACAGACCACACAATCACCCAGATGCGGTTCAGCGGAATGCCGATCGACTGCGCGGCCTGATGATCGTCCGCCACTGCGCGCAGCGCGCGGCCGGTCGCGGTCTTCTGGAAAAACAGTGCCAACACAGCCACCAGCGCTGCGGCGATTACTGCGGCATACAAATCTTCTTTGTTGATCAGCAGGCCGCCTTGGAAAGTATCTTGCAAGATCATCACAGGCTCTTTGGGCATGCCGATGTCGATCTTGTAGATTTCCGAGCCAAACAGCGTTTGGCCAAATCCATCCAAAAAGTAAGTGACCCCCAGTGTGGCCATCAGCAGCGTGACGCCTTCTTGGTTGACCAGCTTGCGCAGCACCAGTTTTTCAATCAGCCACGCCACAATCACCATGATGCCCGCGGCAATCACAAAGGCGATGGCGTTGGCGGCAAACTTGTTTTGCAGGCCGGTCAGCTCAGGAATCCACTCCGCAAACCGCGCCATCGCCAGCGCGGCAAACAGCACCATTGCGCCCTGCGCAAAGTTGAATACGCCAGAGGCTTTGAAAATCAATACAAAACCCAGCGCGATCAGCGAATACAGCATGCCTGCCATCAGGCCGCCGAGCAGTGTTTCCAGAAAGAAACCCACAATGTCCCCTTAGTGACTCGTGCCCAGATAGGCACTGATCACTTCTTCGTTGTTGCGTACTTCGTCCGGCGTGCCATCACCAATTTTCTTGCCGTAGTCCAGCACCACCACGCGGTCAGAAATGTCCATCACCACACCCATGTCATGCTCGATCAAGACGATGGTGGTGCCAAACTCGTCGTTTACATCCAGAATAAAGCGGCACATGTCCTGCGTTTCTTCGGTGTTCATGCCGGCCATGGGTTCATCCAGCAGCAGAATGCGCGGCTCCATGGCGAGTGCGCGGCCCAGATCCACGCGCTTTTGCAGGCCGTAAGGCAAGCGGCCCACGGGTGTTTTGCGATAGGCCTGAATCTCCAAAAAGTCGATGATGCGCTCAACAAACTCGCGGTGCGCAACCTCTTCGCGCTGCGCCGGGCCAAAGCCCAGCGCTTGCTTCAGAATATTGCTGCGCATCTTGAGCGTGCGGCCGGTCATGATGTTGTCCAGCACGCTCATGCCTTTGAACAGCGCGAGGCTTTGAAACGTGCGTGCTACGCCCAGCTCCGCTACCTGCCGGCGGTTCATGTGCTTGAAAGTCTTGCCTTCAAACGTAATGCTGCCCTGCTGCGGCGTGTACACGCCATTGATGCAGTTAAGCATGGAGCTTTTGCCGGCACCGTTGGGGCCGATAATGGCGCGCACTTCATGCTCACGCACGTCAAACGAAATATCGGTCAGCGCCTTCACGCCGCCAAAGGCGAGCGAAATGTTGTCGACCTTCAGAATCACATTGCCGATCTTGCGCTGCTTCATGCGGCCGCCTTGCCGATTTGCGGCAGCCGTTTCACTTCGCGGATTGGCAGTGTGGCAGAAATTTTGCCCACGCGGCCGTCTTCAAACTTCACCGGCGTTTCAATGAACTGCTCGGCCTTGCCGCTATACAGCGCATCCACCAGCACGCCGTACTTCTCCGCAATAAAGCTGCGCCGCACTTTACGCGTGCGCGTAAGTTCATCATCGTCCGGGTCAAGCTCTTTATGCAGCACCACAAAGCGCGCAATCTGCGTATCAGCCAGCCCGGCTTCGCTCGCCAGATCGGCATTGACCTTTTCAACGCAGCCGGCAATCAAATCCAGCACTTGTTTTTTGCTCGCCAAATCAACGTAGCCCGCGTACGGAATGCCCTGGCGCTCGGCCCAGTTGCCCACCGCTTCAAAATCAATATTGATGAAGGCGCAGACCATGTCTTTGCCGTGACCAAAACACACCGCTTCTTTGATTTGCGGGAAGAACTTGAGTTTGTTCTCAATGTAGTTGGGCGCAAATATCGCGCCGCTGGCCATCTTGCCCACATCCTTGGCGCGGTCGATGATCTTCAAGTGTCCGTCTGCATCAATCACGCCGGCATCGCCTGTATGAAAGTAGCCATGCGGGTCAATTGCCTCGGCTGTTGCGTCTGGCCGTTTGTAGTACTCCTTGAGCACACCCACACCGCGCACCAGCACCTCGCCACTGTCGGCCAGCTTCAGTTCCACGCCCGGCGCGGCCATGCCTACGCTGTCAAACTTCACGCCACGGTCGGGCTGCAGGCACACGTACGCGCAGGTCTCAGTTTGGCCGTACAACTGCTTAAGGTTCACGCCAATGCTTCGGTAAAAGCGAAAGAGATCCGGCCCAATCGCCGCACCCGCGGTGTAGGCCACACGCACACGCGAGAGGCCCAGCACATTGCGCAGCGGGCCGTACACCAGCAGCGTGCCCAACGCATATTTGATGCGGTCAATCAATCCCACCGGCTTGCCGTCGAGAATGTCTGACCCTACGCGGCGCGCCAGTTGCATGGCGTTGTTGTACAGCCAGCGTTTGGGCGCTGCAGCATCTTCCATGCGGATGCTCACATTGGTGAGCATGTTTTCAAACACCCGCGGCGGCGCAAAGTAGTAGCTTGGCCCCACCTCGCGCAGATCGCCCATCACCGTGGCCTGTGATTCAGGGCAATTGACGGTAAAGCCCGCCACCAGCCACTGCGCGAGCGAGAACAGATGATCGCCCACCCATGCCATCGGCAAATAGCTGAGCACATTGTCTGTCGGTACGAGCTTGTCAAACTGCACACCACCGCGCGCGGAGCCGATAAAGCTTGCATGTGTCTGGCACACGCCCTTGGGCTTGCCGGTGGTGCCAGAGGTGTACAGAATCACCGATACGTCTTCTGGCTTGCCTGCCGCAACGTTCTGCTCAAAAAACTGCGGATGCGCTTTGTCGTAGTCTTTGCCCAGCGCCATCAACTGCTCGTACGAAATCACGCCCGGCTGCACGTAGTTGCGCATGCCGCGCGGGTCTTCGTAGATGATGTGGGTCAGCCGCGGCGGACTGCCGGGAGGAAAGGCGGCGCGCGCCTCAATCATCTTATCGACCTGCTCCTGGTTTTCGACCAGCGCAAAATTGATTTCTGCATCGTCCAGCACAAAGGCCATCTCGCTGGCAATCGCGTCTTGATACATCGGCACCGGCACGCCGCGCAGTGCTTGCGCTGCTACGAAAGCCCAGTACAGGCGCGGCCGGTTATCACCCACAATCGCCAGGTTATTGCCGGGCACAAAGCCCAGCGATGCGAGGCCGCATGCCATCCAGCGCACTTGTTGCGCCACATCGGCCCATGACGCGGTCTGCCAGATGCCGAGCGCTTTTTCGCGCATGGCTGGCGCGTTTGGCCGCGCGCGTGCATGCTCAAGCAGCAAACGCGGAAAGGTATTGTGAGCAGTGTCGGCGCCAACAGCAGCCACGTGCGGAGTCTCCCGAAATTTGTTGCGGCGCACCAGCAAAACTGTTTGCCGCGGCGATCTTATTTTGAAGCAGCTTAGGGCTGCTTGCTTACGAATTGCTGACACATTCGCGTGGAATGCTCGGCAGGTCCATCAAGCAAACCCCGCAAGTTACGGATGCTGCAGTGCGATACGCTGTCACTGAAATGACAATCCAAGCGACAATCCATTTTTTGCACGTAATCGTTATCCATGAGTTCCGATCCAAAAAAACTTGCTGACATCTTTGCGCGCACCGCGTGGTTTGGTTTGCTCGCTGAGCAGGATCAAGCGCTGGTGCTTTCCAAGAGCGAACTGCGCAGCTACAGCGGCGCTACCGTCATCATGCGCAAGGGCGAGACTGTTGATGCATGGACCGGCGTGATCGAAGGTCTGGTCAAAATCACCGCCGTCTCTGCGCAGGGCAAGGCCGTGACGTTCACCGGCGTGCCGCCCGGCGGCTGGTTTGGCGAAGGCTCGCTGATCAAGAACGAACCGCGCAAGTACGACATCGTCGCGCTGCGCGACAGCGTGATCGGCTGGGTGCCCAAGGCTGTGTTTGATCAATTGATGGCGCGCTCCATCGCGTTCAATCGCTTCCTGCTCGTGCAGCTCAACGAACGGCTGGGCCAGTTCATCGCCACCGTGGAATACGACCGCCTGCTGGAGCCGGACGCCCGCGTGGCCCGCTGCGTGGCCGGCCTGTTCAACCCGATTCTCTACCCCGGCAGC
>JBOFGW010000086.1:0-7493 GCA_051649325.1 Burkholderiaceae bacterium | reverse complement strand
AAATGAATTCAGCGGTTGCGTCGTCAATGTTGAAGCCGTTGGTCAGGGAAATGATGGTGTCGAAGGACTTGTCCGACGGTGTGTCGCGCGTGATGTCCATGAAATCGTCGCCACTTGCGCCAGCATCGTCGGCCAAATCTTGCAGCCAGCGGTGTAACTCCAGCACCGTCACCCAATTAGCACCAGCCACCGTGTGCGCTGGCCCGATGTAGCGGATGTCCTTATCGTTTTGAACTTCCCAGTTTGTTGCGATCAATGGCATGGCTTCGGCTCCGTTTGACAGCAGCGTGCCATGCTTGGCATCAAGTCACGACCATCTTCGCAGCGTCACGAAAATGGTCTGCTCGTGGACTTTGAAGCCGTTTTTACCTCGGCCAAGCCGTAATGCAAGCTTCCCGCCCGATTCGTTGGCAGGTGCTGAAGTCCACCCAGTCTTCCAGTGCTTCGACCAAATCTTTGGCGGTGGCTTTTTCCGGCAGCGGCAACGGCGCTGCACAAGTTGCGGTGCAAGCAATGGGAGGTGGATCAATCTTTGCGGTGGCCACCAGTGGCGGCACGTCCTTGGTCGTTGAGCAGCCTGACAAGATCAGGAGCGAGCTGGCAAGCAGCCAAGTTGTCGGAGAGACGGTCAATTTCACGGCTTTGGCCTTTCGCAATGCGTCTGAATTCGGCGAGTTCTGTGTTGTGTTTGGCGTTTACCGCGCTGGCAGTGGCGGCGTTGGCTTCGCGCTGACTTGCTTGGGCGCTGGCCGCAGCAGCCGCTGTTTTGGCCCATTCGCTGCGCTCAACCGCAAAGTCCGCGTTGAGTTTCAGTTCTTTGGCCGCGCCGCCAGCGTCGTACTTGTCGTCCCCGTACTTCCAAACGCCAGCGCCGATTGCTGCAACAACAACCCCGGCTGCGATGAGATATGGAATCATGTTGACCCCCTGCAATCAATGTCCACTTCGTACACTTCGCCGGGCTTGATCACCACCACCAGCGTGCCTTTGCCGTGCAGGGACTGGCACATCAGCCCAAACGCCGGGTATTTCTGCTCCGCATTAGCCGTTGCACATGCAAAAACCATAGCAACAATGCCACGGAATACGCTGGGCATGCGCCAATTTTTCATGTTCATTTTGGGCCAGCGCATTGCTGGTATTCCTGCTTGCGCCGTTTTGTCAGTCCAGGCAGCGGCTTGCCTTTGAAGTTGTCCCATTTCAGGATTTCCAAGCACGCGCCGCCGTAGTCGCCAGCGTTGAGTTTGCGCACCAGCGTCGATCGGCAAAAAGCACCTTCACCAATGTTGTAGGTCAAGGTCACGTAGGCGTCGTACTCGTACTGATGCAAAGGCACTTTCACGCACTGTCGAATCGCAGCTTCAAACGTTTGGGTATCGCGCATAGCGCGTTGCACGGCCTGGACTGGTGGCAGCGTGTCACCGAGCTTGACGCCCTTGGTGGTGCCGAAACCTGCGGTGGCCACATCACCAGGAACTGGGATGTACGCCTTCTCGCGGTAGCCCTCATGAGTCAAAAGGCCGACAAACGTCGCTGCGCTAAGCGTCAATGCGCCAATGACGATGCGCTGCTTACTCATCTTGCATCACCGAATCCTGCGCATCTGTAGACTCGCGGTCTTTGCGAAACGCCTTGTATTTCTTCCAAGCCCATTCGCCGATAAGAATCAGCGTGTACGCGATGGCCAGCGCAGAGGCCCAATCTCCCAGCGTCCAATGTGTCAGTTGTGTGGAAAGCGTGCCGCCAACTGGTGTTGCAGAAGATGCTTCGGCCACAGCCCCAGCAGTCAGCGCCGTGCCCGCTTTGATCGGTGCATGCGTAATCGTGAACTCGTTCATTTCTCTGCCTTTCTCAAATTCTTGTCGGTCTTGGCCGCTGGTGCTGGAACGTCCACCACTTTCGCGCTCCTGACCTTGCCGTCAGCGCCGTGCTCAAACACCACCGATTTATTCGGCGTCGGCTTGTCGCTGTCCACATGCACATGGATTTGGATCGGCTCGCTGGGTGCTGGCGCAGCAACTGGCGCGGCTGGTGCTACTGGAGCCGGTGATGGCTCCTTGGTTTTCGCGTCAAGCTTGGCCGCAAAGTCTTTCGCCTGTTGATCAAACTTGGCCTGCATCTGTGTGATCAAATTGCCCAGCGCGTCGATCTGCGCCGTGCTCGTTGCCTGAATTTGGGCCACACGCTCGCGCGCCACACGATCGATCTGCGCCATTTCCAGCTTCACATCTGCGTCTGTGCGAATCTGTAAAGTCCGGTTAGTCAGCTCTGCTTGGGCTTTGCGCAGCGCTTCGCTCAAGCGGTCAATTTCAGCAGCGGCTTCGGCCTGCAGCTTCAGAGCTACGTCCTGCATTTCTTTGTGCAGCGCCATTTGCTCATCGCTCGTACCTGTGTCTTGGCCTTGGCCCGCTTGCGCGGCGGCTTGCACTTCCGCCTCCAGTTTGGCGGCTTTGGCGTTCAGCTCGCGCACTTTGGCCTGCTGTTCGGCCAGCGCTGTTTGCGCTTGCTGGCGCTGCATTTCCATCGCTTCTGCCTGCGCTTGCATTTGCTGCTGCATCTGCGCGGCTTCTTCTTCGTCCATCGGCTTGTCCGGGTCACGTTCGCCCGTGATCTTGCGGATCTGCTCGGCCACTTCGTCTTTGTTGGGCAAATCAGAGTATTCAAACGCGATCGTTAGCAATCTCAAGCTCACCTCTGGCGGCAAACGGCTGGCCAAGCTGTTGAGCGCATCGAACATCGTTTGGCGCATGCTGCCTGCGAAGTCGGCTTCTGAAACCACAAAATCGGCCATGCTGCCGCTGATGTCGTTGATGTGCCGGATTGATCCGTCTGGCTGCTGCTCGGGCTGATTGATCCGCACCCATTCAAGCGCGCCCTTGTTGCCAGTGAGCCGAATGACTTTTTCGTCCGAATAGAACTGTTCAGTCATGCTGAGCTGCTTCTCGCCCTGCAACTGCACAGCAAGCCGCAGGTTGTCGAAGAATTCGGTCGTCACAACCGAGCCTTGCAACTGCCGCGCTTCGATCGCTTTGCCGCTCACGGCGTTTGTCTGCCGCCCCAGGTTTTCGTTGCTGATGCCAGTGCCGCGCTGGATGCTCGCAGCGTCAAGCTGCATCATTTCCATTTGCCCGCGCGCCATTTCGGAACCGGATTCAACGCGGAACTGCCTCCCCGGCGCAATATCCACCCATCCGTCTGGTCGTTGAATCTCTTCGCGCGCCTCCGCGATATCCTTGACCGCGCCTGTTTCAGCGATCACTTGCCGGGTATTGAGCGCATGCAGCGCCTTGCTCGCCCGTTTGTTGAGGTCTTGCTGCAAATCCCGCACGCGGCGAATCGCGCCATACGGCAAGCGGTCGCGGCTTCTGCGGTAGCCCCAAACCGGTGTCAATGTGAAGCCGTTGAAGCGGTACGGACTTGGCGCGCAATACAACAGATCACGCTCCGTGAACACCGCAATGTGCATGCGCATGCTGACTTTTTCGTGAATCGCACAGCCGCCTTTGGCAATCTTGTCCATCAGCACTGCGTCGTGCTCGTTGACGTATGCGCCCTTCAGCTCGCCCTCTGCGACGATTTTCACCGGCGCTGGCGCACGATACTGGCACTCAATCAGCTTGATCCGCTTGCGCGTGGCCCCAGCAAACGGGCCTTCGTCGCCAACGGTGCGATAGCCACTGCCCAGCGATGCAGACAAGCTGCCGTCTAAATCATCGTCGTTGCCAATGTCTGCATCT
This sequence comes from Burkholderiaceae bacterium, assembly GCA_051649325.1. Taxonomy (GTDB): domain Bacteria; phylum Pseudomonadota; class Gammaproteobacteria; order Burkholderiales; family Burkholderiaceae_C; genus JBJOQV01. The sequence continues at coordinate 3,756 of JBOFGW010000086.1, read as the reverse complement.
GTGCCGCCAAACTCTTGCGCTGCTTTGTTGATCGCGTCAATACGATCTGGGTACATCACCCGCGCAATGTCCACATCCACCCAGCGCCAGCGAAACACGTAGCGCGCATCACTCATGTCCAAGTCATAAGCCAGCGAATCGTGCAGCACACAGCGCCAATCTTCGTACCGGCTGTACAGCGGGTCTTGAGTCGGGTCATCGCGCACACCATCATCAATCCAGCCCAGGCCGACTTTCCCGGCATCCGCAAATGCACGGCTCCTGTGATACGCGCTCTTGTTGATGTCCGCGACGTACTTCAGCACCTTCGTCTTCACGTCCGCCAGCTCTACATCGTCCTCAGTACGCGGCAGCACCTTCCAGTCCACTCGCGTCCGGCGCTCGGTGCCGATCAACCAGTCGATCATGGGTGCGATCTCATTAAACACCAAAGGCATTTGGCCGCGCTCTCTCAACGTCGCGGCATCTTCAGCGTCCCACTGGATGTTGTCGTAGAAGTCGGCGTCTGTTGCCATCTGCAGCCTGTTCTCAGACTGCCGATCTTTTTCAAAGTAGTACCAAGTCAGTAGCTTTTTCAGCTCTTTGCGCTTGGCTTCGGAATCCAGATCGTGATTCGGCTTCTCCGGCTCGGCTGTGTTTTCGTCAAACCAATCAGCCATAAGTCACGCCCGATGTCACAGGCATGCGCACATCCTGTTCGACCAGCAGTTCGCCTTCGGCGCGCAGTTGCATCGCGCCAATGCGGATACCGACACGTTCATCTGGCGGCTTTGGCGGCATCCGAATCAGATCGGGAATGCCCTCGATCACGATGCGCGCAATCCGCATGCAGTTCGTCATGCTGGATTCAACGCCCAAAACCTCGCAGGCTTTTTGGCATTTTTGGACGATCAGCGGCACATTTGCGGGGTCGTTGTCATCCCATTCGTAGCACGCGCTTTCGGGCACCACGTACCAAGGCGATCCAGGCCGCAAGTGCGCAGCGATCACAACCGCGCGCTCGTCGTTAAGCCACGTGTAAATCGCCGTCAGATCGCCGTGGGTGCGAACGAGGTGTGCTTTTCGGGTATCAAGGGTGACTGACATGCCGCGCAGGCTGCCATGCTTGGCATGTGTTGCGACAAAGGACGCCCCCGGTTCACTCCCCTAGAAAGCGAGAGAACCGAGGGAACCATTGGCAGCAGCCGATGCTCATCCAAACTCAAACAACCGGAACACCTGTTACAGCAGGTATGAACAAGTCTCACATGCTTGGCATGAGGCACGCGAAAAAAAACCCACTGGGTGCAATCAGTGGGTTTTTCTCAGATCGGTTTTTCAACCCGGATCTCGCCCACAACACGGGACGTTTCCTAGCATTTTAGAAGACGTGAAAAACTGGTTGCGGCTCAGGGACTTGAACCCCAGGCCTCTGGATTATGAGTCCAGCGCTCTAACCAGCTGAGCTAAGCCGCAATTTTCTTATTGTAGACCTTGGCAGCCTCTTTATAGCCGTTGCGCATATCAAATTCTATTTATGCGCCGTGGATCATCTAAGCAAACAATCCGAAAAAACCATAAAACCAGCAACCCCAGCAAACAATTCCAACCGAAATTTCCCACAGCTCAGTCGGAATTCTTTGAATCAATGATCCGCTCATGCGTTCATCCTCTTCGATCATGTCGGCGATCAAAATGATCGGCACGGCCCGCAAGGCTTTGCCGATGCTCTCGTAGTCTGCCATCGTGCAAAAGCCACCAGTCGCAGATGCCATCCCTGCCGTCCCGGTCGCAGATGGCATCGGTCGCTCATCGTTTGCCTGCACTGTTTCCATTTTGTTTTCCTTTATTGGGTTGTTAAAGTGCTCAGCAACATCCTTGCCTCTTGCGTGGCCTTCATTGAGGCCAACATCGCTCGCTCGTAATCTTTTTTCTCAAAATCGGAACCACTGAAGTTCTCAAGAGCATTTTGATAACTAGACGCGGCCCGAACTTCGCGCCTGTTGGCATCCAGCAGCTTGATAAGAGCGTCTCGAATACTGTCGCGCTGAGCTTTCAAATCAGTCCCGAGAAACGACGCCTGAACACCCGCTTTTTGAACCAACTCAAGCCACTGCGCGTCCCGCGCACGGATAAAGTCAAGCTCCATTTCGCTCCACCTCATGACGCGAGGTTCCGGGTGATCGAAGGCAGTGACAGGCTCGAGAGACACGATTCGTTTTCCTCTATTAAATTTTTGCGCGAATGGCTGTGGCGGCGTGTTGAAGGGCTTGGTTGTAGGCCGCGTCGGCGTCCCCGTCGCAAACGTCATGAACGCTTTCGCCGACGTGCTCAGCCTCAACAACCTGTGCAGCACGCTCCAGCACCTCTCGCGCTACTTTCGCGGCCAACACGCGCCGCGTGACCAGTTGCGGCAATGAAAGCCGCTCGCCTAACCACAGCGCATCAATTTCTTCGTCAGTCAGCATGCGTTGTTTTCCTTTAAGCTAAAGCCAATAAAATAGTCTCTGCAGCTTTGGTTGCAGTAACTTCGTCAGCATCAGCGAATGCTTTCTCGGCCTTCTGCCAGCCATCATCCGTGTCATGAAAGCCGAGCGCAAGGCTGCAAACTCCAAAACCTTCCGGCTCGACGTACCAGCGCAATTCAGGGCTCGATTCTTCATCTTTATCAAGCTTTGCAAGCACTTGCCCATGCTTCGGCAGGTAAAACAGTTTTGCGAATGGCATGATGCGTTTTCCTTGTTGATTTAACTTGGATGAATAATATCACGTCTAGACATGGTGTCAAGTCTTTTTTGCGCGATTTCCATACGCTGCCACAATTTTTTTGTGAGCCACGCGAAAACGGGTCACGGATGCTTGGCACGAGCCGTAGGAAACGCCAGCCAATTCAGCAGCGTCAACCATAGAAGCCCCCGTAACAAGCACCAACCTTGCGGCCGTCTGAGCGGGCTCACGCGAGCGGATCAACTCCGCGATCAATTCAAACTGCATTTCTGTCATTGCTTCCCGTTCAACGTCTAGACGCAGCTATTTTAGACGACAAAAGCAAAAATCGCGCACTGAATTTTGGGGTCGGGGTCGATGTACCGCGCGGTGACATCCCAATCGTCTGGCTCGTGCCCCAGCAGCGCGGACACAACGCCCAGATCACCGGTGGCCGCGAGCACGTTGCCAGCGAACGAGCGCCTGCCGCTGTGCGTTGCGCCATCCGGCACGCCTGCGGCTTTGTAGAGTTTGCTGATGTGCGCTTGCAGGCTGTCGCATGCTTTGTAGTCGCGCCATGCGTTAAAACGCCTGGACGACAAAAGGCTGCAGTGTTAAACTGCAGCCTTAGTGACGTGATCCTATCTGGTAAGCGCCGCGAGTTCAGCAGTTCTCAATTTAATGAGAAGTTGCCCCAGCGGGTAGTTTTTACCCATGTGGTTCCTTTCTTAGTGAGTTGCGCCCCGGGTAGGGACTGGTTGAACAATGAATCCCCCACTCTGCAAATTGCCGTTTGCATTGATGGGGGTTTCGCTTTTTGGGGGTGCGATCTTGTACTTGCCGAAGCTGGCACTGACCACAACACCCTTCTCCTTCAGATTCAACAGCGTTGTGCGAAGCGACGGCACTGAAGTCGGGGCGGCTAGCCGCGGGTTGATGGCTTCAAGCACCTGCTCAACAGTGCGCTCAACACCGTCACGCAGGATTTCCTCATAGTGTAGACAGGTCGCGCAATCCACTCAAGGGTTACCCAATTTCAAACTGAGACACTACCGGCCAATTGCGCGATAA
>JBOFGW010000085.1:0-3350 GCA_051649325.1 Burkholderiaceae bacterium | reverse complement strand
AGTCCATCACACTGCCATAGATACGGGCAGCGGCTGCCGGCGCGGGAGCAGGTGCTTCAGCGGTTTTGCAGCTTGCGATCAGCAGTGCGCTTGCCGTGATCAATGTTGCTGCATGCAGGCTGCGTTGTGACGATGTGCACAGTAGTGATTTCATTGTTTGTCTCCCGCTAAAAAATTCAGTATTTCTCCGGCAGCCATCAGCCCCATGGCCGCCGTGATGTGCATGGCCGACCCATAGCCCGCACAGCTTAGCCCCTGCGGATCGGCACTCAAATCAGCCGTGACCATTGGCTCATCCGAGTACACCGTAGTCACGCCCATTGCCCGCCCTACTGCTGCAAAACCATGATCGCGCCGTAGCCCGCTTCTGACTTTTGCCAGCAGTGGATCATGCGTTGTCTGCGCCAAATCCGCAAGCCGGATGCGCGCGGCCTGGCGCTTGCCGCCTGCTGCGCCGCACATCATCAGGCGAATGTTTTGCGCTTTGCACCACGCGGCCAGCGCGACTTTGGCGCGCACTTGGTCGATGCAATCGATTACTGCATCGCATTGCGGCATGAGCGACGCAACATTTTCTGGCGTGATGAATTCTTCAATCTGATGCACTGCGCACTGCGGGTTGATGTCGCCAATGCGCTGCGCAAGCGCTGCAACCTTGGCCATGCCCAGCGTGGGCGTGAGTGCATGCACCTGCCGGTTGATATTGCTCTCGGCCACATGATCAAGATCGATTAAGGTGAGCTTGCCCACCCCGCTGCGCGCCAGGCATTCGGTCGCCCACGAACCCACGCCGCCCACCCCCACCACGCACACGTGCGCCGTCGCAATCCGCGCCGCACCTTGCGCGCCGTACAGGCGCACCATGCCGCCGAAGCGGCGCGCAAGGTCTGGTGCCTGCGCATCCAGGGCAAGTGGTTCCAGTATTTGGGCAGGCGCATTCATTCAAGCATTGTAGATTTGGGACAATGCGCGGATGGATTTGAGTTTTGTCACCTCCCCTTTTGCCATGCGCCCCGGCTTGTCGCGGCTCGCGCCCGGGCAGCGCCATTTAGCCAGCGGCCAGTCGCAAGCCGTGCATGAAAAGCTTGCGGCGCTGACCCATCCGCAGAGCGACGCGCTGCTCGTCGCGGACGGTTTTGACCCGCTGCCGGCGCTGCGCGCACTGGCCAGCATGGCGGCAAGTGAGTTTCCAGACCAGTTTTTGGTTTCAAATAGTGCTTTTCACGCAATATCTACGGGGATGAAATATGAATTTTCATCTAATACCCTCGTAGATATTGCGTCAAGTGGCATTTTTGCTCAGCTGCCCGCTGCAAACCTAAGCGGCTGGCGCGGCTTAGCAGCGCTTCTCGCACTGGCGCTGGAAGAAGATTTCGCCATCGTCAACGGCCCGACACGCTCGCTCGCCATGCTGGGCGTGGCGCTGCCCTCGCACTGGATTCCGGCAGAAAAAATCGGCCGCTCGTTTCATGAAGCGCATGCGCCGGTGGCGGACAATCAGCAGCTCATCGCCGCGGGCGACGGGCTGATGAAACTGGTCACGAGTGGCGACCGCTGGCAGCGCCATGTATGGGTCGTTACACCAAGCCACTTGCGCGATGCGCATCCCGCGCGGCATATGCGCAAGCCCTGGCCGGCGCCCGAGCGTTTGCTGGCCGATTGTTTTCTGCGTGTGGAGCGGCAGACCTTCATTCCGGTACCGGAGTTGCCGCAAGCAGTGTTCACCATTCATGTGAGCACACACAAGCTTGTTGACGTTTGCGCACACGTGGGCAATGCAACTATTTTGCGTGATGCGATGGCCACACAAAGTGATGCAGTGTTGGCTTATCGCAGCATGCCGGTGGCCATTCGCGATGCGCTTGTCACGCAACTTTCACAAATCCCGTAAAATGTTGTTATGGGTTTAGAAAGTGACAGTTCAGAAAGTCCTTCTCGAAGTACACACACTTCGCACACCGTCACAGCGCAAGCCTCTTCTGCAGTAGCCCTTCCTTCAGCAAGCCCTCCGCAAATTCTCCCCCTGATTGTCTGTGCCGTGCTCGCGCATGCCGCGCTGACGGGCAGCCGCGTCACGGTCTCGCTCGCGGCGCTGGACAGCGGGGCATCTGCACTCTTTGTCGGCTTGGCCATTGGCATGTTCGGCCTGTTTCCATTGCTGCTGGCCATCACCATGGGCCGCTGGGTCGACCGTGTGGGCACGCAGTGGCCGATGCGCGTGGGCTTTGCGATTGAATTGACTGGCCTGGCAATCGCCACATTCGGTTCCTATCCCTGGGCGCTGTTGCCTGCGGCGCTGCTGATCGGCACAGGGGTGTCGATGACACAGTTGACGATGCAAGCTACGGTTGGCCTTTCGTTTGACGCGGCCAGCCGCCCACAAGGTTTTGCCAAGCTGGCCATCGGTGCCTCCATCGCGAGCTTTACCGGCCCGGTGATCTGTGGCTTATTGATCGACCATGCCGGCGGGCACCGGGTTGCGTTTGCGGTGATGAGTTCCTTTGCACTCGTTGCCCTGCTGTGGCAGTGGCGCTTGGCAAGCACACGCGCGGAACTCTTTCCGCCACCGCATCCGCATGATCCGCAGCAGCGGCGCGCGCTGGCGGATCTGCTGGCCGATCCCAAACTGCGCGCTATCTTCTTCCTGTCCGTCGCGCTGGCAGTGGCGTGGGACACGTTTCAATTCATCATGCCGATTCACGGCCAGAAGATTGGCCTGTCCGCTTCCACCATCGGTTTGCTGCTCGGTACATTTGCCAGCGCGATTTTTCTGGTGCGCCTGATGATGGGCCATCTGAATCGCCGCTACGCCTCATGGACGATTCTGCGCGCGGTGTTTGTGGTGTCCACCCTCGTGTTCGCTGCACTGCCGTTTGTGCATTCGTTGCCGCTGCTGTTTGTGTCCGCCTTCGTTCTAGGCTTCGCGCTGGGCGCGTCGCAATCCAACATGCTCAGCTTATTGCACGACGCGGTGCCGCCCGCGCGCGCGGGCGAGGCGATTGCGCTGCGCCAAACGTTTGGCAACGCATCCAGCTTTGCGCTGCCGGCCGCGTTTGGTGCAGCGGGCGCGGTGGTGGGGTTTGTCGGTTTGTTTGCGATGGTGGCTGTCATGCTCACCGCCTCCACGGCGATGGCGCACCGGCAAATGCGCCAGTCTTCAGCCTAACCGCTATGCGTGTCTGCCATACCCTCGATTGCCTGCTCAAGACCGTGCCTGAGAGCGCGGATACGTGGGTGTTTGCCTACGGCTCACTCATTTGGAATCCGGGTGTGCCGGTGGCGGAGCGACGGCAGGCGCGCATCTATGGCTACCATCGCGGCCTGTATTTGTGGAGCCGCGTGCACCGCGG
>JBOFGW010000084.1:0-4499 GCA_051649325.1 Burkholderiaceae bacterium | reverse complement strand
GACGTTTTTGCCGTCCGGCGAAAGTTTTTTCCACCAGATCGACAGCGCCACCGGCACGCCCACGCGCGCGCGGTCAGTCACGCGCGCGGTCGCTTGAAAACTGCCGCGGTCGTTGTACACGCGCACGATGTTGCCATCGGCAATCTTTCGCGCAGCCGCGTCTTGCGGATGCAAGTCCAAATGCGGCGTGCCCTCGGTCGCGCGCAGGCTTTCCACATTGACAAAGGTGCTGTTCAAAAAATTGCGCGCCGGCGGTGAGATGAGTGCAAGCGGGACGCGCTTAGCAAGACTGCTCGTCACGCTTTCGTACGGCTCAAGATAATCCGGCAATGGATCGTGGCCCTGCTTGGCAAGCGCATCGCAATAAAACTCCAGCTTGCCGCTTGGGGTATGGAAGTTGCCCTGCGCATACGGCGTATCGCTGCCGGTGTTGAGCTTGACCCAGCCGTCACGCTTGACCTGCTCCCAGCTTGAACCGAGAAGGCGCGGATGGTTCCAATCAAACGCTTGCGCGGCGATCTGCTCATCCGTTTCGCTAAACACAGAATCAGTAAAACCCATCTTGGCTGCGAGGCGGCGAAAAATCTCGGTGTTGGGCAGGCTTTCACCTACAGGATCAATCGCCACGTTATTGCCCACCACATACAAGTGACCATAGCTGCGGTGAATATCCACGTGCTCAAGCTGTGTGGTGGCGGGCAACACGTAATCTGCATAGTCGGCCGTATCGGTCTGAAAATGCTCCAGCACCACGGTAAACAAATCTTCACGCGTAAAGCCACGCGCGACAGAAGACGAGTCCGGCGCGACTGCGACCGGGTTGCTGTTGTACACAATCAGCGCATCCACCGGAGGCATGCCCGCGTAGGGTCCGGCGTTGTTCAGCGCATGACCAATATCACTCATATTGACCGTGCGCGGCGTTTTGCCGGCGAGCAAATCGGGCCGCTCGAGCGCCTGCTTGTTCACCGGAAACCAGCCGCTGGTGGAAAACAGCAGTCCGCCCGCGCGGTGTTTAAACGCACCCACCAGCCCCGGCAAAGACGCAATCGCACGCGTGGCGTTGGCGCCGCCACGTGCACGCTGCATGCCGTAGTTGCACCGAATCAAGGCGCCCTGACCTGCCAGTGCAGTCTGCGCAAACAGCTTGGCAACATGTTCAATCTGCTGCGCATCCACGCCGCATACCTGCGCGGCGCGCGCGGGCGGCCACTGCAGCGCCCGAGCTTTCAATGCGTCAAAGCCCACTGTGTGCGCGGCAATGTACGCGTGGTCCAGTAAGTCATCCCGGATGAGTACATGCATCATGCCTAGCGCAAACGCGCCGTCAGTGCCGGGGAGCAGCGCAATATGCGTGTGGCATTTTTCCGCAGTCAGGCTGCGGTACGGGTCAATCGCAATTAGTGTGGCGCCATTGCGCTTGGCCTCTTGCGCGCGGCTCCAGAAATGCAAGTTCGACGCGATCGGGTTGCCGCCCCAAAAAATGATGAGTTTGGCCTCTTGCGCAAACTCCATGTCTGCGCCGCCGCGGCCGGTGGTCGCGTTCAGCCCCGCGCCACCGGCGGATGAGCAGATGGTGCGATCAAGCAAGCTTGCACCCAGCTTATTGAAAAAGCGCATCGCCATACTTTCGCCTTGCACCAGACCCATCGTGCCGGCGTAGCTGTAGGGCACGATGCGCTGCGGATCAATGGCCGCGATCGATTTCAAACGCGTTGCGATGTCTGTCAACGCTTCATTCCAACTCACTTGCGCAAACTGGCCTTGGCCTTTTTTGCCAACGCGCTTGAGCGGCGTGGTCAGCCGGTCTTTGTGATACGTGCGCTCAAGATAGCGCGACACTTTGGCGCAGAGCACACCCGCAGTTGGTGGATGGCTCTGCGCGCCTACCACTTTTACGGCAACACGCTTGCCGTGTTGTTGCTGCACCGTCACCTCCATGGCGCAGGTGTCTGGGCAATCGTGCGGGCACGCGGTTTTAACTGTTGTTTCCATGGTGCGAGGTAAATGACGTCTAGGCAACAAAGGTTACCGCAAACCCGAACACTTTCTAGAATGGTTCTGCGTAGGGATAAACAGCGAATCGCTCTGTGTTAGCGATTACACCAGCGCGACTTTCCCAGGGGGGAACATGTTTACCACTTCTTTGCTCAAACGCCTTGCAGCAGGGCTGGCCCTGTCGGTGGTCAGCGCGCTTTCAACGGCGCAGACAGGCGTGACCGACAAAGAGATTCTGATCGGCCAATCAGCACCGTTCAGCGGCCCGGCTGCAGAGCTGGGCAAACGCATGAATGTAGGCATCAAGGCCTATTTTGACCACATCAACGAGCAAGGCGGCGTGAACGGCCGCAAGCTCACATTGATTACGGCGGACGATGGCTATGAAGCCACGCGCGCAGCAGAAAACACCAAGAAGCTCATCAATAGCGACAAAGTGTTTGCCCTGCTGGGCTATGTAGGCACCCCTACCACATTGGCGGCGCTGCCGATTCTGACTGAAGCCAAAGTGCCGCTAGTCGGGCCATTCACCGGCGCACAGTCTTTGCGTGAGCCGTTCAACCGTTATGTGTTCCATGTGCGCGCTAGCTACTTTGATGAAACTGAAAAGATCGTCGAGCATCTGACCACGGTGGGCATCAAGCGCATTGCCGTGTTTCATCAAAACGACGCGTACGGCAAGGCAGGCCTGGAAGGCGTGGAGCGGGCGCTTAAAAAGCGTGGGCTAGATGTTGTGGCCAAAGGCACCGTGGAGCGCAATAGCGTCGAACTGAATAACGGAATGTTGATTTTGGATTCCAAACCAGACGCCATCGTGCAAATTTCCGCCTATACCTCTTGCGCCGCCTTTATCAAAGAAGCCAAAAAGCGCGGTTACACGGGCTTGTTTGCCAATGTGAGCTTTGTAGGCTCGAATGCGTTGAATGCTGCGCTGGGCAAAGACGGTGCGGGGGTGATGATCTCGCAAGTAGTGCCGTTTCCGTTCTCACCCTCCGTACCGATCGTGAAGGAATACCAAGCCCGTATGCGCGATATCGGCCACACCGACTACGACTTCACCAGCCTGGAAGGCTTCATTGCCGCCAAGGTCATGGTGGAGGGCATCAAGCGCGCCGGCCGTAATCTCACCCGTGACGGTTTGGTGACTGCCATGGAATCGATCAACCGCGTAGATTTTGGCGGATTTGAAGCAGCGTTCAGCAACAAAGACCGGGCAGCCTCAAAACTGGTAGATCTCACCATCATCGCCGGTGACGGCAAGTTCCGGCGCTAGAACCGCTAAGCTGCACAACTTTTTTACGAGCAACTGAAAGAAGATGGACATGAAATTTTTGAAATGGCTGGCTGCGCCGGCACTTTGCATGCTGACAGGCCTCGCATCGGGCCAGGGCATTACCGATAACCAAATTGTGCTGGGCCAATCGGCCGCGTTTTCAGGCCCCGCCAAGGAGCTGGGGATCCGCATGAACCTGGGCGCAAAGGTATATTTTGATGCGCTGAACGCCAGAGGCGGCGTGAACGGCCGCAGCATCATCATCAAAACCCGCGACGATGGCTATGAAGCCGATCGCGCTGCCGCCAACACCAAGGCCCTGATTGAAGAAGACCGCGTGTTTGCGCTGTTTGGCTACGTAGGCACACCGACCAGCGTTGCCGCAATGCCGATCTTCACCGGCGCCAAAGTGCCGTTTGTAGCACCCTTTACCGGCGCGGAAGTGCTGCGCCAGCCGGTCAACCGGCTGATCTGTCACGTACGCGCCAGCTACTACGACGAGACTGAACTGATCGTCAAACAGCTCTCTAGCGTAGGCATGAAGCGCATTGCCGTATTTCGCCAGAACGACTCTTACGGCCAAGCCGGTCTGGATGGCGTGACGCGCGCACTTAAGCAAGTCAACCTGCCGCTGATGGCAACCGGGACGGTAGAACGCAACAGCACAGATGTGACGAAGGCTCTGGATGCGATTCTTCCTACCCAGCCTGATGTGATTATCCAGATCAGCGCGTACAAATCCTGCGCCGCCTTCATTAAAGAAGCGAAAAAGCGCGGTTACACCGGCCAGTTCTACAACGTGAGCTTTGTAGGCTCCAAAGCGCTGGCCGATGAGCTTGGCGAGGTTGGCAATGGCATCGGCATTTCTCAGGTGGTGCCCTTCCCGTTCAACCAACGGTCGGCGATTGTGCGTGAGTACCAAAAGGCCATGAAAGACGCAGGCTTCCCGGACTTTGACTTCACCAGCCTGGAAGGCTATATCGCCGCTAAAGTCACGGCCGAGGCACTGCGCCGCTCTGGCAGAACCCCCACGCGCGAATCCTTCGTCAATGCGCTTGAGTCTCTGCAAAGCTACGATGTGGGTGATTTTCTGGTGGCGTTTGGCCCCAATGATCGCAATGCATCGAACTGGGTTGAGCTGACCATGATCGGCCCCAACAAGGTGTTCAAAAACTAGCCGCGGTTTTGCTGCCGCTGTGAAAAAGGCGCATGAATCATGCGCCTTTTT
>JBOFGW010000083.1:0-3952 GCA_051649325.1 Burkholderiaceae bacterium | reverse complement strand
GCATCGCGCACCGGCAGTGTGGTGATGATGCGGGCCAACTCATCGTCGGAAAAATAGGCCCATACGCCGTCTGAACAGAGCAAGAACGCATCGCCTGGCCGTGGATCGTCCAGCCGGTCGTGCGAAACGCGTGGATGCTGCGGCGTACCCAGCGCACTCGTCAGCATATTGCGGTATTTGTGCGTCAGCGCCTGCTGCGGCGTGAGGCGGCCGGCGGTAATCATGTCTTGTACGTAGGAATGATCCAGCGTGCGGTTAAACAATTGCCCGGCGCGAAAGTGGTACAGCCGGCTATCGCCCACATGCGCCCAGTGCGCGTAGTTGGGTGTGAGCACAATCAGCGTTAACGTGCTGTGCGGTTCTTTCTCTTCCGTCAGGCCGGAAAGCTGCACGACAGTGTGCACTTCATTGACCACGTTGTTGATGGCCGGCTCAATCGGGTCTTCTTCGCGCCATTCCTTGAAAAAATTGCGTGAAGTCGTCATGACCTGCTCGGCCGCCAGTGCGCCGCCGGTCTTGCCGCCCATGCCGTCGGCCACCACCGCCATCAGGCCGGCGGTTACGTGCGGCGACGCCATAATCATCAATCGGTCTTGCTGCTCGGCGCGGTCGCCAAGATGTTGGGCCGTGCAGGCAGATACGGTAAAGCGAGCCACGAAATATCGATTCCTGCAATAGCAGATGAACTTGAGTTAAACGGGAAAATCGGCAAAACTGCGGCTGGCCTTCAGAGGCAGCCCGGGACTACCGAAATGATTGTATCCACGCCGCAGGCTGCGAGAGTGTTGTGAGCGATTTTGTCAACATCCAGCATCGGATCATCGAGCTTGAGCTGGAGCATCGCGAGCTCGACGCAGCGATCCATGCCCTGACCATCAAAGAGGGCTACGACCAGCTGCAAGTCCAGCGCATGAAGAAACGCAAGCTGCTTCTGAAAGACCAAATTACGCTGCTCAAGCTGCAGCTCACGCCCGATATTCCGGCTTAAACACTCTTTTCGCCTGGCCGCAAATCCGCGCCAGCATTGACTTTGACTGAAAACAACCCGTCGTTTGACCCGCAGCGTGCCCAGGTGTTCGCGCAAGACGGCTTGCTCGCCAAAGCTGTAGACGGATATGCACCGCGCCAGGTGCAGCAGCGCATGGCGCAGCAGGTGCTGGCCGCTATGCGCAGGCAAGAAACGCTGGTGGTCGAGGCGGGTACCGGCACCGGCAAGACGTTTGCCTATTTGGCACCAGCGTTGTTATTTGGCGGCAAAGTCATGCTTTCCACCGCCAGCCGCAACCTGCAAGACCAGTTATTTGCCAAGGATTTGCCGCGTGTGCGTGAGGCGCTGGCAGTGCCCGTCACCGCCGCGCTGCTCAAAGGCCGCGCCAACTACGTGTGCCACTTTCACCTGGAACGCACCGCGCAAGACGGCCGGCTTTCCAGCAAAGAAGAGGTGGGGCAGCTTGCAGTCGTAAAGAGCTTTGCGATGGAAAGCGCCACCGGCGACAAGTCAGAGCTGGCTGATGTGCCGGAAGATTCCGGCATCTGGCCCAAAGTCACCTCTACCGCAGAAAACTGCCTGTCGACCGAGTGCCCGCACTTTTCCAAATGCTTCGTGATGAAGGCGCGCAAGGCCGCGCTGGACGCAGATATCGTCGTGGTCAATCACCACCTGTTCTTTGCAGACGCTGCGCTGCGCGAAGACGGCGTGGCAGAGCTGCTGCCCGCCTTCAACACGCTGATCTTTGATGAAGCGCATCAGTTGCCCGACATCGCCACTAACTTTTTCGGCGCGCAAACATCTACGCGGCAATGGCTAGAACTCGCGCGCGACAGCGTGGCAATTTTGCTTGCGAGCGCGCGCGACGCCGTAGAGCCGCGTGAAGCCGCGCAAACGCTTGAAACCGCGGTGCGCGAAGCGCGCCTGGCGCGGCCAGAACTCAACGCCCGCCTGCCGTACCAAGAAGCCATGCGCGAGCCACGCCTGGCCGCCGCGCTGCAGGCCGTGCGCGACAAGCTGCAGGCGCTCGCAAAGGCACTCGAGCCGCACCGCGAGCGTGACGTGCTCATCAGCCAGCTGTTCACGCGCGCGCTCGCGCAAGAGCAAACGCTCGGCGCGTGGTGTGAAGCGAGCGATGAAGAAGCTGTGCGCTGGATTGAACTGTCGCCCACCGCCATGCAACTGGTCAGCGCGCCGCTGTCGGTGGCGAACAAGCTGCGTGAACTGCGCGGCAAACTGAGCGCCGCGTGGATCATGACATCCGCCACGCTCGCCGTGCGCGGCGACTTTGCCCTGTTTTCAGAAAGCATGGGGCTGGAAGGCGTGGAAACACTCGCGCTGGACAGCCCGTTTGACTACCCGCAGCAAGGCTTGCTCTACGTGCCGCAAGGTCTGCCGGATGCCAACGCCATTGAGTTCACACCTGCGCTGGTAGAACGCGTCGCGCCGCTGATTGCTGCGCTTGGCGGCAAGACTTTTATTCTGTGCACCAGCCTGCGCGCCGTAGACCGCGCCGCCAAAGCCCTGCGCACGTTGCAAGAAAAAGATGAAGCGCTCGCGCCGCTCAAAGTGCTGGTGCAAGGCGAGGGTAGCCGCACCGCGCTGTTGGAACAGTTTCGGCAAGACATTGGCGCGGTGCTGATTGGCTCCGCCAGTTTTTGGGAAGGCGTAGACGTGCGCGGCCAGGCGCTTTCCATGGTCGTCATCGACAAGCTGCCGTTTGCGCCGCCGGACGATCCGCTGTTTTCCGCCCGGCTCGAAGCTGTGCGCAAAGCCGGCGGCAACCCATTCTTCGACGTGCAGTTGCCCGAAGCCGTCATCACCCTCAAACAAGGCGTTGGCCGCCTGATCCGCGACGACAAAGACCGCGGCCTGCTCGTGATCGGCGACGCGCGCCTGGTCGACAAACCCTACGGCAAACAAATCTGGCGCAGCCTGCCGCCGTTTGCGCGCACGCGTGAGCTGCAAGAGGCGGTGGAGTTTGCTCGGGGGTTGGTGGGGGTGGAGAAGGCTGTTTCGGAGCAGGTTTGAAGGGCTCTACGCAGTATTCATGCGGATTTTCAGGAATAATTGCTCTAAATTAGGTATCAATGACTACAGCTATCACTCACGTTCAATTCAATGGCTCGCCACCTGAGATAGTTGGCCAACGTTGCGCTAGCCTGGTAGTTCAGCACTTCTATGATGGATTTACACTGCGTGATCCAGCGAATGTGGTGTTTCTACGGTTTCAAGAAACCTGGTATCGCATCTACTTTGAAACTGGAACGGTCTTTTGGAGATCCGGAGATTCCCCCGAGCAACCTGTGAACTCAACGCTTGAACACGGCTTGCTGTTGAACGATCTATCGGAACTTAGCTCAATCGTTGGTCATGATCTGATTGAAATCGAATACAGCGCAACGGAACGTGGTGATGTTTCTGTCGATTTTCGATTTGACGGCGGCGCATTATTGTCTTTGCGGTATGAAACAGATCTAGATGTGACGCAAATCAGTGTTTAACCTGCCGATCGAGCAGCTTGCTGCTTGAGAAGCCCGAGTTCTGTCCATGCGAAATCACTCCGATGCCAGAAGAAGCTCTTTCCGCTGAAGCACTAATCCAGTTCTTGACTCACTTCGAACAGCTCGCCGAAAAGGAAGACTTCAGCCTAATCTGCGACATGATCCACGAACACGCGTTCTTCCGCTTCAACGACGGCGATTTTGTTGGCCGGGCGGCGGTGCAGGCGGTGTTTGAGAAGACGTGGAAGAGCGTGCCAGCCAATGTGAAGAAAGTGCGGTTTTATCTAACGGATATTGTGGTGCTATCCACCGACCACGCCAGCGCCACGGCAACCTACACCTACAACTGGGAAGGCGCGCAAGACGGCAAGTCGTTCACGATTCAGGGACGTGGCACGCGGGTGATGGTGATGGAGCAGGGGCGGCTGCAGATCATTCACGAGCATCTGAGACGGTTTCC
>JBOFGW010000082.1:0-3943 GCA_051649325.1 Burkholderiaceae bacterium | reverse complement strand
TATGCACGGCCATGTGCGCGACCTCCAGCATGTCGGCGGAACCCATCGAATACCAGGGGTCCATCATGCAGTCCTGGCCGAGCGCCACGTTCACGCCGGCCGCCATCAGTTCGGGCACGCGCGTCATGCCGCGCCGCTTCGGGTAGGTGTCGTGCCGGCCCTGGATGGTGATGTTGATGAGGGGATTGGCCACTGCGCTCACGCCGGATTCTTTGATCAGCGGGATCAGCTTGCTGACGTAGTAGTTGTCCATGCTGTGCATGCTGGTGAGGTGCGAGCCGTTCACGCGGCCTTGCATGCCCAGACGCTGCGTTTCAAACGCCAGCGTTTCAATGTGCCGCGACATTGGGTCATCCGTCTCATCGCAATGCATGTCTACGCGCAGGCCGCGCTGGGCGGCTTCTTCGCACAGCAGCTTCACGCTCGCCGCGCCTTCACTCATGGTGCGCTCAAAGTGCGGGATGCCGCCCACCACATCTACACCCCTATCCAGCGCGCGCTTCAAATTCTCAAAAGCGCCGGGCGAGCGCAGCACGCCGTCTTGCGGAAAGGCCACTAACTGCAGATCGATATACGGTTTGACTTTTTCTTTGACGTGCAGCAACGCCTCGACCGCGAGCAAGCGTGCATCGCACACGTCCACGTGCGAGCGGATGGCGAGCAAGCCTTTGGCGGCAGCCCAGTCGCAATAGTTCAGGGAGCGTTCCACCAGCGCGTCTTGCGTGAGTAGTGGTTTAAGTTCGCCCCACAAGGCAATGCCTTCCAGCAGCGTGCCGCTTTGATTCACGCGCGGCAGGCCGTAAGACAGCGTGGCATCCATGTGAAAGTGCGCATCTACAAACGGCGGGGCGAGCAGCATGCCCTGCGCATCCAGCGTTTGCGCGGCGGCGCCTTCAATAAGCGCTGCGACATCGACGATTTTGCCGTCTTTGACCGCAACACATTGATCGGTGCGGCCATCCGGCAAGTTGGCGTGTTGAATCAGCAGGTCAAGCATGGTTTCTGAAATTTGATCACGCAACATCCATGCGGGTTTTGAGGCAAAAATGGCTCAAAAAGCGCATGGATATTGCGTAGAGCATATCAAGAGGCATTAAATTTTGCGCGAATCGCTTCAACCCGCGCACGGTTCACACCAAAATCTTTGCGGCCCACTCGCGATGCGCTGCGCACGTGAATCACCTTGGACGCATCGTCAACGACAAATTCCAGATCGTCCACAAACTTGAGCCACTGGGTTTGGCACTGTGCATACAGATAGCCCGGCTCGGCAGTGATGATGGTGGTGCGCGGCATGCCACTTACGATGCCTTTGAGTTTGACCATAGCTGCATCTGCATCGCTGCTGTAGGTGAGCGGCGCAATCTCTGCGTAGCTTTTAAGCGGATGGTCTGGATAAAGCGCTGCCTGGCTGGTAACGCTGTTGGGCGTTTTGGCCGGCACCTTGAGCTTGCCGTCGCGCACGCCCAGGCTGGGTGCTTTGCCGCGTAGTAAACCCAATTGCCCAGCGACAAACACAACGATCACCAAAATAATGATCAGGTACAGCAGAAATTTGAGAACCGTCATACGCTTCACCTTTTTTCTCGTGACGCTTCATTCTATGCCGCCTCGCGAACTCCCTCCCTCTCGGAGGGAGGGCTGGGGAGGGAGCAAATTGTTGCAGGACCTTATCGCAAGGGTGAACGCCTAGCGTTCACCCTTGCGATAAGGTTTCATCAGCGCCTGGGGCACGGAAGATTTGCGCGCCACCACCACCAGCGCGACGATAGAAAGCAGATACGGCACCATCAACCACACCTGGTACGGCAACACGTTGCCCGCGCTTTGCTGCAGGCGCAGCTGCATCGCATCAAACATGGCAAACAGCAGCGCCCCGGCCAGCGCCATGCCGGGCCGCCAACTGGCAAACACCACCAGCGCCACGCAAATCCAGCCGCGGCCATTGACCATGTTGAAGAAAAACGCGTTGAACGCCACCAGCGTAAGAAAGCTGCCCGCCACACCCATCAGTGCAGAGCCGGCCACCACCGCGCCCATGCGCACCGCCGTGACATTGATGCCCTGGCTCTCTGCGGCTTGCGGATTTTCACCGACCATGCGAATTGCCAGGCCCAGCGGTGTGCGATACAGCACATACGCCACCGCAGCCACCGCCAGCATCGCGCCCCAAGTGAGCAAGGTCTGCGCAGCCAGCACGCTGCCCAGCCACGGCAAGCCTTCGAACCAGCCCAGCGGCGCGAAAGGAGTCACCGTGGGCGGCGTAGTCACTTTGGGAAACGCGACGCGATAAGAAAAATAACTCAAGCTTGTAGCCAGCAGCGTAATACCCAGCCCCGCCACATGTTGGCTCAATGCCAGCGGCACCGTCAGCACGCCATGCAGCAAGCCAAACAGCGCGCCGGCGAAGGCGGCGGCAAGCACCCCCGCCCACAGCGGCGCACCTTGAAACACCGCCAGCCAGCCGATGAAGCCGCCCGCGACCATGATGCCTTCAATCCCCAGATTGAGCACGCCCGCGCGCTCGCATAGCAGCACGCCCAGCGTGCCCAGTATCAGCGGCGTGGCAATGCGCAGCACCGCGATCCAGAATGAATCGGTGGCCAGTGTGGCAAGCAGGTCCGCGATCATTTGAAGCGCACCCGGTACTGCGTGAGCATGCTGGCTACCAGCACTGAAATCAGGCTCACGGCCACTATCACATCGGCAATGTAGGTGGGCACGGCCACCGCGCGGCTCATGGAATCTGCGCCCACCAAAACACCGGCCACAAGAATCGCAGCGGGAACAACAGCGAGCGGATTGAGCGCCGCGAGCATTGCGATCACAATGCCGCTGTAGCCGTAGCCGGGGCTCATATCCAGCGTGACATAGCCAGTGCGGCCTGCCACTTCGATCGCACCAGCAAGGCCAGCTAGCGCGCCAGAGAGCACAGCGGTGAGCAGCACCGTGCGCGTAACGGGCAAGCCCAAAAAGCGCGAAGCCTGGGCGTTGGCACCGGTGGCGCGTAGCGCAAAACCAAAGGTGGTGAACTTCAGCAGCGCCCAGCAACCGGCAGCGAGTGCAAGCGCGGCGAGAAAGCCGCTGTGCAAGCGCGATTGCTCCACAATCTTGGCAAGTTCCAGCTCCGGCTTGAGTGTGACCGTCTGCGGCCAGCCCATCGCGGTGGGGTCTTTCATCGGGCCATCGAGCATCCAGCTCACGGCCAGCAGCACCACAAAGTTCAGCAGCAACGTGGTGACCACTTCATCCACCTTGGCGTAGGTTTTTAGCAGCGCGGGAACGATCAGCAAAGCAGCGCCCGCAAGCATGGCCGCCGCAATCATGCAGGAAAACAGAAACGCGGGGCTTGCATCAAAACCCTCGCCGCCATGCAGGCCGCCCACGGCCACAGCGGCCAGCGCACCGGCGTAGAGCTGACCTTCTGCACCAATGTTCCACAGCCGCGCCTTGAACGCGATGGCGGCTGCGAGACCCGTGAGCATCAGCGGTGTGGCACGCGTGAGCGTTTCTGTAATGGCAAATACGCTGCCAAAGCCGCCGTCAAACAGCGCAGCAAAAGATTTGAGCACCGGTGCGCCGGCGGCCAGCACGAGCACAGAGCACACGGCCAGCGTGAACGCAATGGCGCCCAGCGGCGCAAGCACAAACGCCGCGCGGGCGGATTCGCGGGCTTCAAGCCGCATGATGTCGCTGCCCAGCCTCAGTCATCGCCAACCCCAACGCACTAAGCGTCCACTCCGCACGCGGTTTGATATCGCTTAACTGCCCGCGCACCATCACGCCAATGCGGTCGGCCAAGGCGAAGACTTCATCCAGATCTTCAGAGATCAGCAGCACGCCCGCGCCGCGCTCGCAGGCTGCGATCAACTGCGCATGAATAAAGCTGACTGCACCGACGTCCAGCCCCCAGGTGGGTTGAGTGGCAACGATCACCTGCGGC